>NZ_JBFTRB010000002.1:0-453710 GCF_056399305.1 Arthrobacter sp. 01N444
TGGTACCCGGGAGGCGGTGCCTGGTACCCGGGAGGCGGTGCCTGGTACCCGGGAGGCGGTGCCTGGTACCCGGGAGGCGGTGCCTGGTACCCGGGAGGCGGTGCCTGGTACCCGGGAGGCGGTGCCTGGTACCCSGGAGGCGGTGCCTGGTACCCGGGAGGGGGCGGCGGGTTGGCGGGAAGCTGCGGTGGGCCGGCGGGCGGGACGCTGCCCGACGCCGGCGGCTGGGCGCCCGGCTGCTGCGGAGGTACATCACTCGGGTTGCTCATGGCTCTCACTGTAGACCGCCGTTTCCTTGTTATCTAGGGAATCTGCAGCCGCGTCGCGGTGCCCGACGGCGGCGCCCAAGAGGGGCAGGCAGCAGCGGCGAAAAACAACAGCGCCCCGCTTCATCGCGAAGATGAAGCGGGGCGCTGTTGCCGGCTGACCGGCGTCGGCCCTCAGGCGCGGACGGGAGTGACCGGGCCGCGACCGTCCTGGATGCTGGCTACGCTGCGGGAGCGATGAAGGCCAGTTCCAGGTTGATGGCAACCTTGTCGCTGACCAGCACGCCGCCGGCTTCGAGGACGGCGTTCCAGGTCAGCCCGAAGTCCTTGCGGCTGATCGTGGTTTCGGCGCTCAGGCCGGCGCGGGTGTTGCCGAAGGGATCGACGGCCACGCCGTTGAATTCGGTCTCGAGGGCCACGGGGCGGGTGATGCCCTTGATGGTGAGGTCGCCCTGGAGCTCGTAGGCGTCGCCCTTGGGGACGATGGTGTTGGAGACAAAGGAGATCTCCGGGAACGTCTCGACGTCGAAGAAATCTTCGCCGCGGACGTGGCCGTCGCGGTTGGCGTCACCGGAATCGAAGCTTGCGGTCTTGATCGAGGCGTTGACCTTGGAGTCGGTGACGTTCTCGGCGAGGTCCAGGGTGGCGGCAGCGTCGGTGAACTGACCGCGGACCTTGCTGATGCCGGCGTGGCGGACGGTGAAGCCGATCTCGCTGTGCGACGGGTCGAGGGTCCAGGTGCCGGTGGTGACGTTTGCGGGAAGTGCCATGGTGGTTCTCCTTGAGTCGGGTTGGTACTGCGGTGGTTCGTCTGATCGCTAGTTGAAGCATCATTGGTTGAAATCTCAACTAACTGCTTCACCGAGTATAAACATGCATTTGCATCTTTTATTCCAACTCCGGGGAACATTTTTCCAAACTCATCAGTTCTACCTCCCGTAGAAGATTTCAGATCGACCGGCATCTTTGAGAAACTGGTAGACATGCCCCAAGCCACTGTTCATTTGCTCCGCCACGGCGAGGTCCACAATCCCGATGGTGTCCTGTACGGCAGGCTGCCGGAATTCCACCTCTCCGAACTCGGCCGGGAGATGGCCCGCACCCTGGCGGAACACTTCAGGGAGCGGTCCGCGCAAGGGGCCAGGATCGTCCACCTCGCCGCGTCCCCACTGACCCGCGCGCAGGAGACGGCGCAGCCGATCGCCGACGCCCTGGGCCTGGAAATTGCCACCGAATCCCGCATCATCGAGGCCGCCAACTACTTTGAGGGCCTTCGCGTCTCGAAGGCGGAGCTGCTGCGTCCCAAGCACTGGGCCCGGCTGTACAACCCGTTACGACCCTCCTGGGGTGAGCCGTACAAGGAGCAGGCCGCGCGGGTCATCGCGGCCGTCCAGGACGCACGCGTCCGTGCCATCGAGCTGGGCGGCAACGGGGCCGAAGCCATCCTTGTCAGCCACCAGCTGCCCATCTGGGCCACGCGGCTCAGCGCCGAAGGCCGGCCGTTGTGGCACGACCCGCGCAAGCGCGAATGCACCCTGACGTCCCTGACGTCCCTGGTGTTCGACGACGCCGGCGGCCTCGTGCGCGTCGACTACAGCGAGCCCGCTGCCGCCCTGCTGCCCGGTGCCGCCAGCACCCCGGGAGCCTGACCATGGCCGCGAACCGCCGCGAAAACATGCCTTTGTCCCGCCGCAGCGTCCTGACCGCCGGCGGGGCCGCGCTGGCCGCGGTGTTCGGGCTGTCCGGCTGCGCCCAGGACGACGCCCTCGCCAAACAGGCCAAGGCCGGGGACAACAAGAACTACGTGGCCGGCGACGGGTCCGTCACCGAGTTCGCCGTCGCGGACCGCAAGAGTCCCGTGGCGCTCAAGGGGACGCTGTTCGACGGCACGGCCGTCACGTCGGCGGACTTCCCTGGCAAGGTCACCGTGCTGAACTTCTGGTTTGCCGCCTGCGCCCCCTGCCGGGTCGAGGCGCCCTCCCTCGAGGCGCTGAACCAGGAATTCAAGACCAAGGGCGTACAGTTCTTCGGCGTCAACCTGCGCGATGAGAAGGCCACGGCCGACGCGTTCGACAAGACCTTCAACCTGACGTACCCGAGCTTCAATGACAAGGACGGCGCCGTGCTGCTGGCCGTCTCCGGCCTCGTGCCGCCCGGTGCCGTGCCCACCACCCTCGTGCTGGACAAGCAGGGCCGCGTCGCATCCCGGGTCCTGGGCGAAATCCAGCAGGGCACCCTGAAGTCCCTCATCGCCGCCGCCGTGGCCGAGTAGCGGGGCCCCACCGTGAACAGCCCCTTCGCCGAAGCCATCCTGAACGGATCGCTGCTGCTTGCCATTCCCGTCGCGCTGCTGGCCGGACTGGTCTCTTTCCTCTCGCCCTGCGTCCTCCCGCTGGTGCCCGGATACCTGGGCTACGTCACGGGACTGACCGGCGTCGACCTGCAGAAGCAAAGGCGCGGGCGCATGCTGGCCGGCATCGGGCTGTTCGTCCTGGGCTTCTCCGTGATCTTCGTGCTGCTCGGCGGCGCCTTCGGGCAGCTGGGCAGCTTCATCACGGGCTCGCAGAACATGTGGATCACCCAGCTGCTGGGCGTCCTGGTGATCGTCATGGGCGTGGTGTTCATGGGCGGCTTCGGCTGGCTCCAGCGCGATGCCAAGATCCATGCCAAACCCCCGGCCGGTCTCTGGGGCGCGCCCTTGCTGGGCATCACCTTCGGGCTGGGCTGGGCACCGTGCATCGGTCCGACGTATTCGGCCGTCCAGCTCCTTAGCCTCTCCGGCGGCTCCTCGGCGGCCAAGGGGGCGTTCCTGGCGTTCGTCTACAGCCTTGGGCTGGGAATCCCGTTCCTGCTGATCGCCCTGGCCGTGCGCCGCGGCATTGGCGTGATGTCCTTCTTCCGCAACCACCGGCTCGCCATCCAGCGCACTGGCGGCGGCATCCTGATCCTGCTTGGGATCCTGATGGCGAGCGGTGTGTGGGGCACCTGGGTCTCCGGGTTGCAGTACTGGTTCCAAACCGATGTGAATTTGCCAATCTGATGAGCGAGCGCGTGAACGAAAAGAAGAAGTCCCCGAAGCCCGAGGCCGTCCTGCCCACGCTGGGTCCGTTGGGCATGCTCCGGTGGGCGTGGACGCAGCTGACCAGCATGCGCACAGCCCTGTTCCTGCTCTTGCTGCTGGCCGTCGCCGCCGTGCCCGGCTCGCTGTTTCCGCAGCGCCCGGCCAACCCGGCGATTGTCACGCAGTACATCAAGGACCACCCGGACTACGGTTCGATCCTGGACTCGGTGCAGCTCTACGACGTCTACTCCTCGGCCTGGTTTTCCGCGATCTACATCCTGCTGTTCGTCTCGCTGATTGGCTGCGTGATCCCGCGCGCCATCGCGCACTACAAAGCGATGCGCTCCCAGCCCCCGCGCACCCCCGCCCGCCTGTCCAGGCTCCCCGAATACGGCACCCTGGTGATTCCGGCCGACGCCGGGATCCCGGCGTCGGCCGCCATCACCGACGCCGCCGAGCTGCTGAAAAAGCGCGGCTACCGCGTCGACGTGCGGGACCGCGACGGCGCCCGCCCGTCCTTGGGTGCCGAGCGCGGCTTCCTGAAGGAAGTCGGCAACCTCGTCTTTCACACCGCGCTGATCGGAGTGCTGGTTTCGGTGGCGGCCGGCGGCCTCTTCGGCTACAGCGGGCAGCGCATCCTGGTGGAGGGCGACACGTTCGTCAACACCCTCGTCGGCTACGACCAGTTCACCCCTGGTACCAATTTCCAGAGCAGCCAGCTGCAGCCCTATTCGGTCCAGCTGGACAAGTTCGACATCACCTTCGACCGTGAATCGAAGGGCAAGTTCGGTCAGCCCATCGACTTCACCGCCGCCGTGACCACGAAGGAAAACCCGGACGCACCCGCCAAGAAGGAGGTGCTCAAGGTCAACGACCCCCTCAGCCTCGGCGGCACCAGCGTGTACCTCACCGGCAACGGCTACGCTCCCGTCGTCACGATTCGCGACGGCGCGGGCAATGTTGCCATGCAGGGACCCGTGGTGGCCAAGCTCCAGGGCGAGAACTACTACTCCTCCGTGGTGATCAAGGTTCCGGACGCAAAACCCGAACAGCTCGCCTTCGCCGGGTTCTTCCTGCCGACGGCGTTTGTCACCGACAAGGGCGTGTCCTTCAGCGGTGATCCGGAGCTCATCAACCCGCAGCTGACCCTGAATTCCTACTTCGGCGACCTCGGCCTGGACGCGGGCTCCCCGCAGAACGTCTTCGAGCTCGACGTCAAGAAACTGACGCCGCTCAACGCCCGCAACCTGGACACCAAGGGCATCGTTTTGGCGCCCGGGAGCAGCTACACGCTGCCGAACGGCAAAGGTTCCATCAGCTTCGACGGCGTCAAGCGCTACATCGGCGTGGACATCCACCACAACCCCGGCCAGCTGTACGCCCTGATCTTCGCGCTCCTGGCCGTGGCCGGGCTTGTGACCTCGCTCTATGTGAACCGCCGCCGTGTTTGGGTCCGCACCGGCACCCACGAGGACGGCCGCACCATGGTGGAGTATGGTCTCCTGGCCCGCGGTGAGGACCACCGCCTGGCCGGGGAGGCCGCGGCAATCCGGAAACTCCTTTCCGACGATTGGCTGTTGGGCGATGACGCCGCGACCGGCTCCCAGCCCGCTCCCAGCGCAACAGCGGATAATGACCGGGCGGATACTGCCGCGAATGGTGCCAGCGGCACGCACGCCGCTCCTGAACAACCCGCAGAAGACTTCATCCAGTCAACAGCCGGCTCTTCCGAGTCGAAGAAGGATCAGTAATGCCGTTCTCGATCAACGAAACCATGGGCCAGTACAGCGAGCTGTTCATGCTACTGGCCGCGGGCACGTACACGGTGGCGTTCATCGCCTTCGCCTGGGACCTGGCCAAGAGCAGCAAGACGCTGCGCGCGGTGGATCTCAAGGCCGCGGAGCTCTCCGGCGCGGCGGCCGAGGCCAATGCCGCGCGCGTTCCCGTGGGCGTCGGTGCGGGAGCCGCCGGAGCCGACGTCGCCCGCTCCGATGCGGACGTCAGCGGCCCGGCAGGCCGTGCCGAGCGTCCGACGTCGGCCACGTCCCGCCCCGGCACCGCCGCAGGCGCGGGCCAGACCGCCGACGGCAGCATGCGCTACGCCGGCGAGCGGCGTGCCCCCGCCCGCGTCGCCGTCGCGCTGACCGTCCTCGGCGCCGCGATTCATGCGGCCGGCGTGATCACCCGCGCGCTCGGTGCCGGCCGGGTGCCGTGGGGCAACATGTACGAATTCCTCACCACGGGCGCGTTCGTGGCCGTGGCCGTCTTCCTGCTGGTGCTGATCCGCCGCGACCTGCGCTTCCTGGGCACGTTCGTGATCGGCCTGGCCATCATCATGCTGGTTGCCGCCTCCATCGCCTTCTGGACCCCCGTGGGCCACCTCGTGCCGGCGCTCCAGAGCTACTGGCTGATCATCCACGTTTCCATCGCGGTAATGTCCTCGGCCCTGTTCACCCTGACCTTCGCGATGTCCGCGCTGCAGCTCGTGCAGTCGCACCGGCAGAAGACTATCGCCGCCGGCGGAGCCGACAAGCTCGGGTTCATGCGCCTGGTCCCGAACGCCCTGAGCCTGGAGAACCTGTCCTACCGCATCAACGCGATCGCGTTCGTCGGCTGGACGTTTACGCTCATGTTCGGCGCCATCTGGGCGGAGAAAGCCTGGGGCCGGTTCTGGGGCTGGGACACGAAGGAAGTCTGGACGTTCGTGATCTGGGTGGTCTACGCCGGATACCTGCACGCCCGCGCCACCCGCGGCTGGACCGGAACCCGTGCTGCCTGGCTGTCGATCGTCGGCTACCTGTGCGTGGTCTTCAACTTCACGATCGTGAACCAGTTCTTCAACGGCCTGCATTCCTATTCGGGACTGTAAGCCGCACCCCGGTCCATAACCGCACCCCGGTCCATAACCGCACCCGGGCCGGGTGCTTCCGGGTCCTTCCGGGACTGTGTGGGCCCGCGCTCTCACGATTTGCCACAGATGGCCGCTAAGCCGATGCGCTTAGCGGCCATTCGTGTCAGATCGGTGCGCTGCACGGCGGTTGGGGCGGTGCGGCATGGCATGAGGGTGCCAGGGTGCGTCTGCCTCGGCCGCGGGCTTGGGACTGCGCGTCTGGGCGCGGGCCCGGAGGGGGGGCTGCGCGGGCCCGCCCCAATCGATTTGGCACAGATGGCTGCTAAGCCGATGCGCTTAGCGGCCATCTGTGTCAGGTGGGCGCGGTTGTTGTGAGGGGTTGCGGGTACGGCGTGGCGTGGCGGGCATCTGTGTGCTGGCAGCTGGGCGTGGCTGCGGGCCTCGGGCGGGTGCTTCCGGGGCTGCGCGGGCCCGCCCCATCGATTCGCCGCAGATGGCCGCTCAGCCCATGCGCTTAGCGGCCATTCGTGTCAGATCGGTGCGCCGCACGGTGGTTGGGGCGGTGCGGCATGGCATGAGGGTGCCAGGGTGCGTCTGCCTCGGCCGCGAGCTTGGGACGGCGCGTCTGAGCGCGGGCCCGGAGGGGGCTGCGTGGGCCCGCCCCCATCGGTTCGCCACAGATGGCCGCTCAGCTGATGCGCTTAGCGGCCATTCGTGTCAGATCGGTGCGCCGCACGGGGGTTGGGCAGCGTGGCATGGAATGAGGGTGCCAGGGTGCGGCTGCCGCGGCCGCGGGCTGGGGCCGGGCGACTGGGCGCGGGCCCGGAGGTGGCTGCGCGGGCCCGCGCTCCGTCGGTTCGCCACAGATGGCCGCTAACTCCCGCGCTTAGCGGCCATTCGCGTCAGATTGGTGCGCTGCACGGGGGTTGGGCAGCGCGGCATGGCATGGGGGGTGTCAGGGTGCGTCTTGCCTCCGCCGCGAGCTTGGGACGGCGCGTCTGGGCACGGTGACGTTGCCCGGGCTTCGGGCCCGGGCCGGGAGTCCAGCCGCGCTCCATCAGCGCCGCACGCACGCGGGTAACGGCGGCAGGCTCCATCCCAGGGCCGGGCGGGGTCAAGTGCCATTGGGTCAATACGACCACGCGCCACCCGGCGTCTCTCGCGTTCTCATCCCGGAAGATGTCGCTGCGACGCTGGGCCGGACTGGCGTGATGCCCGCCGTCGTACTGAATCGCGATCTTTTCTTCTTCGTAGGAGAGGTCCGGGTCCTGGATCCAGCCGCCGGTCTCATCGAACATGGGCACGTTGATTGCGGGTTCGGGCAGGCCATGCCGAATCAGGAGCAGCCGGAGTTCGGTCTCCTTGGGGGAGTCCGTGTCGGCGCGTATCAGGGACCGGGCCTGCATAGCCCGCCGGTAGCCCGCCCTGCCTTGCTTCAAGGCGAGGAACGCGTCCAGCTCCTGGATCGTGGTCAATGGATTTCTCCGCCGCAGCAGGAAGTCCCCGGCGATCACCAAGTCATCGAGGCCTAGTATGCCTGCGAGATCGAACCACGTCCGCAGTGGGGAGGTGCAGCTAACCCTCACCCCAGCTACGATCTCCTCCGGTTCGAGTGCCTGCTGATGGCCCACCACATTCTTATGCCGCACCGCCCGCTGGCCCGGCCGACTCGTCAGATGGATGACAGCCAGGTTCTCCAAGGCCTGCGGCAGGGGAAATCCCCACAGCACTGCCGCTGACAGGTGGCTCACGATTGCGCCCGTCACGGCCGTCAGGGCATGCACACGTTTCACCAAACTGTCCGGGGTGGCGGCGGTCGCGCGCACCCCGTAACAGGGGCTGACGAGATCCCTGGCCCGGGTCCGTCGTCGCCCCACCCCGGCAGTGCGGGCCTCGGCCACGGTGAAGGGCTGGTTTCGAAGATGCGGGGGGAGCTCACTGGGCGGGCGCATACGGGCATTCTGCGCCCGCGCCGATGGGGCTTGGAGGTTATCCACAGCGCGGGCAGGGTGTGGGGGAGAAGTGGGCGGTGTGGGCAGCCAGGCACGGGCGCGGATGCGTGGCGGCCGTTTGCCGGAGGTGGCCGCTTGGAGCGTGGGATTCCGGCCATCTGCGGCGAACGGCCGCAGATGGATGCCCGGGATGCCCGGGGTGACGGGGGACGGCCGGAGATGGGAAGGGGCGTCTGAGCCCGGTGCGCGGACGCAATGGCCCGAGGCGGTGTGGGCAGCAGGGGCGGGCGCGGATGCGTGGCGGCCGTTTGCCGGAGGTGGCCGCTTGGAGCGTGGGATTCCGGCCATCTGGGGCGAACGGCCGCAGATGGATGCACGGAACGGTGCTACTGGACTGCTACGTGATTGTTACTTGACCTCATCGGTGCCCGGCGTTCCGGCGTCGCCGGGTTCGTGGGCACCGCCGGCGCCTTCGCTGCCGCCGGCTTCCGCGTTGCCGGCGTCGTTCTTGCGGTCCTTGGCGTCGAGTTCTTCCTTGAGCTTCTTGAGCCTGTCTGCCTCGGCCTGGTTGCGGTGGCGGATCTCAAGGTTGCGCAGGAATTCAGGGTCGTCATCGGGCGCTACCGGGTGGCTGTAGGCGACCGGTGCGGTGTCCGTGGCGCGGGGGCGTCCCATGAGAAACCACAGCGTGGCGCCGACCACGGGGAGGAGGACCTGCACGAAAATCCAGGCGGTCTTGGAGATGCCCCTGGTCAGCCGCGCGTCAGTGCGGATGAGGTCCACCAGTCCATAGACAAACACGGCCAGTATGACGATCGGAACCACTACACGGAGCATACCTTCAGTCTAGCCGTCGGGCGCCTCGACGGCGCCGGTCACTATGCCCGGGTGCAGGCTGCCGGCACCGCGGACGAGGGGAGCGGGATGGCCGAAGCAGCGCGCCGTCCTGGCGGCTAAACTTGAGGCGTGGCTTTCCTCAAATACACCCTTATTCGACTGGCGCTGTTTGCGCCCTTGTTTGCGCTCTTTCTCTACCTGCAGCTGGGGGTGCTCCTGGCCGCCCTGTGCGCCGGAATGATGTCCTTCGCCGTCAGCTTCCTGTTCTTCCAGAAGCAGCGCGACGCGGCCACCGCGACGCTCCACCACCGGTTCTCGGGCAAGGCCAAGCCGATGCGCAGCGCAGGAGAGGTGGCCGACGCCGAGGCGGAAGACCGCCTCGTGGACGAGAACCCCGACATTGCCGTCCGCACGGACAACCGCCCCAAAGATTCCCGGCAACCGGGGGCCTGAGCCCCCGGGCTGGTCCCCTGAAGCCCTGGAAGCCCCTGGAAGCCCCTGGAAGCCCCGGGAAGCCGCGGCCCTGAGCCCCTGGGCTGGTCCCCTGAAGCCCTGGAAGCCCTGGAAGCCCTGGAAGCCCTGGAAGCCCTTGGAAGCCCCTGCAGCCCCGGGAAGCCCCGGGACCGCGGCCCTGAGCCCGCGGCTTAGAAGCCGTGGCTAAGGACGAGTCCGAGTGAAAACAGCGCGGCGAAGCCGAGGTTGATTAGTCCGGTCTGCTTCAGGACCGGGATCAGGCTCTTGCGGCGCCGCCCGGCGATCATCAGCCAGGACGGCATGAGGCTGGCGGGGATCAGCAGGAGCACGATCAGCATCCAGGGCCGGGCGGGGGCCAGGACGATGACCAGCAGGATCGCGACGGCCAGCATCAGCACATAGCTTTCGCGCGCATGCTTGTCCCCGAGCCGCACGGCCAGGGTCTTCTTCCCCGCCTTCCTGTCGGTCGGGATGTCGCGGACGTTGTTGGCCATCAGCAGGGCGCACGCGATCAGCCCCGTGCCGATCGCCCCAATGATCGCGGCCAGGCTCAGCTGCCCCGCCTGCGTGTACGTGGTGCCCAGCGTTGCGACGAGGCCGAAGAACACAAACACGAAGACGTCGCCCAGGCCGAGATAGCCGTACGGGTTCTTGCCGCCGGTATAACCCCAGGCGGCCAGCACGCAGCCGACGCCGACCAGGATCAGCCACCAGGCCTGCGTGATGATCACGAGGATCAGGCCGAACAGCATCGCCAGCCCGAAGGCTGCGAACGCGGCCCGTTTGACGTGCTCCGGGCTGGCCGCCCCCGAGCCCACCAGCCGGAGCGGACCCACCCGGTCCTCATCCGTGCCCCGGATCCCGTCCGAGTAGTCGTTGGCGTAGTTGACGCCGATCTGCAGGAGCAGGGCGACCAGGGCGGCCAGCACGGCGTTCAGCAGGATGAACGAATCCATCTCGTAGGCGGCTGCGCTGCCGATCAGCACCGGTGCGATTGCGGCCGGCAGGGTGCGCAGTCGGGCGCCTTGGATCCATTGTGCGGCTGTGGCCACGGTCAGTACCTCGTTGGTTGGTTGAATGCTCGTTGGTGGTTTGAGTTGCCGGCCGGAAGCCGGAAGCGCTTGTCTATTTTCCCTGATGGAGAGCGTCCAGCCGGACCGTCATGCCCAGCCGGTCCGGTTTCCCGTTGGGCAGCATGAGCAGTTCCGCGGCGGGCAGCACGGTTTTCGGGGCCAGTGCGCCCAGCGACGGTGCCCAGGTCTGGTTCCGGCGGTCGGCGAACGCCGCCAGCCCTTCCGGGGAACTGTCGGCCACTGCGACGTACGCGGCCAGGGCGTGGCCCCACTCCGCGGACGGCACACCGGCGACAAAAGCCGCCCGCACGCCGTCGAGCTTTTCCAGCTCAGCCTGGACATGGGCGGCGGAAACTTTGACGCCGCCGGTGATGACGACGTCGTCGGCCCGGCCGAGCACGGTGAGCCGGCCGTCGGCGTCCAGTTCACCGAGGTCATTGGTCCGGTACCAGCGGACGCCGTCCGCTTCGATGAACGCCGCTGCCGAGAGCTCTGGGGCCTGAAGATAGCCGGCGGCAATGGTTGCCCCGCCCAGCAGGATGCGGCCGTCGTCCTCCACCCTGACCAGGACGTCCTCGAGCGGGAAGCCGTCGTACACGCACCCGCCGCAGGTCTCGGACGAGCCGTAGGTAGTCACCACCCGCACGCCGGCGTCCCGGGCCGCGTCGAGCAGCTCCGCGGACGCGGGTCCGCCGCCGAGCAGGATGGCGTTGAAGCGCCGCAGCACCGCCAGCGTCTCGGCCGAGGGTGCGTCCAGCAGGCGCTGGAGCTGGGTGGGCACCAGCGAGGTGAAACGGAGCTTGTCCGTGAGCTCCAGCGCCGCGGCGGTGAAGGCCTCCGGCGTAAAACCGCCGGAGAGGTCCATGGCCCACGGGCGGGTCCCGGCAAAAAGCGAGCGGACCAGCACCTGGGCGCCGGCCACATACTGGACGGGAAGGGCCAGCAGCCACTGGCCCTCGCCCTTGAGTGCAAAGGCGGTCGCCACAGACGAGGCCGCCAGGGCATCGACGGTCAGGACGGTCGCCTTCGGCGTGCCGGTGGACCCGGAGGTCCGGACCACGACGGCCGCGTCCTCGATGCCGGCCGTGTCAGGGAACCCCAGCACCGGCGAGCCGTCCGGCCCGGCGGAGAGTTCGACGGCGGGTCCCTCGCCGTGGAGGGCAGCAGCCAGCGCCTTGAGCGCAGGCTCGATGTTCATGGCTCCGGAAGTCACAGCGCGCCTTAGAAGTAGTACGGGAAAGCGGACCAGTCGGGATCGCGCTTCTCGAGGAAGGCTTCCTTGCCCTCCACGGCCTCGTCCGTCATGTACGCCAGACGGGTCGCCTCGCCGGCGAAGACCTGCTGGCCGGCCAGGCCGTCGTCGGCGAGGTTGAACGCGAACTTGAGCATGCGGATGGCCTGCGGGGACTGCCGGGCAATGTCAGCGGCGTACTCCAGGGCGACCTCCTCGAGGCGTCCATGGTCCACGGCCTCGTTCACGGCGCCCATCCGGACCATGTCCTCGGCCGAATATTCACGGGCCAGGAAGAAGATTTCCCGGGCGGACTTCTGGCCGATCTGGCGGGCCAGGAGGGCCGAGCCGTAGCCGGCGTCGAAGCTTCCCACGGTGGCGTCGGTCTGCTTGAACTTGCCGTGCTCGCGGGAGGCGATGGTGAGGTCCGAGACCACGTGGAGGGAGTGCCCGCCGCCGGCTGCCCAGCCGTTGACGACGGCGATGACCACCTTGGGCATGGTGCGCATGAGCCGCTGGACTTCCAGGATGTGCAGCCGGCCGGCGCGGGCGGGATCGATGGATTCCTTGGTCTCGCCGTCATCTGAGTTTTGTACTACGTACCGGTACCCGTCGCGGCCGCGGATCCTCTGGTCCCCGCCCGAGCAGAACGAGTGGCCGCCGTCCTTGGGGGAGGGGCCGTTGCCGGTGAGCAGGACTGTGGCCACGTCCGGGGTCATCCGGGCATGGTCCATGGCGCGGTAGAGCTCGTCCACGGTGCCGGGCCGGAAGGCATTGCGGACCTCGGGGCGGTCGAAGGCGATGCGGACGGTGGGCAGGTCCCGGACCACCTCCCCGTCGGCGGAGCGCTCCACCTGCCGGTGGTAGGTCATGTCCTGGAAGTCGTCGAAACCGGACACGGTGCGCCACCGGGAGGGGTCAAAGACGTCGGATACCTTGGCGGGGATTTCGTTGCTCACAGTCCGAGTCTAGTAATCGCGTCAGCTGATGCAGAACTCGTTGCCTTCCGGGTCCGCCATGGTGTGCCAGGAATGCGGTCCCTGACTGGCAGACCAGAGGAACGTGGCGCCGCGCGCTTCAAGGGCGGCCCGCACGGCGTCCTTGTCCCCTCCCGCGAGCCGCACGTCCCAATGGACCCGGTTCTTGACCGTCTTTTCCTCCGGGACAATCTGGAACAAAACGCGGTGGGCGGGCGCCTTGGCGTCGAGTTCCTCGGGCGGCCGGATCGCGGCACCCTCGCGCCACACGAGCTTGCCCCGGTGCGTGGTGGTCTCCGCCTCCGTCGCGAAGCCCTGCTCGATCATGGAGTGGATGAAAACCTCATCCTGCGGCTCCACGGCCCATTCCAGGGTTTCGGCCCACCAGTCGGCGAGCTCGTGCGGGTTTTTGCAGTCGACGACTATCTGGATTTTCAGTGTCATGGGAAGAACCTACGACGTCGCGGCCCGCGGCGGTAGGGTTCAGGCGCCGCAAGGCACCGGAGGCCCTTGCGGCGTAAGGGAGTCCGCGATCCGCCAGATCGATCCATCCCAGGTCATCAGGTAGTCGAGCTTCCATTCCGAGCAGGACTGCCCGTCGGGCCCGTGCTGCGCGTCCTGAACGGTCCTCAGCCGGACGGACGCCGTGAGATCGGGTCCGGCAGCGGATACGTCCTCGACCTCCAGCGTGCGCCAGAAAGACGAGCCGAGCCCCTCCCGCCATGTCTCGAGTCCACCCATCCGGTCCTGCATCTCGGGTGTCAGTATGGCGAACGCGAGGTCGTATGCGCCGCGGTTGATGGACTGGCCATGAAATACCAGGCTCTGGGTGATGTTGGCGGCCTGCGGGTGATCGGAATTCACCGTAACGTCTATCGCGCTGGTGTCTGCCGGTGCCGGCAGGCCGCAGCTTGTAGGGGACAGCGAAGTGGTGCGGTTCTTCCAGCTCTCGACGGCGAGGACAGCCTTGCGGGCATCCACAGCGAAGGCCGTGCCTTCGGCACTGTAGATGCCTTCGCTGCCTGCACCGAAAACCCAGGCCCGCTTGGAGCTCACGACTCCTGCCACCTTGCCGTCCATGGTCAGCAGCGGGCCGCCGCTGTTTCCAGGATTGATGGCGGCGTCGGTCTGGATCAGGTTGCTGACCGTCCTTGTGCCGATTGTCTGCTCCCGGTTCAGTCCGCTGACGCGTCCCGCGGTGAAGGTCAGGTCGGCGTCCAGGGGAAAGCCCAGCGCCGCCACGTCTTCGCCCAGTGCCGGGGGAGCGCTGACGAAGTCGAAGATGTGGCCGCTGACCGGGCGGGCGGTGCGCAAAAGAGCAAGGTCGGCCGCCTCATCAATACCGAGTACCTGCGCGCTCGAGATCTCTGTTCCGAGGCTGATGCTGATGGCGGCTTGGTCCTTCACGACGTGTGCGGCGGTGACGATGAGGTCATTCTCGATGAGGAAACCGGTACCGACGCCGCCTGCGTCGCACAGCGTGACGTTGATCTTTGCTACTCCGGAGCGGACACTCGCGACGGTGCCGGCCCACCCGCCCGGCTGTCGGCTTCCGGTAGCGACCGGGTCGGGTGCCGTGACGGCCGCCTGGCTGGTTGGCGGCGGGGTCGCCGGCGCTGCAGACGTGGCCGTTGGTGTGGCCGGTGCAGCCGGTGCAGTCGGTGCGGCGCCGGGAAGGGACACGCAGCCGCTCAGCGCGAGAAGTGTCGTCATCGCCGCAGCTGCCGGGAGTGCGAACATTCGGTGGGCGTGGGCTTTCATGGCAGTCCTCCCCAATACAAGGTTGCCGCTCCAGCCCTCCCAAACCATAGCGAAGTGCCCTCAAGATAACGCATGCGCCGGCGAACAACCAGAGGGGAGCCGGGTGCCATGCGCCGCCGCGCTGCTTCGGTTACCCCTGCACTTGCTGCAGCTGTTCGAGCACCTCGGGCGGAATGGCGTAGATGAAGACGACCGCCAGGAGGTTCTTGGAGGCGTGGACGAAGTAGGAGAACATCACGTTCTTCCCGGTCCAGACGTACACGAACACCAGGACGGCGCCCATGGCAAGGTACGGCATCAGCACCTGCAGGGTCATTTGCTCCTGGCCCACGATGTGCAGGGCCGCGAAGAGCACCACGGACATGATGCAGCAGACCCAGAGGTTGACCCGGCGGCTCAGTTTGCCGATCAGCAAATGGCGGAAAATGTACTCCTCGACGAACGGGCCGACCAACACCAGCAGGGGGACCATGAGCCAGACCGGGACCTGCTGCATGAGCGCCTGAAGGCCCGCCTGGTTGGCGGAGGTCTGCACAGGTCCGCTGAGGGCCACGAGAACCGCGGTGAGAATGAGCATCGCCACGACGGTCAGCGGCACCATGAGGGCCGTGAACCAGGGCCTTGTGGCAAGGACGCGGAGATCACGGACCGCAACATGCCGCGCGGCGGTCAGGGCAAGGACGCCGACCGTTGCGTAGAAGATCAGGTTCACCGCGTAGGACGCCACCGCAGGATTGGGCGATATCTGCAGCAGCAGCGGCTCCAGCAGGCTGCCCGCCACGGCGAATAGACCGGCCACGGCAACATACAGTCCAACAGTGATGAAATCCAGCCGGGAGAACCGGTAAAGCTCCGGCTGCGGCGCGGGTGGTGTACGGAGAGCTGTGCCCATGCCCCCAGCCTAGTGCCGAGGCAGGAGGACGCGGTCCAGCTGATCCCCGGCGCCATCGCAGACCTGACGCCCGACGGCGGCACCCGCCTCAGTGCCCAGGGCCCTAGGGCCTCAGTGCCCAGTGGCGGCCGGCGGTGCCATACTGAGGACGCAAGCCGCCGTCGGGCAGGCTGGCACCTACTGCGAGGACTCCTTGAGCGAACATCTCCGCCTTTCGGGCGTATCCCACGGCTATGGGGACCGCCAGCTCTTTGCCGGCGTCGACGTTGCCATCACGGCCGGTGAACATGTGGCGATCGTCGGCGAAAACGGCGCGGGCAAATCCACACTGCTGCGGATCCTGGCCGGTTTTGAGGCCCCGGACGAGGGCACGTCCGTCAGCCACGGCCGCGTGGGCTACCTTGCCCAGACCCACGGCCTGCCGGAGCTGTTCACTGTCAGCGACGCGATCGACGCCGCACTGGAATCGCTCCGCGCGCTGGAGGCCGAGCTGGACCGTCTGGAGGACGGGCTGGCCGGCGCGGAAGCTGACGAACTGGAGCGCTACGGAAACCTGCAGACGCAGTACCAGCTCCGGGAAGGCTACGCCGCGGAATCCCGGGTGGAAGCGGCGCTGGACAGGCTCGGCCTGGGCGGGCTGGACCGGATGCGGACGCTGGGCTCGCTCTCCGGCGGGGAACAGGAACGGGTGGCACTGGCCTGCGTTCTCGCCGATCCCGCGGACATTTTGCTCCTGGACGAACCCACCAACCACCTGGACGCCAGCGGTACGGCCTGGCTGGAGGCGCGGCTGGCCGCGCACCGCGGCACGGTGGTGGTGGTCTCCCACGACCGCGTGCTGCTGCGCAAAGTGGCCTCAACCGTGATTGAGGTCGATGCCGAGCGCCGGTCGGTCAACCGGTATGGGAACGGTTACGAAGGCTACCTGCGGGAGAAGGCTGCCGAGCGCCAGCGCTGGGCACAGCAGTACCACGGGTGGCTGGACGCGATGGCGGCCGAACGGCTCCAGGCGGACACGGTTGCCGGCAAGATGGGCTACGCCCGCCAGCGCGACGGCGACAAGATGGGGTTCGACTTCAAGGCCGGCAGGTGGCAGAAGGCGGCCACCAGCAAGGTCCGCAACGCCCAGGAGCGTCTGCGCCGGCTGGAGGCAAACCCGATTGACCGTCCCCCAGTACCCCTGAAACTGGCAACGGATCTGCGGGCGGACGTGGCCGAAGGCCCGGCGCTCGAGGCGAAGGGGGTCGCGGTGCCCGGCCGGCTGGAACCCACGGATTTCCGGGTGGAAGCCGGCCAGAAGATCCTCATTACGGGCCCCAACGGTGCCGGGAAGTCCACGCTGCTCTCCGTCCTCGCCGGCACGTTGGAACCGGCCCAGGGCAAAGTGGTGAGGCACGGCCGGATCGGCTATCTGCAGCAGGAGTTGGAACTCCCGCAGCGCCCGGGACTGCGGCTCCTGCCCGCCTTTGCCGCGGGCCTGGGCGGCAATGTCGATGAGCACGCCGAGGCGCTGCTGCGCCTGGGGCTCTTCCGGACCAGCGAATTCCACGTGCCGGTGGGCAGCCTATCCGCGGGGCAGCAACGCAGGCTGGCGCTGGCCCGGCTCCTGCTGGGCGGCTTCGGGACGATGCTGGTGGATGAGCCCACCAACCACCTGGCGCCCGTGCTGGTGGAACAGCTTGAAGCGGCCCTGTCCGAGTTCGCAGGGACACTGGTCATGGTCAGCCACGACCGCGCGCTGGGTGAGTGGTTCAGCACCTGCGCCCGGCGAGGAACGAGCCGAGAAACAAGGCACGGCGCCAGGCAGGAAACCGGGCACGGAAACGGCGCCGGTAACTGGCTCCGGTACTCGATGCGCGACGGCGCCCTGGCGTAGCAGAACGATTCGCCGGAGCCTGCGCGGACCAAATAGAACATTATTCGGCTATTTGGCAGATTTGGTGTCATTAATTAGGCATAGCGCCTGACTGCTGTTGCCCGCGTCACGGCCGGTCCGGGAATTCCAGTACGATGGATGAGCCGCGCGAGGGTTTGACTCCTTGTGAGGTTCGGTACATCTTGCTGTCCCACCGGGCAGAAACCCGAATGGAATGTAACCGAATCCCGGTCCCGTCCCGGCCATAATCCGACCTACAAGGAACCGTTGTGCCATCAATTACCCCCACAGAACTCCAGAGCGCGCCCGCGGAATCCGCCGTCGACTCGACCCTCAGCGCCGAGGGCTATAAGAAGACCCTGAGCGGGCGCCACGTGACGATGATCTCGATGGGCGGCGCAATCGGCGTCGGCCTGTTCATGGGCGCCGGCGGACGCCTGGCCTCCACGGGCCCGGCGCTGATCTTCTCCTACGCCATCGCCGGCGTGATCGCCTACCTGCTCATGCGGGCGCTGGGCGAGCTCATCATGTACCGCCAGACCTCGGGCTCCTTCGTCAGCTACGCCGGCGAAATGTTCGGCAAGAAGGGCGCCTTCCTCTCCGGCTGGATGTACTTCATCAACTGGGGCATGACCGGGATCGCCGAACTGATCGCGATCGGCCTGTACTTCCAGTTCTTCTTTCCCAACGTGCCCGTGGAAGCCTCGGCGATTGCCGCCCTCGCGCTGCTCGTGGCCGTCAACCTGCTCAGCGTCAAGGCGTTCGGCGAGTTTGAATTCTGGGCTTCCTGCCTCAAGGTCGGCGCCATCCTGATCTTCCTGGCCGTCGGCACCTTTATGGTGGTCACCAACGCCAAGGTCGGCACGGGCCACGCCTCAGTCGCCAACCTCTTCGCCGACGACGGCGGAATGTTCCCCAAGGGCGCCCTGGTGATGGTCCTCGTGCTCAACGCCGTGATCTTCGCCTACAACGGCATCGAACTCGTCGGTATCACCGCCGGCGAGATGCAGAACGCCAAGCGCGAAGTGCCCAAGGCGATCCGCGCCGTCGTACTGCGCATTGTGGTGTTCTACGTCGGTTCCGTGCTGCTGCTGGCCATGCTGCTGCCCTCGGACCAGTACAAGGCCGGCGTGTCCCCGTTCGTCACCGTGTTTGGCCAGATGGGCCTCGGCTGGGTGGGCGACGTGATGAACATGATCGTCATCACCGCCGCACTGTCCTCCTGCAACTCGGGCCTGTACTCGATCGGCCGTGTCTTCCGCACCATGGCCAACAACGGGCACGCCCCGCAGTGGCTCACCAGGATGTCCAAGCGCCACGTGCCGTACGCGGCCATCCTGGCGATCGCCGCCTTCTACCTCGTGGGCATCCTGCTGAACATCTGGCTCGGCGGCTCGCACGCCTTCGACCTCGCGCTGAACACCGCCTCGATCGGCGTGATCTTCACGTGGGGCGCCATCTTCGCCAGCCAGATCGCGCTGCGCCACCAGAAGGGCCGCGTCTCCAGCCTGCCCATGCCGGGCTCGCCGTGGACCAGCTGGGCCGGGCTGGTCGCGCTGCTGGCCATCACCGTGCTGATCGGCTTCGACACCATGACCAGCAAGACCGGCGAGGTCTTCCACCTGGGCCTGTGGACCCTGGCGACCGTCCCGTTCTTCGCCCTGGTGCTGTGGCTGGGCTGGCAGAAGGTCAAGGACAACGCGCCCAAGAGCGAGCTCTACAGCTAGGACCCACCGGTCCCGGCACGCAGAAATGCGACGGCGGCAGCCACCTGGCAAGGTGGCTGCCGCCGTCGCGTTTAACCGCGCATAATGCGGAGAGCCTTCAGTAGCTGGCGGGGGTGCCGCCGGGCTCAGCCACCGCGTCCGGTGGGATGAAGTCGGCGGCGAGGGCCTCGGAGCCGCGGGCCAGGATGGACACGTCGGCCCCCACCAGAACGAACGCCGCGCCGGCGGCCATGTAGCCGCGGGCCGTTGACGGGTTGAAGGCGTTCACGCCGGCAGGCTTCCCGGCCGCTGTGGCGGCGGCAAGGCAGTGTTCGACGGCGGCGCGCACCCGTGGGTGTTCCTGCTGGCCCAACAGGCCCATGGAGGCGGCGAGGTCGGAGGGCCCCAGGAAGATCGCGTCCACGCCCTCCACCGCCAGGATGTTCTCCACAGCGGCAACCGCGGCTTCGGATTCAATCTGGACCGTGACGCTGACGGTCTCGGAGGCGCGGGCGAGATAGTCGGGGATCCGGTTCCAGCGGGCGGCCCGGGCAAGGGCCGAGCCCACCCCGCGGACGCCGTGTGGCGGGTAGCGGGTGGCGGCCACGGCGGCCTCCGCCTCGGCTGCCGAGTTCACCATGGGGATCAGCAGGTTCTGGACGCCCAGGTCCAGGTACTGCTTGATGAGCACCGTGTCATTCACGGGCGGCCGGACCACCGGATGGACCGGGTAGCCGTGCACGGCCTGCAGTTGGGCCAGGACGGATTCGAGGCCGTTCGGGCTGTGCTCGGCGTCGATCAGGAGCCAGTCCAGACCGGACCCGGCGCAGATTTCGGCCACGAGCGGGCTGCCGGAGCAGACCCACATCCCGGCCAGGGGACGGCCGGCAGGGCCGGTTTGGGTGCGCAGGGCGTGCTTGAAGGTGGCGTCGGGTTCTACTCGAAGCGGCATGTCACAACTCCCAGGGGTCCGTAGTCGGCGTGCACGGTGTCACCCTTGTAGACCCAGAGGGGCCGGGTGAAGGATCCGGCGAGGATGATGTCGCCCGCTTTCATGCCGTCACCGTGGGCGGCGATCTTGTTGGCCAGCCAGTGCACGCCGTTGGCCGGGTGGTCCAGGACGCCGGCGGCCACGCCGGTTTCCTCCACGGTCTGGTTCTTGTAGAGGATGGCGGAGACCCAGCGCAGGTCCACGGCGTCGGGACGCACGGGGTTGCCGCCGATCACCATGGCGCCCATCGCCGCGTTGTCCGCGATGGTGTCCACGATGGTCCGTCCCTCCATTTCGATCCGGGAGTCCAGGATCTCCAGGGCCGGGACCACGTAGTCCGTGGCGTTCAGGACGTCGAAGATGGTGCAGCCGGGACCGGCGAGGTCCTTCTTCAACACGAACGCGAGCTCCACCTCCACCCGGGGATGGGTGTACCGGTCCCAGTCCACGGAGCAGCCGGTTTCCAGCACCATGTCATCGAAGATCGCGCCGTAGTCCGGCTCGGTGATGCCGGTGGCGGCCTGCATCGCCTTGGACGTGAGGCCGATCTTGCGGCCCACGAGGGTCCGTCCGGCGTCCTCGTTGCGGCGCCGCCACAGCCGCTGGACTGCGTAGGAGTCCTCCACCGTCATCCCCGGGTAACGGGTGGTCAGGCGGGGGACCGGAGTACGGCTGCGGCCGGCTTCCAGCAGTTCGTCTGCGATGGCCTCGATCGTCGCGGGATCAAGCACGCTAAACCTGCGCCCCGAGCTTGAAGCCCGTCGCTTCTCCGGCGGAGCCGTCCTCTTCCTTGCGGGTGTAGGAGAAGCCGTCGGCGCCCACGGTCACGGCCATCTCGCTCTTTTCCTCACGGACGATCACGGGCTGCGGGTTGCCGTCGAGGTCCAGGACCAGGGAGGCCTCGGTGTACCAGGAGGGGACCACGGGGTTGCCCCACCAGTCGCGGCGCTGGTTGTCGTGAACGTCCCAGGTGATGGTGGGGTTGTCCGGGTCGCCGGTGTAGTAGTCCTGGGTGTAGATCTCGATGCGGTGGCCGTCCGGGTCCAGGATGTAGAGGTAGAAGGCGTTGGAGACGCCGTGCCTGCCGGGGCCGCGTTCGATCCGGTCCGAGATGCGCAGGGCGCCCATCTTGTCGCAGATCTGGATGATGTTGTGCTTCTCGTGCGTGGCGAAGGCAATGTGGTGCAGCCGCGGGCCGTTGCCGCCGGTCAGGGCGGTGTCGTGCACGGTCTGCTTGCGGTGCATCCACGCGGCGTACGTGACGCCGTCGGAGTCCTTGATGTCCTCGGAGACGCGGAAGCCCAGGTCCTCGAGGTACGCCCGGCCGCGCGGGACGTCCGGGGTGACCTGGTTGAAGTGGTCCAGCCGGACCAGTTCGCCGGCGGAGTAGAGGTCGTAGCGCTGCGTAAGACGCTCGACGTGTTCGGTCTCGTAGAAGAATTCGTAGGGGAAGCCCAGCGGATCCTCGACGCGGACGGCGTCGCCGATGCCCTTGGTGAAGCCTTCCTTGCGGCGCTCGGTGCGGCAGCCAAGTTCCTTGTAGTAGGCCTCGGCCGCGTCCACCTCGGCCGGCGACTTCACCCGGTAGGCGAAGGCGGCCGCAGCGGCCACGGGACCCTTGCGGAGCACCAGGTTGTGGTGGATGAACTCCTCGAGGGAGCGCAGGTAGATGGTGTTCTCGTCTTCCTCGGTGACGTGCAGGCCCAGCAGGTCCACATAGAACTGGCGGGACTTGGCGAGGTCCGTGACCACGAGTTCCAGGTAGGCGCAGCGGACGATGTCGGGGGCCGGGACAGTGGGGGTGGGGACGAAGTTGGTCATGGTGCTCTCTCTTCTTTGAAAGGGGTCTGGGTGGCGCCGGCGGGAAACTTAGGCGCCGAATTTGGGCGTATGGACGGTGCCCAGGGTGATGTGGACGGCCTGCTGGTCGGTGTAGAAGTCGATCGAGCGGTACCCGCCCTCGTGGCCCAGGCCCGAGGCCTTGACGCCGCCGAACGGGGTGCGGAGGTCGCGGACATTGTGGCTGTTGAGCCAGACCATGCCGGCCTCGACGTTTTGGGAGAAGTTGTGCGCCCGGGTCAGGTTCTGGGTCCAGATGTACGCCGCGAGCCCGTACCTGGTGTTGTTCGCCAGGGCGAGGGCTTCCTCGTCGGTATCAAACGGTGTGATGGCGACGACGGGGCCGAAGATCTCCTCCTGGAAGATCCGCGCGTCCGGGGCGACGTCGGCGAACACAGTGGGTGCGATGTAGTTGCCCTCGGGCAGGTGGTCGGGACGGCCGCCGCCCGCCAGGAGCCGGCCCTCGGACTTTCCGATTTCCACGTAGGAGGCCACCTTGGCGTAGTGCTCCGGGTGGACCAGCGCGCCGACCTCGGTCTTGGGGTCGTGCGGGTCACCGACCACGATGTTCCTGGCCCGGGCGGCGTACTTGTCGCAGAATTCCTCATACACGGCGCGCTCCACCAGGATCCGGGAGCCGGCGGTGCAGCGCTCGCCGTTGAGCGAGAAGACGCCGAACAGGGCGGAGTCGATCGCGGCGTCGAGGTCGGCGTCGGCGAACACGACGCACGGTGACTTGCCGCCGAGCTCCATGGAGAGGCCCTTGAGGTTGGCCGCGGCGTTGCGGAAGATCGTCTGGCCGGTGGTGGTCTCGCCGGTGAAGGAGATCAGCGGGACGTCCGGGTGCTTCACGAGGGCGTCGCCGGCTTCCTCGCCGAGGCCGTTGACCAGGTTGAACACGCCGTCGGGGAGCCCGGCGTCCTTGAAGATCGTCGCCCAGAGCGAGGCCGAGAGCGGGGTGAATTCGGCCGGCTTGAGGACCACGGTGTTGCCGGTGGCCAGGGCCGGGGCGAGTTTCCAGGACTCGAGCATGAACGGGGTGTTCCACGGCGTGATGAGCCCGGCGACGCCGATCGGCTTGCGGTTGACGTAGTTGATCTGGGCGCCGGGGACCTTCATGGCGTCGTCGAACTGGGCCACGATCAGGTCCGCGAAGAAGCGGAAGTTCTCGGCCGCGCGCAGCGCCTGGCCCTTGGCCTGGGTGATGGGCAGGCCGGTGTCGAAGGTTTCGAGCTCGGCCAGGCGGGCCTCCTGGGCTTCGACGGCGTCGGCGATCCTGTTCAGGACCCGGGCCCGCTCGCGCGGCTTCATCTTCGGCCACGGGCCGTTGGTGAACGCCTCGCGGGCCGCGGCGACGGCGAGGTCGATGTCTTCCTTCTGGCCGGCGGCGGCGGTGGCGTAGTTGGTGTTGGACACCGGGTCCAGGACATCGAAGGTCGCCCCGCCCACCGAATCAACGAATTCGCCGTTGATGTAGTGCTGGATGTGGTTGGGAAGGCCCTGCGGAACGTAGTGGGCGGTGGTTTCTGCGGCAGCAAACGTCATTGTTTTTCCTTACTGATAGTGCAACGCGGGGTCACTTACGGCCCATGCCGGGCGCCTTAATGGGCGCTAAGTGACCCCGCGTTGGTTTGGGCGAGGTACGCGTCCAGGGTGGCGCTGCGGTGGCGGCGGGCGGCCTTTTCGATGTCATCCGGGCTGGCGCCGGATTCGATGAGCTGCAGCAGCGCCTCGTGCTCGTCGACAGATTCGTGGGCCCGGCCCGGGACGAAGCGGAACGTGGAGGAGCGCAGTGACGCCAGCCGGTTCCAGCCCCGGTGGACGAGGTCCAGGATGTGCGGGTTGGGGCAGTGCTCGAACAGGACGCTGTGGAAGTCCTGGTTCAGCCGGGTGAACCGGACGGGGTCGAAGTGCTGCAGGCATTCGCGCATCTCGGCGTTGACTGCCCGGGCGCGGGCCACGTCCGCCGCCCCGATCAGCGGGGCCGAGAGTGCCGTTGCGGCGCCCTCAACGATGCTGAGGGTCTGCATCGTGTAGAGGTATTCGGTGGGGTCGATCCCGGACACAGTGGCGCCGACATTCCGCTCGAACTTGACCAGGCCCTCGGCCTCGAGCCGGCGGATCGCTTCGCGGACCGGCACCACGCTGACGCCCAGGTCCTCGGCGATCTTGGCCAGCACCAGCCGGTAGCCGGGGGAGTAGGTCCCGTCCACGATCCGGGCCTTGACGGCCGCATAGGCCTGCTCGGATTTGCTGCCGGAGGTCGCGGCCGGCGTGGCTGCGGCCCTGGCTGTCTCAGTCATGGGCCTTGCCTGCTTCCCATTCCTGGTACCGGGTCCGCCAGGCGGCGTTGAGCGGGTAGAGACCGTCCACGCTGTGGCCCTGCTGCACCATCTCGGCGATGAAGGTTTCCTCGCGTTCCTGCGCGATGGAGTCGTCCGCGAGCTCGTCGGCGAGGGCCGGCGGGATCACCAGGATCCCGTCGGCGTCCGCGACGATGATGTCCCCGGGCTGCACGGTGGTGCCGCCACAGGCGATGGTGATGTCCGTGTCCCACGGGATGTGCCGGCGGCCCAGGACGGCCGGGTGCGGGTTGGCATAGTACGTAGGCATGTCCATGGCGGCCACGGCGGTGAAGTCGCGCACGCCGCCGTCGGTGATGATGGCGGCGGCGCCGCGGACCTGGGCGCGCAGGGCCAGGATGTCGCCGATCGTGCCGGTGCCCTTTTCGCCGCGGGCTTCCATCACCAGGATCTCGCCCTCGTTGACGGAATCGATGGCCTTCTTCTGCGCGTTGAAGCCGCCGCCGTGGGTCGTGAACAGGTCCTCGCGGTTGGGCACGTAGCGCAGGGTCCGGGCCAGGCCCACGATCCGCCGCTCCGGGCGGGTGGAGGACAGGCCGTCGATGCTGACGTTGTTCAGGCCGCGCTTGCGTAGCTGGGAGGACAGGGTGGCCGTGCAGACGGACTCCAGTTTGGCCTTCAGTTCCGGGGACAGGCCCGGCATCCCTGACAGCTGGGCGGCGGCGAGGCCGGCCGCTTCACGGGAACCGTAGGCTTCCTCCCGCTGGAGATCATCGGTCTTGGGCCGGGCGCCGAAGTCCGCGAACGGCGTCGTGCCTTCCTCCACCCGGGTGACCAGCCGGCCGGTGGTGAGCCCGCCGCCGGCGGCGCCTCCCGTCGTCGCGCTGACTTCCACCTCGACGACGTCGCCCGGCGTGGCCACCGACGCCCCGGCAGGGGTGCCGGTGAGGATGATGTCGCCCTCTTCGAGGGTGAGCAGCTGGGACAGGTCGGCCACGAGCCGGGCGAACGGGAAGAGCAGGTCCACGGTGGTGTCGTCCTGGACCAGTTCACCGTTGTGCCACGTGCGGATCCGCAGTTTGGCGGGGTCGACGGCGTCTGCCGCGATCAGGCCCGGGCCCACGGGTGTGAAGCCGTCGCCGCCCTTGGAGCGGAGGTTGGAGCCCTTGTCCGCGTAGCGGAGGTCGTAGACGCCGAGGTCGTTGCTGGCGGTGACCCATTCGACATGGCTCCACGCGTCCTCGAGGCCCACGCGGCGGGCGGTCTTGCCGATGATCAGGGCGATCTCGCCCTCGTAGCCGAGGAGTTCGCAGCCGGCCGGGCGCTCCACGGTTGAAGGCGCTGATGCAGAACCGAGAGCCAGCGACGAGGACGGCTTCAGGAAGTAGGAGGGCTGCTCGGGTGTGCGGCCGCGCTGGGCTGCCCGGCTGGGGTAGTTGATATGCACCGCGATGACCTTGCGGGCCGCGGCCAGGATGTGGTCGGTGACCTGTTCCAAGTGTTACTCCTCATCGAGTACGAAATCGTATACGAAACACTATGGCCCGGAAGCCGGGGAGCGTCAACCCCTTGCGCGGGGATGTTTGCCGGGGCATTTGCCGGGGCCTGTGGGGACACTTGTAACCTGCGTCATATCTGACGTACAGTTTTGGATCAGGGACCGAAATTCTATTATCGAACGTCACGTTCTAATATCGAACACGCTAGGTCGGCGACAGGCCGCCACACAACGAAGTGAGGAAAGCCCGTGCATTTCCACCACCACGGCTACGTATCCGGTGACCCGCGGGTCCAGCCGGCCGCCGGCGCCGGCATCGACCGGCCCACACGCCTTCCCGACGAGGTAGATGTGCTGATCGTGGGCTCCGGCCCCGCCGGCATGCTCGCCGCAGCCCAGCTGTCCCAGTTCCCGGGCGTCACCACCCGGATCGTGGAACGCCGGCCGGGCCGGCTCGCGATCGGCCAGGCCGACGGCATCCAGGCCCGCAGCGTCGAGACCTTCCAGGCCTTCGGTTTCGCCGAGCGGATCATCGCCGAGGCGTACCGCATCACGGAGATGGCGTTCTGGAAGCCGGATCCCGCGGACCCCTCGAACATCGTCCGCAGCGCCCGCACCCTCGATGACCCGGGCGGGATCAGCGAGTTCCCGCATCTCATCGTCAACCAGGCCCGCGTGCTCGACTACTTCGCCGAGTTCATGGCCATGTCCCCGAGCCGCATGAGCCCGGACTACGGGCTGGAGTTCCGCGGCCTGGAGGTCACCGGCGAGGGCGAGTACCCGGTCGCCGTGACGCTGGCGCACACCGCCGGTCCTGACGAGGGCCGGGAGCGCATCGTGCGGGCCAAGTACGTGGTGGGCGCGGACGGCGCCCGCAGCAAGGTGCGCGACTCGATCGGCTGCACCATGGCGGGCGACCAGGCCAACCACGCGTGGGGCGTCATGGACGTGCTCGCCTCCACGGATTTCCCCGACATCCGGCTCAAATGCGCCATCCAGTCCCACGACGGCGGCAGCATCCTGCTGATCCCGCGCGAGGGCGGGCATCTCTTCCGCATGTATGTCGATCTCGGCGAGGTCGCCGCGGACGACCGCGGTGCGGTCCGCAAGACCACCATCGAGCAGATCATCGCCAAGGCCAACGCGATCATCCACCCCTACACGCTCGACGTGCGCAACGTCGCCTGGCACAGCGTGTACGAGGTGGGCCACCGCCTCACCGACAGGTTCGACGACGTCCTCCCGGAGGAGCTGGGCACCCGCACACCGCGGGTGTTCATCACCGGCGACGCGTGCCACACGCACAGCGCCAAGGCCGGCCAGGGCATGAACGTCTCCATGCAGGACGGCTTCAATATCGGCTGGAAGCTCGGCCACGTGCTGGAGGGGCGCAGCCCGGAGAGCCTGCTGTCCACGTACTCGGCCGAGCGGCAGGTGGTCGCGAAGAACCTGATCGACTTCGACAAGGTGTGGTCGACGCTCATGGCGAAGAAGCCCGAGGAGTTTGAAAACCCCTCCGAGCTCGAGGACTTCTACGTGCGCACCGCCGAGTTCCCTGCCGGCTTCATGACCGAGTACTCGCCGTCGATGGTCGTCGCCGAGGCCACGCACCAGCAGCTGGCCACCGGCTTTCCCGTCGGCAAGCGCTTCAAGTCCGCGCCGGTTGTGCGGGTCTGCGACACCAACCCGGTCCAGCTCGGCCACCAGGCCGCGGCGGACGGCCGCTGGCGCATCTACGTCTTCGCGGACCAGGCGGCGCCAGCACAACAGGCTGGGGCCCCGTCGCCCGCCGCGGACCTCGCCGCGTGGCTGGCCAGCGCGCCGGACTCGCCGCTCGCCGCCACCCCCGCGGGGGCCGACCGTGACGCCTGGTTCGACGTGAAGGTGATCTACCAGCAGGATCACGCGGGCATCGACATCGGCAACGTCCCGGCGGTGTTCAAACCTGAGGTGGGGCCGTTCAAGCTCCCCTACCTCGAAAAGGTCTACGGCACCGACCCGGCGGCGGACATCTTTGAGTTGCGCGGCATCGACCGCGGCGGCGTCATCGTGGTGGTGCGCCCGGACCAGTATGTGGCCAACGTCCTGCCGCTGACGGCGACGGCGGAGCTTGCCGCGTTCTTCGCACCCCTGTTGCGGGCAGGGCGGCCCGCGGCGGTGTGACCGCGTGGAGTTGGCCTTCTTCGCAAGGTTTGTCCGGGCTGGCGGTCAGAGGCCGGCTGCCTGCCTGGACCTGTATTCCGCGGCGGGGTAGACGCCAAGGATGCGTACCTCTGTGGTGAAGAACTCCAGTTCCTCCAGCGCCAGTCTGAGCGGCAAATCCTCGGGGTGCCCCTCGACGTCGGCCATGAACATCGTGGCCGCAAATTCATTGCCCACCATGTAGCTTTCCAGCCGCGTCATGTTTACCCCGTTCGTGGCGAATCCTCCCAGCGCCTTGTAGAGGGCTGAGGGGACATTCCGGACACGGAATACAAAGCTGGTGACGGCCGGTCCGGACAGGATGTCCCGGGCCGGCAGCGGCTTTTCCCGTGCCAGAACCACGAACCGCGTGGTGTTGGAGGGGTCATCCTCGACGGCGGAGGCGAGCACCTCCAGGCCATAGAGTTGAGCCGCGAGTGGAGGAGCGAGCGAGAGTTTGGTGGGATCGTTCCAGTCGCGCACTTCCCGGGCGGACCCGGCAGTATCGCCGGCGATCACGGGGCGCAGGCTGGCGGAGCGGATCAGGCGCCGGCACTGGCCCAACGCGTGGAGGTGGCTGTGGACCTCGGTGGCTGCCTCGATGGTGCTGCCCGGGATGCCCAGCAGGTCGAAGTGGATGGGCAGAAAATACTCGCCGACGATCTGCAGCCCGGACTGGGGCAGCAGCACATGGATATCGGCCACCCTGCCGGCAATGGAGTTTTCGATCGGAATCATGGCCAGGTCGGCGGTGCCGACGGCCACCAGTTCAAAGGCGTCTTCGAAACTCGCGCAGGGGACGCTCTCCAGTTCGGGGAACATCTGCATGCACGCAATATTGGAGTTGGCGCCCGGTTCACCCTGGTACGCAATCTTCTGGGCCATGCTCCGTATGGTTTCACGCCAGGCGCCCGCTCACCCAAGTAAGTCGCGGCAGGGCCGTTTGAGGACCAAAAACGGTCCCTGCTGCGACTCAGCTGGGGTTCAGATACTTGGCGAAGTGGTCCTCGATCCGCTGCCAGGCTTCCGGGGCCGATTCCGGATCCGGGCCGATGCCCATGACCCGCATGAGCGGCCGCAGCACTTTCGGCCCGGTCTCCACGTCGTTGAGGAAGGCGTGCCCGGCGTGCGGGAACTCCTTCACGTCGTTCTCCACGCCCAGCCCGTCGAGCACAGCCGCGAGTTTCGCTGCTTCGCCGGGCAGGGTGCGGTCCCGGCCGCCGAAGTTGGCCACGATCGGGCAGGCGCCGGCGAGGGCCTCCCGGGGGTCTTTCGGGCGCCGCCCGTAGTTGACGGCGGCGGCGTCGAAGCCGTCATTGGCCAGCAGCAGGGCGAAGCCGCCGCCCATGCAGAAGCCGATGACGCCGATCTTGCCGGTGGTCCGGCCGGTTTCGCGCAGCCAGTCCCGGGCGGCGGCCAGATCGGTGAAGGCCCGGCCCTCGCCCGCGGACAGCGCGCGCATGGTGGCGACGAGGCAGCGGCGCGCCCCGCCGTCGCTGTACAGGTCAACGGCCAGTGTCAGGTAGCCGGCCGCCGCCATCCGGTCGGCGTGGCGGACGGTGATGTCGTCCAGGCCAAACGCCTCATGGACCATCAGGACCGCGGGGAACGGCCCTTCGCCCTGCGGCGTCGCCAGGTAGCCGCGCAGCGCAGGCGAACCGCCAGCGGCGGCGCCGGACCGGCCTAGGTCGGTATTGCTGAGATCCCGGGTGGCGGGCTTGCCGCGTCCTGCGTGTGTCCGTGCCATGCTGACCCCTCCGTCGGCTGTGGGGCCATTCTTGCACGGGCGCAAAAAAAGCGGCGCCGGAGATCCCCCAAAGGAAAATCCGGCGCCGCCAACGTCCTAAAGACTAGTCCTTCTTGAAGGCGTCCTTGACGTTTTCGCCGACCTTCTTCGCGTCGGCTACAACCTGGTCCTTCTGGCCCTCGGCGCGCAGCTGGTCGTTGCCAGTGGCGTTTCCGGCAGTTTCCTTGGCCTTGCCGCCGAGGTGCTCTGCTTCGTTCTGAATCTTGTCTCCGACACCCATGGTGTTGGCCACCTTTCGTTCCGGTTGAAAATACTGTCCGATCAGCCTAACACAAAGCATGCTTACTAATTCAAGGGGTCTCGCGGGGTAATTCTCCGCAGCGTCGTCCGCGGCAGCGGCGGGGCGGTTCGCGAAAGGATGAAATCCCCCCGGCCCGCGGGCTAGGCTCGAGGTCATGGACCACAAGACCACTCTCACGCAGCACATCAATGCTCCGGCGGACGCGGTCTGGGCGGTGGTGTCGGACATTCCCGGATCTGCCGCGACCCTCTCCGGCGTCGATTCGATCCAGATGCTCACCGACGGACCCTATGCCGTGGGTACCCGCTGGAAGGAGACCCGCACCATGATGGGGCGCGCGGAAACGGTGGAGATGTGGGTTGCCCAGTCCGAGGCGCCGTCGAACGGCCGGGGCGGCAGCACCACCGTGAAGGCCCTCCAGGGCGGCGCCGACTACACCACCAGGTTCGCGCTCGCGGAGCGCGGCGGGGGAACCGACCTTACGCTGACCTTTGGCGCCGAAGTCATCAAACCGACCCGGTTCAGCAGGATCATGCTCACCGTGTTCGGTCCGCTCGGGATGCGCATCACCCGCAAGGCGCTTGCAAAAGACCTGGCGGACATCGCGGCCAAGGCCGAGTGCCAGTGATGGTCCGGCGCACTGCGGCTGAGAAAACCCCCAAGGTCACCGCCCCCCGGCTCGCGCCGGTCCGTCCCGGGGATCTGCAGGACGACCCTGCCCCGGAGTTCCGGCGGGGTGTTCGGTACGACGGCGTCCGCTACAGCCGCGCGTCGGCAGACGGTCTGGACCTGGGCGGTACGGACTTTGCCGAGTGCGAATTCACCGGGATGTCCTTCAATGAGACGCAGCTGCGGGGCGCGACTTTCCGTGACTGCATCCTGACCGAGACGTACGCCCCGGTGCTGATGGCGGCCCGGACCAGCCTGCGGGATGTCGAGATCGGCAACCCCCGCTGGGGATCGGCGGAGCTCTATGAAAGTGGCTGGCAGTCCGTGCGGATCGACGGCGGCAAACTTGACTACGTGAACCTGCGCGGATCCAAGCTCACGGACGTGCAGATCAGCGACTGCATCATTAACGAGCTGGATCTGGGCTCCTGCACCGCCACGCGCGTCGCCTTGAAGAACTGCACGATCGGCACCCTCGATTTCACCGGAGCCCGGCTCAAGGACTTCGACCTCCGGGGCACCGACTTCCGCACCGTCAGCGGTCTGGGCAGTCTGTCCGGCCTCGTCGTCGACGATCACCAGCTCACCCTGCTCGCTCCATTGCTCGCGGCTCATCTGGGCGTCGTCGTCGCGTAATCCGGCGGCATCCGGTTGACCCCCTTGCCCCGCCGTGTAATCTTTATAGAACGAACGGTCGGTAAATTACTCTGCTGCCGGCCCCGCTTTCTTGGTGAAGGATGTTCTCATGGTCGAGGCTTTTCTTGTTGGCGGCGCCCGCACTCCCGTGGGCCGCTACGGCGGCGCCCTCTCCGCAGTCCGCCCCGATGACCTGGCCGCACTGGTAGTCCGCGAGGCTGTGGCCCGCGCCGGCGTCGATCCGGACACCATCGACGAGGTCATCCTCGGCAACGCCAACGGCGCCGGCGAAGAGAACCGCAACGTGGCCCGCATGGCCACCCTCCTAGCCGGGCTGCCCCTCCACATCTCCGGCATCACCGTGAACCGGCTCTGCGCCTCCGGGCTCAGCGCCATCATCATGGCCAGCCACATGATCAAGTCCGGCGCCGCGGACATCGTGATCGCGGGTGGCGTCGAATCCATGAGCCGCGCCCCCTGGGTCCAGGAAAAACCCCGGACCGCCTTCGCCAAACCGGGCGAAATCTTCGACACCTCCATCGGCTGGCGTTTCGTCAACCCCCAGTTCGCCAAGGGCGAGCTGTCCCGGGACGGCAAAATGACCTACTCCATGCCGGAGACGGCAGAAGAGGTGGGGCGGGTTGACGGCATCTCGCGGGAGGACGCCGACGCCTTCGCCGTCCGCTCCCACGAACGCGCCCTGGCCGCCATCGCCGCCGGCCGCTTCGCCGAGGAAATCGTCCCCGTGACCGTCAAGACCCGCAAGGGCGAGACCGTGGTGGACACCGATGAGGGGCCCCGCGCCGGCACCACCATGGACGTCCTCGCGGGGCTCCGGCCGGTAGTCAAGGGCGGCTCGATCGTCACCGCCGGCAACTCCTCCACCCTCAACGACGGCGCCTCCGCCATCATCGTTGCCTCGGAGGCCGCAATCCAGAAGCTTGGCCTCACGGCCCGCGCCCGCATCATCGACGGCGCCTCAGCCGGCTGCGAGCCCGAAATCATGGGCATCGGGCCGGTTCCGGCCACCCAGAAGGTGCTCGCCCGTTCCGGGCTCAGCGTCGATGACCTCGGCGCCGTCGAGCTCAACGAGGCGTTCGCGACCCAGTCCCTGGCCAGCATGCGCCGGCTCGGCCTCGACCCGGAGATCGTAAACCGCGACGGCGGTGCGATCTCCCTGGGCCACCCGCTGGGGTCCTCCGGTTCCCGGATCGCCATCACACTGCTGGGCCGGATGGAGCGCGAAAACGCCAAAATCGGCCTTGCCACCATGTGCATCGGCGTCGGCCAGGGCACGGCCATGCTGCTGGAGCGCGTCTAGTGGCGGCCCCGGCCCTCGACCCGGCTGGCTTCGGCACGCTCCTGGTCGAAGAGCGCGAGGACCGCGTGGTGGTGGTGCTCAACCGCCCCGAGGTCCGCAACGCGATCGACCAGCAGATGGTCGATGAACTCCACACCGTCTGCGCCCATCTCGAGCGGCACCCCAAAGTCCTCATCATCGCCGGCTCCAAGGGGGTTTTCGCCTCCGGCGCCGACATCGGGCAGCTGCGCGAGCGGCGCCGCGACGATGCCCTGCAGGGCATCAACTCCACCATTTTCGTCCGGATCGCCAAGCTGCCGATGCCCGTCATCGCAGCCCTGGATGGCTTCTGCCTCGGCGGCGGCGCCGAACTGGCGTACGCCGCGGACTTCCGGATCGGCACCCCGTCCGTCAGGATCGGCAATCCCGAAACCGGACTCGGCATCCTGGCCGCCGCCGGTGCCAGCTGGCGCCTCAAGGAACTCGTGGGGGAGCCCGTCGCCAAGGAAATGCTGCTCGCCGGTGCCGTGCTGCGCGCAGACCGTGCCCTGGCCGTCAATCTCATCACCGAAATCCATGAACCGGCCGGGCTGATGGCCGCGGCCCACAGCCTCGCCGACCGGATCGCCACACAGGACCCGCTCGCCGTCCGGATCACCAAATCCGTGTTCCACGCCCCGGCCGAGGCGCATCCCCTCATTGACCAGCTGGCACAGGGGATCCTCTTCGAATCCCAGGCCAAGTTCGACCGCATGCAGACATTCTTGGATAAGAAATCAGCCAAGAAAACAGAGAAAAAGTCCGCCAAAGATTCCGGGAAGCAGAAATAGACATGGGCAACTCCGTACTCCCCGCCAACCTTCCGACAGCAGTGGGAGTCCTCGGTGGCGGCCGCATGGGCGCAGGCATCGCCCACGCCTTCCTGATCAACGGAGCCAACGTCGTGGTCGTCGAGCGCGACGAGGCGTCGGCCGAGGCCGCCCGGGAGCGGGTCGAGTCCGCCGCCGCCAAGAGCATTGAGCGCGGCGCCGTGGACGGCAACCTGGACGAGATCGTTTCCCGGCTCGCGGTCACCGTGGACTACGACGACTTCGCCGGCCGGCAGCTGGTGGTCGAGGCCGTTCCGGAGGACTGGGACCTGAAGATCACCGCGCTGCGCGGCATCGAGGAACGGCTCGCCGACGGCGCCTACCTCGCCTCCAACACGTCCTCGCTCTCCGTCAACGGTCTGGCCCGCGAACTGAAGCGGCCGCAGAACTTCCTGGGCCTGCACTTCTTCAACCCGGTGCCGGCGTCGACGCTCATCGAAGTGGTCCTCGGCGAGCAGACTTCCGACGCCCTGGCCCAGGCCGCCCGCGGATGGGTGGAGGCGCTCGGCAAGACCGCCGTCGTGGTCAACGACGCGCCCGGCTTCGCCTCCTCCAGGCTGGGCGTCGCGATCGCCCTCGAAGCGATGCGCATGGTGGAAGAGGGCGTGGCCACCGCGGAAGACATCGACAACGCCATGGTGCTGGGCTACAAGCACCCCACGGGACCGCTGCGGACCACCGACATAGTGGGCCTGGACGTGCGCCTCGGCATCGCGGAGTACCTGCAGTCCACGCTGGGTGACCGTTTCGCTCCGCCGCAGATCCTCCGCGACAAGGTGGCCCGCGGCGAACTGGGCCGCAAGTCCGGCAAGGGCTTTTTCGACTGGACCAAGTGACCGGCATTCGTCCGTGCCCCTAGGATGGTGCGGTGACCTCCCTGGACCGCCCCGCGATCGCGCCCATCACCCTGACCGGCAAGTACGTCGTCCTTGAGCCGCTGAGCCAGGACCACCATGACGGCCTTGTCGAGGCGGCACGCGACGGCGAGCTGTGGCACCTCTGGTACACCAGCGTGCCCGCCCCGCAGCACATGGCCGCCGAGATTGAGCGTCGACTGGCCCTGCAGGACAGCGGTGCCATGCTGCCCTTCACCACGCGGCTGCTCGACCCCGCTGCCGGCGGACCGGGCCGGGTGATCGGCATGACCACCTACATGAACATCGACGCCGCCACGCCCCGGGTGGAGATCGGCTCCACCTGGAACGCGGCGTCCGCGCATGGCAGCGGCAGCAATCCGGACTCCAAGTTGCTGCTGCTGCGGCACGCCTTCGATACGCTGGGCTGCCCCGCCGTCGAGTTCCGGACGCACTGGCTCAACCACCAGTCCCGCGAGGCGATCACGCGGCTGGGGGCCAAACAGGACGGCGTGCTCCGCAGCCACACGCGCAGCGCCGACGGGGCGCTGCGGGACACCGTCGTGTATTCCATCCTGGAACATGAATGGCCGATGGTCCGGAACGCCCTCGAATCCCGGCTGGCCAAGCGGCGCTAGCGTGCCGAGTAGGCCTTGGCCCCGTTAAGCGATGCGAAGTACGCCTCGTAGCCCCGGGCGTTCGGGTGGAAGTTTTCGGGACTGGCCAGGGCTGTACGGCTGAAATTGATCCACGGAGCCGCAGAGTTCACGCCGTGACCGGCAAAAGCGGCCCGGACATCGACGTACTCCGCTCCGGTGGCCCGGGCGGCGGCCGCGATGGAGCCGTTCAGGCCGTCCGCCAGGACCGTGGCCTTGTAGATGAACCGGGACATCGGATCAGCCTGGCCGGGCGCTACCGGATCATAGAGGTAGGGGTAGCCCGTCACTACAACCTTGGCGTTGGGGGCGGCAGCCTTCACGCGCTGGATCATCGCTGTCACGTCGCCGGACAGTCGATGGCTGGAGATCTGGCCCTCGGCGTAGGCACTGGCGGCATCGCACAGCGGACCCGCAGCGGGATTGACCATGGCGGCGCCGCAGGAGGCGAGGATTTCCGCAAACCGGAGGTTGTTGCCGCCGGCAGTGATGGTGACGAGCCCGGTGGTCCTGGTCAGCCGCCTGAGCTGGGTGTTGACGACGTCCTGGGTCGTCTTGCCGCTGCAGGCCGCGTTGGCGACGAGTTTGATGGTCTTCGTGTGGGCAGCGAGTTCGGAATAGCTGTTCTCGCTGCGGTAACAATCATCCAGGTACGGCCCCGCCCCCAGCCCGGCGGCATAGGAGTCTCCGAGCGCGACGTACCGGGTCCTGTCCGCCGCCTCCGCCGGTACCGCCGCCACACCGGCCGCCATGGCCAGGGCGGCGAGACCGGCCGCCAGAGCCGTCCGCCGGCGTCGAAGTTTCAGACGTCCCATGGTGTTCTCCTCAGTGGCACCCTGGGTTCAGCGCCCGTGCCGTGAAAAACGTGTTGCGAAGCGTTAACCCCGCACCATGCCAATGGTCCCATTGTGTATAACGTTTGTGAATCCTGCCGCGGATCGCGCCGGTGCGTGTGCTTAGCTTTCTGGATGATGATTCCTGCAGCGCCCCTGGGCCAAGCCAAGGGGCAGGCGGTGCCCGGAACCGTGGAGTGGGATGGGGCCGTCAACGCCTGGCACGTGGCCGGGGACGTGTTCCGCATGGGACGGCGGGAGTGGCTCACCGAGGCCGGCTGGCGGCAGGTGCACCGCCGGGGCATCCGGACCGTCATCGACCTCCGCAATGAAGCCGAAATCCGGCGCCGGGAGACCGATCCGCCGGTGCGGGCTGGGGCCCTGGCCGGTTTCGACGTCGTGCTGGCCCCCACCGAAGACCCGGACAACCGCGAATTCCGCGAGCTCTGCGTGCCTTACCTGAACGACCCCGCCTGTTATGCGGACAACGCCAGGCTGTTCCCGCACCTGCTGGCCCGGGTCTTCAAAGCGGTGGCCGCCGCGGAAGGCGGTGTGGTCATCCATTGCTCCGCGGGGCGGGACCGGAGCGGCATGATCGCCGCCATGCTCCAGGACCTCGCCGGTGACAGCGACGAGGCCATTGTGGGCGGCTACCAGCGCTCCATGCGGGACATCAACGAGCATCTCCGGCACGCCGCAGTCCCGCATCCCCACGAGCGTTTCCTGCCCGAGAATGTGCTGGCGCCCCTGCTGGAATCCCGGGGCCAGAGCCTGCTGCAATTTGTCCGGTCCCTCAACACTGCGGACTACCTCTTCCGCCACGGCGTGACGACCCCGGAACTCGCGGCCATCCTCGGAAAGCTCGGCCGATAGGGTGGGCGCAGTTAGGGTAGGCCAGTGAAGACTCCGAAGTTCCAGCCGATGGTGCGGGCCGCCGCGGCCCTCGCGATTGCGCTTGCCGGTACCGTGCCTGCCTTTGCGCTGACCGCGGTCCCGGCGATGGCCGAAGCCAACGCCCCAGTCCCCGACGACCCGGCGCCCGCTGCATCGGCGATGGCGACGCCGGTCTCGACGGCGGTCCCGATGCCGGTGCCGGTCTCGACGGCGGTTCCAGCGCCGGCTGCGTCTGCGATCTCGACGGCGGTCCCGGTCCCGGTGCCGTCGCCGGCTGACGCGCCTTTGGCTGGTTCTTCTCCGGTGCCGTCCGCGACGCCGATCAGCGATGCCGGCCTCGCCGAGGCCGTGCGGCGGGACCTTGGCATGACCCTCGCGGAATTCGACGCCGCCGGTGCACTTGCCCGGCGGGCCGCCGACGCCGCACCCTCCCTTCGGGCCCTCCCGGGTTATGTGGGGATCAGCCTCGCCGGCGGCAAGATCGCGGTTGAAGGCAGCGGCGCCGAGCTCCGGGCCCGCGTGGCCGAACTGAACCAGTCCGGCCCGGCTGACTTCCTGCTTGCCGCCCCCGCGGCCGCCGCCGCTGTCCCGTCAGCCTCTGTCCCGTCAGCTGCGGAGCTGCTGGCCTCCAGCACCCAGCAACTGTTCGAGGCCTATGTCCGCGAGGTCGGGGCCGCCGGGCTGCAGGCCGTCACCTACACAGACGGCCACTTTGTCATTCGCACCGGCGGCACCAACACGGCGCAGTCCGTTCCGGCTGCCGACGCCCTTCCCGCCGCCGCTGTTCCCGCCTCCGTTGTTCCCGCCGCTGGCGCCGATGCGCAGCCGGCGAAAGCCCCGGGCACGGTGCCGAAGATGTCCGCGGCCGAATTCGTGGCCCGCTACGCCAACGTGACGCTGGAACAAGGATCCCGGATCACCACCGAGGAAGACTACTTTGGCGGCCAGGGCTACATCGTTGACGGCCAAGCCCTGTGCTCGGCCGGGTTCGGGGCCTTCAGCCCCGCGGGCGAGCCTCTGGTCCTGACCGCCGGGCACTGCGCCGGTGACGGCTCCGCGAAGCAGGCCGCGATCGAAAATCCGGGGGGCGCGCCAGCGGCCGGGGGTGCAGGTTCGGGCGCGGCCGCCGGGATCCTGGGCACATTCGGGTTCAGCCAATTCGGCGGCCCCGGAAATTCCAAGATAACGACGGACGGCGCCAGCGTCGGCACTGACATCGCCATCCTCCAGGGCATCAGGAACGGCCTGGACCTCCAGCCCGCCGTCACCCGATGGGACAAGCCCGCCGACCCGGGGCCGACGTCCGTGAAGATCGTGGGAACAGTGGCTCCTTTCCAGGGCCAGCCCGTGTGCCGGTCCGGCCGGACCACCGGGTGGAGGTGCGGCACGGTGGATTCAGTCGGCATCTGGGCCATGGTTGGGCCAAATTCACTACCGCCCGATTATGACAACGATCTCCGGGCGGTCCGAGGCTTCGACTCTACGTCCGTCACCTCCGGCGGCGGGGACTCCGGCGGCCCGTGGATCAGCGGGAACTTCGCCGTCGGGCTGCACACGGGGGCGGAAAGTACCGACGAGGGCGTCCAGACTCGGGCCATCGCGACCAGCCTCGAGGACGCCATGGACCAAGTCCCCGGTGGTGTCCAGCTGCAACTGTTCCTGGCCAAGCCGGCGCTCGCGGCGGGCTCCAACGGAACCGTCACAGCCGGTGAGCCGATTACCGGGCACATCGATGCCGGTCCGGCCTCCGTGGTGGCTCCGAATTCCAAGGTCCGCATCACCGTCCTGAACCAGAAACCTGGCCAGACCTCCGGCCAGAAGGACGGCCAGCCCTTGGAAGTGCCGGTCGATGCGTCGGGAAACTGGCAGTTCCCCGCACCGTCGTTGGCCGGGCCCTTCACGTTCTCGGCTGAAACCGTGAACGGCTTCAGCGGCTCCGGCGCAGTCGCCCTGTCCGTCGACGTCTCCCGGCTCGCGGCTCCGGCCATCACCTCACCTGTGGACGGCCAGCCGGAGGGCCCGGGACTCACAGCCATCGACGCCATCGAGGGCACCGGAGAAGCCGGAGGCACGGTGCGGCTCTCCGGCGACTTCACCGGGACCGGGCTCGTCGACGCAGACGGCCGCTGGCGCATCAACGTGGCCGATCAGCCGGTCTTCGGAAAAATTTCGGTCACGGCAGTGCTCACGGCCCCCGGAGAAATGGACAGTCCCGCGGCGACCCGCACCTATACCGTCATTCCGCCGGCTCCGGCGGTGTCGAACCTCAGGGACGGCCAGCACCTGCGCCAGGACGCCCTGCCAGCCACCATCGCCGGCACAGCCCTTCGAGGTGCCGGCGTGGCCGTCGCTGTGGACGGGGTGGCCGTGGACTCCGTGCAGGCCGGTTCCGGTTCCGGAGCGGGCAATGCCGCGCTCGAGCCCGGGACCGCGCAGACCTTGGCCGGCAGTGCCCGGTGGAGTGTCACGTTCCCCGCGGAACTGGCCGCCGGAGCGCACACCTTGACCGTGACGCAAACCATTGACGGCGTCGCATCGCCGCCGGCAGCCGTGGCGTTCAGCGTCGAGGCCACGCCCGTTTCCGGGGGCACTCCGACCGGGCCGCCCGCCGGGACACCGGGATCCGTGCCGCCGGCAACGCCTGGCCACCCGGCGGTCCCGCAACAGCCCGCCAACCCTGCCGGGGCTCCCGCCGGACCGGTCAAACCGGCGCAAGCTCCCGCCCCGCCGTCGGACACCTCCGTCATTGTGGGCGGCGCGGCAGCGGGCAGCGCATCACCGGACGACACGGCACCAGGCAACACGCCGGGCACCTCAGGCCAGCTAGCGAGCACGGGCGCCGGCGGGCTCCTGCCCTTAGCGGGTCTCGGCGTCGGAGTCCTGCTGCTCGGCGCGGCCTTCGTGGCGTTCGGCCGGCGCCGGGCGGTGCGTTAGCCGGGGCCTCCAAGCCCGGGCTCGCCGGAAAGCCGCGGGGTCGCCGTACGGCTACGGCGACCCCGCAAGCTTTGGGCGAATCCGCGCGTTCGGGACAGCGAGCCGCGGGTTACTGGAAGTCAGCCAGCCAGAGATCCGGGCCGAAAACCTCGTACTGAATGTCCTTGGCGGGGACGCCACCGGCAATCAAGGCGCTCCGAACCGACTTCAGGAACGGCAGGGGACCGCAGAGGTAGTACTCGGCGTCGTCCGGGAGTTCGACGTCGCTGACGTCCATGAAACCGGAGAACACGGAACTGCCCGCCCCGGCCCTCTCGCCGGTTTCGGCCACCCCGGACGCCCCGCCGGTACCGCCCGCCTCGCCGGTTTCGCGCGCCCCGGCTCCCTCGCCGGTTTCGGCCACCGCGGACGCCCCGCCGGTTTCGCCCGCCCCGCCGGTCCCCGCTGTCCCCGCGGGAGCCAAGAACCACGTCTTCAGGGTCCCGTCCGCGAGTTTCGCGAGATCTTCCCTGACCTGCGCGCGGAGCGGGAACGATGCCTCGCTGTCATCGGCATGCAGCAGCATCACCTGGCGTCGTGAACCGGACTGCACGAGGTGGGAGAGCATCCCGGCCATGGGCGTGATGCCGATTCCCGCGCTGGCCATGACCAGGGGCCGGTCCGTGTACTCCAGCACAACGTCGCCGAACGGAGCTGAGAGCACCACCTCGTCGCCTACCTGGACGTCATTGTGGAGCAGACTGGACATCTCGCCGTCGGGAGTCGTAAGTCCGTGGACCCTCTTGACGGCGAACTGCCGGTGCTGCCCGTCGTCGGCCTTGGTCAGGCTGTACTGCCGGGGCTGCTGTACGCCGTCGGGCATGGTCATCTTGAGGGTCACGTACTGCCCGGGCAGGGACGGCTTGACGTCCCGCTCGTCGGTCCGCTCGACGACGAACGAGACGACGTCGGCGGTCTCCTGGATCCGCTGCACCACCCGCCACGTCCGCCAAATGGTCTCGGGGGAGAGGTGCACTGCGTTGTACAGCCCGCGCTCCTTGTTGATGAGCAGGTTCGCCATCAGCCAGTAGACCTCGTCCCAGGCGGCGGCGACCTCGGGAGTGACGGCATCGCCCAGAACATCCACGATCGCCCACATGAGGTGGTCGTGGACAATCTGGTACTGGTCCGGGCTTAGTCCCAGCGAGACGTGTTTGTGGGCCACCCGGGAGAGCAGATGGTCCGGCACCTGGTCCGGTTTCTCCACGAGCATGCCGGCGAAGGCCGCGATGGATCCGGCGAGCGCCTGCTGCTGGCGGCCGTCCGCCTGGTTTCCCCGGTTGAAGAGCCCGTCCAGAAGATCCGGCTGCGCCTCGAACATATGTTTGTAGAAGCGCTTGGCGATCTCCTCGATGTGCTCGCCGACTACGGGCAGCGTTGCCTGAATGACGGGAAGTGAGGTGTCTGAGAGCATGGTGGATCCCTTCCGGTGAGACCGGTGATACCCGGCGGTGCCGGGCGACTCAGCACTTCCAAGCTAACAGCCGCGGCACCGCGCCTTCCGGGCCGATCGGCCCTACATCGGGAGTGGGGTCCGGTGTAGACGGCCTCCCGCCCTGGGCCCGAGTTAGCCGGAAAGCTCCCGGGTCGCCGGAACGTTACAGCGACCCCGCAGGTCTCCGGCGACCCCGAGGGTTCGGGGCAGAAGTCAGGCCTTGCGGTCCAGCAGCAGGTTGGTGATCCGCAGCGTGCAGATTCGCTGGCCGGTCTCGTTCGTGATCAGCACCTCGTGGGTGGTCAGGGTGCCGCCCAGATGGATTGGGGTGGCCGTGATCGTGATCAGTCCCTCGCGGGCCGACTTGTGGTGCGTGGCCGAGACGTCGACGCCCACCGCCGTCTTGCCCAGGGTGCTGGCGTGGATGACGGCGGCCCAGGACCCCACGGCCTCGCCCACGGCCAGTGAGGCGCCGCCGTGCAGGAGCCCGAACGACTGCCGGTTGCCCTCCACCGGCATGGTCGCCACCACGCGGTCCACGGACTCCTCGACGATCTTCACGCCCATCTTCTCGTCGAGTTCCCCCAGGGTGATTTTCCACAACTCGGTGCGGCCGGTCTCGGGCGTCATAGCGTCTCCTTTGTTGCCGGCCGGCCGGGTCCCGGACGGTCGGTGCCGCCGCGGCTAGTGTGCGGCAGGCCTCATTCATGTACTGTAGATCATATTACCGAACGGACGGTCAGTAATGTTCCGGCCGTGTTGATCTTGCTCCCCCGTTGGAAGGACCCGTCAACGATGACCACCACAGCCGCACCCACAGTAGACACTGTCGAGATCGTTCCCAGTTTCATCCGGGGTTCCTGGTGGACTCCCGACGACGCCGCTGCCGCCGGCGCGGCGCCGGTACTGGACGCGAGCACCGGCGAGCTCCTGGCGAAGGTGAGCACCGAGGGGCTCGACCTCGCCGCCGTCGTGGATTATGGCCGCACCACCGGCCAGGCGGAACTTGGCACGCTGACCTTCCACCAGCGCGCGCTCAAGCTCAAGGAACTGGCGCAGTACCTCAATGGCCGCCGCGAGGAGTTCTACGCGCTCTCGGCGCAGACCGGCGCCACCAAGATCGACTCCATGATCGACATCGACGGCGGCATCGGCGTCCTGTTCACCTTCGGGTCCAAGGGCCGCCGGGAGCTGCCCAACTCCCAGGTGGTGGTGGATGGCCCCATGGAGGTGCTGTCCCGCGACGGCTCGTTCGCCGGTGAGCACATCTACACCCGCATCCCCGGCGTCGCCGTGCAGATTAACGCCTTCAACTTCCCTGTCTGGGGCATGCTGGAGAAGCTTGCCCCGGCCTTCCTCGCCGGCGTCCCCACCATCGTCAAACCCGCCACCCCCACCGGGTACGTGGCCGCCGCCGTGGTCAAGGCGATCGACGAATCCGGCATCCTGCCCACCGGCTCGCTGCAGCTGATTTCCGGCTCGGTCCGTACGCTGCTGGACCACCTGGACTACCGCGACCTCGTGGCCTTCACCGGCTCCGCGTCGACCGCCAACACGCTCAAGTCGCACCCCAATGTGGTCAAGGGCGGGGTCCGCTTCACGTCCGAGACCGACTCCCTGAATGCCGCGATCCTGGGCCCGGATGCGGTCAAGGGCACACCGGAATTCGACGCCTTCATCAAGTCCCTCGTCACCGAGATGACCGCCAAGGCCGGCCAGAAATGCACCTCGATCCGCCGCGCGATCGTGCCGCAGGAAGTCGTCGCCGACGTCACCGCCGCCGTGGGGGACCGCATCCGCGAACGCGTCGTGCTCGGTGATCCCCGCGCCGAGGGAGTCACCATGGGCGCCCTGGCCTCCCTTGAGCAGCTCGCAGACGTGCGCGCCGCCGTCCAGTCCATGCTCGACGCCGGCGGGGAGCTCGCCTACGGCACGCTCGACGCGCCCAAGGTCACCAGCGCGGACGGCAGCATCGGCGTCGTCGACGGCGGCGCCTTCATGTCCCCGGTCCTGCTGAGCTGGGCCAACCCGGAAGCCGAGGAGGTCCACTCGCTGGAGGCCTTCGGCCCGGTGTCCTCGGTGATCGGCTACACCGACCTGGCCGACGCCGTCCGCCTCGCCGCCCGCGGCGGCGGCTCGCTGGTCGCCACGGTCTGCACGAACGATCCCGCCGTGGCCCAGCAGCTGGTCACCGGCATCGCGGCCCACCACGGCCGCGTGCTCATGCTCAACCGCGAGGACGCCCGCAGCTCCACCGGCCACGGCTCCCCGGTCCCGCACCTGGTCCACGGCGGTCCCGGCCGCGCCGGCGGCGGCGAAGAGCTCGGCGGCATCCGCTCGGTGATGCACCACATGCAGCGCACCGCCATCCAGGGCTCGCCGAACATGCTCACCGCCGTCACAGGGCTCTGGCACACCGGAGCGGACCGCAACTTCACGCTCGAGACCGAGGGCCAGCACCCGTTCCGGAAATCCCTCGCCACCCTGCACATCGGCGACGCCATCCGCTCGGAGCTGCGCGAGGTCTCGCTGGAGGAAATCACCAAGTTCGCGAACTCCACCGGCGACACCTTCTACGCCCACACCAACCAGGAAGCCGCCGCGGCCAACCCCTTCTTCCCGGGCATCGTGGCGCACGGCTACCTCCTGCTCAGCTGGGCAGCCGGCCTGTTCGTGGAGCCCGCACCGGGACCGGTCCTGGCCAACTACGGCCTGGAGAACCTGCGGTTCATCACCCCCGTGGCCGCGGGCGATTCCATCCGCGTGACCCTGACGGCCAAGAAGATCACCCCGCGCGAGACCGACGAGTACGGCGAGGTGGCCTGGGACGCCGTCCTGACCAACCAGAACGACGAAATCGTCGCGACCTACGACGTCCTGACCCTCGTAGAGAAGTAGCCCGTCCCGCTCACTCCCGCCTTACCTCCCGTTGCGCTATCACTTGTGGCTGCCAAAAGGTCGAAATGACCGCCACAAGTGATAGGGCAACCGGGGAGGGACAGGGGCGGGCTTCGCCGTGCAGGGAGCAATTGGCGGGCTCTTTCCATCCCGCTCCGGCGTAAAATCTTGCTCGTAGGAGGTGGCGAAATGACCCTAGTACTCAATAAAGCCACAACAGTCCTGCCAGTTGATGATGCAGCGCGTGCCCGGCATTTCTACGCGGACACTTTGGGGCTCCCGCACCGTGGCGTGGCAGATGACGGAAGCGAATTGTTCGGCTCAGAAGGCGGCCCAATGCTGCAGCTGATGCCAGTCAAGGATGGAAAGCATTCAGAGCACACCACCCTGAGCTTCGAAGTCAGCGAGATCGAGCGCACGGTCCAGGAAATGGAAGCCAAGGGCGTCATGTTCCAGGACTACGATCGCCCGGACCTCAAGACCGAGAACCATATTTGTACAACGGATTCAGAGAAGTGCGCCTGGTTCATGGACTCCGAGCACAATATTCTGTGCGTGCACGAGAACATCACCACGGCAGCTGATTACCAGCTCTAAACGGCGGGCAACGGCGGATTTTCGGGCGCTCCGGCTCAGCGGGGCGCCCTTTTCTGTTGCCCGCGGCCATCCAGGGCGCCTCGCCGCCTTCCGGTGGCGCCCAGGCCCAGGTTCACGAGAGGGATTGTCCTCAGCTGCGTCCCTGCAATTGGTTCGCGGGCTGGTCAGCTTCCGTTGTACTCGTCGTCGGTGATGTGCTCGCCCCACGTGGTGGTCGTCGCTGCGTCCTCGCCGTTCTGGAGCATCGCGATATGTTCCATGAAGCAGCCAGGGGCGGCCGCGTGCCAGTGCTCCTCGCCGGGCGGCGTGTAGAGCGTCTGGCCGGGGTGGACTTCGACGATCTTGCCGTCCCGGGTTCCGAACCGGCCAACTCCCTGGGTGACGCGGAGGTACTGGCCGTGTTCGTGGGAGTGCCAGGCGGTGCGGGCTCCGGGCGCGAAACGGACGGTCGCGACCACCATCGTCTGATCCGGCTCGTGCGGGAGCGCGATCGGATCGAGCCAGACGTCGCCGGCGAACCGGGCCGGCGGGTTCTTCGCAGTGGGGACAGTGGGTTCGATGTTCATGGTGATCCTTACTTGCTCTCGGTGAAGAGCCGCTTGGCGACGCCCATGGCGGCCATACCCTTGGGCCAGCCTGCGTAGAGCGTGACATGGGTGATGGCTTCGATGAGTTCTTCCCGGGTGACGCCGTTCTCAATGGCACGGCCAAGGTGGAAGCCGAGCTGTTCGGTGTTGCCGCCGGCGGTGAGAACGGCGACGGTGATAAGGCTGCGGTCACGGGCCGGAAGCTCCGTGCGGTTCCAGACGTCCGCGAACAGGACGTCGTCGGTGAGCTCGGCGAGCTTCGGGGCGAAGTCTCCGAACATGTTCCGGCCGCCGCCGATCTGTTGGGGTTGGTCAGTCATGATTTTCCTTCTTTCAGTGGAAGCTCGATCTGCTGCACAGAGCTTCATGCAGGGCTTCAGGCGCCTCGTTGGTCACGGTTGTTTCCGTCGCCGCGCCAGGGGCGTGAGTTCGTTGGCGCCGTAGCTGTTGTCGTCCGGGTTGACGGTAACGCCGGGTGCGACGAGCTGGTCGATGCGGTCCAGCACGTCGCTGGCCAAGGTGATGTCCGCGGCGGGCAGATAAGACTCGAGCTGTTCCATGGTGCGCGGTCCGACGATGGCGGCTGTGACGCCGGGGTGGTTGATCGCGAAGGCGATGGCCAGTTCGATGAGCGTCAATCCGGCATGTTCGGCCAGCTGGGCGAGTTCTTCGACGATGTCGAGCTTGCGCTGGTTGGCCGGGCTCGTCATGTCGAACCGGGCGTTCGGACGCGCGGTTGAGGTGGGCGCGGAGGCTGCATTTTTACGCCAGCGCCCGGAGAGCCAGCCGCCGCTGAGCGGGCTGTAGGTGAGGGTTCCCATGCCGTGGCGCTGCACCGTGGGAAGGATGTCCTCCTCGATGCCGCGGACCAGGATCGAGTACGGCGGCTGCTCGGTGACAAACCGCTCCAGGTTGCGTTCCCGGGATGCCCACTGGGCTTCCACGATCTGCGACCCGGAATACGACGAGGAGCCGATGTACCGCACCTTCCCCTGGCGGACCAGATCAGTGAGGGCGCCGAGCGTCTCCTCGACGTCGGTATCCGGGCTGGGCCGGTGCACCTGGTAGAGGTCGATGTAATCGGTGTTCAAGCGGCGAAGGGAGTCTTCCACCGCCCGCATGATCCAGCGGCGGGATCCACCCCGCTGGTTGGGATCGTCTTCGCTCATGGGCATGAAGAACTTCGTGGCGAGGAACACGGCCTCACGCCGGCCCTCCAGTGCCTGCCCGACGATTTCCTCGGATGCCCCGCCGGAGTAGACATCGGCGGTGTCGATGAAGTTGATGCCCGCGTCGAGGGCGCGGTGGATGATTCGAATGGAGTCCGCGGTGTCGTTGTTGCCCCAGGGGCCGAACATCATTGCGCCGAGGCACAAGGGGCTGACCTGCACGCCTGTGCGGCCTAGGGGACGGTATTTCATGGCGGTGTCTTCTCTCTGTCTCAGGCTTCGGGGATGACCATGGCGAAGCGTTCTTCGCGGGCCTCGTCGGGATCCGGTCCGTTGCGCACGCCGGTGTCGAGGGCGTCGATGGCGGCGAGTTCGTCGGCGCCGAGTTCGAAGTCGAAGACGTCGAAGTTCTCCGCGATGCGTGCGGGGTTGGTCGACTTCGGGATAGCTGAGCGGCCCTGCTGCAGGTGCCAGCGGATCATGACCTGGGCGGGGCTCTTTCCGTGGGTTTGTCCGATGCCGGCGATCGTCGGGTCTTCCATCACGTTCCTGCGCTTCTCGCCCCATCCGGGGTAAAAAGTGATGCCGCCGATCGGTGACCACGCCTGGGTAAGGATGCCGTGTTCGGTGTCCGTTGCCTGGACGGCCGGCTGGGCGAAGTACGGGTGCAGCTCAATCTGGTTCACCGCCGGGACGACGTCTGTGGCCGCCAGCAGCTGCTCCAGGTGGTGCGGCATGAAGTTGCTGACACCGATCGCCCGGACGCGCCCGTCAGCAAGCAGGGTCTCCAGGGCCTTGTACGCGCCGACGGTTCTTTCGAAGCGGTCGGGGGCGGGCTGATGCAGGATGAACAGGTCCAGGTAGTCGACGCCCAGCTTGCCTGTCGCCTTTTCCCAGGCATGCAGCGTCTGGTCGTAGCCGTAGTCACTGACCCAGACTTTGGTCTCGATGAACACGTCGGAACGGTCCAGGCCCGAGTTGAGGATGCCCTCACCGACCTCCCGCTCGTTGCCGTACGCCGCGGCAGTGTCGATGTGCCGGTAGCCGGCCGCCAGCGCCGCTTCGACGGCCGCCGTCGTTTGCTCCGGCGGGCTTTGGAAGACGCCCAGTCCGAGGGCGGGCATCGTGACGCCGTTATTGAGAGTAAGTTCCATGTGCATGCCTTTCACGGTATTCAGGTGTGCGGGATTGTGGGAGGGCACGTGAGTACCCCCTTTTCGGATGTAGACAGGTCAGCGGGCGGCCTCGGCCAGGGGTGCGGGTGCGGCCCCGAGCGGTGTCAGGTAGCTGGCGAGGATGATCGCCAGGATCGCCGCCGGGTGGGCAGTAGTTGCGGGTGCAGGACTCATGTTTTCCATGGAACCGTGATTTCCCAATGGCGGGGAGTCACGGTCGTTCCGGGTAATGCCAGTGCCTCCCTCGTCGCATTGGCCGCGGGTAGCGTGGAGGCCATGACACACAGCGACGACGTGCGGAAGTTCCTGACCTCCCGCCGTGCCAGGATCACGCCGGAGGAGGCCGGCCTCCCGGTCTACGGCGGAAACCGCCGCGTTACCGGGCTGCGCCGCGAGGAAGTCGCGATGCTCGCCGGGATGAGCATCGATTACTACATACGCCTTGAGCGCGGAAACCTCTCCGGCGCCTCGGACAGCGTCCTTGAAGCCCTCTGCCGTGCACTGAAGCTTGACGACGCCGAGACGGCCCACCTTTTTGACCTGGCCCGCGCGGCCACGGCCGCTCCCCGGGTGCGGCGAAAGCGCAGCCCGCAGACGGTGCGGCCGAGCGTGCAACGCGTCATTGATGCGATCACGACGGCGCCGGCCTGGGTCCGCAACGACCGCGGGGATGTCCTTGCCGCCAACGAACTCGGCCGTGCGCTCTACCTGGACATGATGGCTGAGCAGGTGACTCCGCCGAACAGTGCACGGTTCACCTTCCTGAACCCGAAAGCGCGGGAGTTCTTCGCCGATTGGGAACGCAGCGCGGACGACATCGTCGCGGTCCTGAGGTCCACCGCCGGGAAAAACCCCTACGACAGAGACCTCACGGACCTGATCGGAGAGCTTTCGACCCGCAGCGAGGAGTTCCGCACCCGGTGGGCGAGGCACGACGTGAAGTACCACCGCACCGGCCGCAAACGGCTCCACCACCCGATCGTGGGGGACCTGGACCTGAGCTTCGAAGCACTGGAACTGCCCGCGGACCCAGGACTGCGCATCAACGTCTACACGGCAGATCCCGGGACACCCTCCGAGGACGCCCTGAAAGTCCTCGCCAGCTGGGCCGCCACCCAGCGCGAAACGGCAGCGGCCGCAGTCAGGGAGAAGAAATGACCGACTGTTCCTCCACCGTGCTCATTGTTGGCGCCACCCGGTCAATGCCCGGGTCCGGTGACGATCTTCTTTCGTTCGGATTCGTGCGCGCCGCCCTTCTTTGCCAGTGTTGAGCACGCCTCCTCGATATCCCGGGCGAGCGTGTCGACGTGCTCGCGGCTCATCGTTTCCTTGACCAGCGCACGCATGATCGTCACGTCCTGGGCGTTCGGCGGCAGGGTGTAGGCCGGCACCATCCAGCCGCGTTCGGCCGAGAGCTGCCAGGCAATGTCGAACTCGTCGTAACCGGGGTCGCCGGCGAGCCGGAACGCAACCAGGGGAAGCTGCTCCTCGTCGGGGCCGATGATCTCGAACCGGCCCATGGCCTCCAACTTCTCGGCGAGGGCGCGGGCGTTGGTCTGCATGTTCTGCATGATGTAGGTGTAGCCGGCGCGGCCATAGCGCACGAAGTTGTAGTACTGGGCGAGAACCATCGACGAGCCGGTGGAGAAGTTCAGGGTGAACGTCGAGTCGGTCTTGCCGAGGTAGTTCTCCTCAAAAACAAGGTCCTTGGCCAGGTCGGCCTTCTCCCGGAAGATCAGCCAGCCGATGCCGGGATAGACCAGTCCGAACTTGTGCCCGGAGACATTGATCGAGTGGACCTGCTCGAGCCGGAAGTCCCACTCGGAGTCCGGGTACAGGAAGGGCCAGACAAACCCCCCACTGGCCCCGTCCACATGCAGCGGCACATCAAGGCCCCGCTCACCCTTGATCCGGACCAGCAGGTCGTTGATGCCGACGATGTCGTCTTTGTGCCCGGTGAACGTAGTGCCCAGCACGGCTGCGACGCCGATGGTGTTCTCATCGATATGGGCCTGCACGTCCTCCGGGCCGATCGTGTACTTCCCCGGCTGCAGGGGCACGATCCGCGGCTCGACGTCGAAGTAGCGGCAGAACTTCTCCCACACAACATGCACGTCGCCGCCGAACACCAGGTTAGGGCTCGACGTCGATGCGCCGGCGGCCTCGCGGCGTTTGCGCCAGTTCCACTTCAGGGACAGGCCGCCGAGCATGATCGCCTCGGACGATCCCTGGGTCCGGGCGCCCGTCGTCTCGCCGGGAGCGTGGAAAAGGTCTGCGAGCATCCGAATGCAGCGCTGCTCGATTTCGGCCGTGCGGGGATATTCGGCGTGGTCGATGAAATTGCGGTGCAGGTTCGCTGCGATGATCTGCTGGGCCTGCGGCTCCATCCATGTCGTTACGAAGGTCGCCAGGTTGCGGGCCGGATCACCCTCCAGCGCCAAGTCCTCCGACACCAGCCGCAAAGCGTCCTCAGCAGGAATGCCGGTCTCCGGGAACTCCCGGCTCGGAACCTCCTGGGTGACAAATCGGTTGCCGAACAGTGCCACGTCGGCGTCCGCCGGCTGGGAATTTATTGACATCACTTCTCCTCAAGAGACTGTTGAAAGGGGGTTACGGATGAGCTCCACGGCTTGCAGGAGACGAGGCGTCGGTGGATTCTGGACTCAGCATCAGAACCGCGCCGGTGAGAAAGCACAGGCCTCCCACAAATGTGCCGAGATTGGACAGCTCGGCGTTCCAGACATCGCCGCTCGACGGTATGACAAACGCCGCGACAGCCGAGATGCCGAACGCAACGGAGCCGGCCACGTTGATCACGCCGATCTTCCACGTTCGAGTCCTGGGCCGGCCGGCAATGGCGCCGCGACCGGCATCCCGCAACGCCACCCCGCTTGAAACGAGGAAGGCGACTGACCCCAAAGCGTCGGGTCGCCACACTTGCTGCTCGGTCAGCGCCGCACTGAGATTGACCCGCATTGCGTTTGCCGTACTCCAGTTGAACCACAGCGTGCCGGCAAGTTGAACCGCGCCAGCAAGCCAGCCGAGATTCCGTGGCGCCCATACCCAAAACGAATGGCGCCGCGTGGCACCCACGGCCGGGAGCGCGTCAACGGCTTCGCGGTACTGCAGGAACGCCGCACAGGTGAAGAACAGCGAACCGACGAAGAACGTGGCTGCACACAAGCGCAATCCCACGGTCTCGGCGTATAACGGCACCGCTCCCAGGGCGAACAGACTCGAGCCAATGATGAACAACCAGGCGGTCCACCGGTCCCGTACGGTCAAACGGCCCGCGCTCGAGATCTCAGTCATTGTCGGCCCTCAAGGCAGCCCGATGGTGGACCTTGCCGCCAGCGTCAGACGCCACGGGCCCTTTCGGGCCCGGGACCGGGAGCACGTTGGAGATCACGAAGGCCACCGCCACAGCCACCACCACCTGCGGTGTTACCGCCACACCGTCCACTCCCAGCAGCAGCGTGGCCAGCAGGGTCGACGTCAACGGCAGCCGCAGCATGGCTGCGCACATGGCTCCCATGCCCATGCCGAGTCCTGCCGCGAGATTCATTCCGGGCAACCCGCTCGCGGCAATACCGAGCGCCGCACCGATGAACATCGAAGGGAACACGGGCCCACCACGAAAAGCGCTCAGCGAGAGCCCGTAGGCCAAGGCCTTACAAACGATCAGCAGGAGGAGCGCCGCAAGCGAGTAGTCCGTGGCGTGTTCGACCAGATCCGGAAGGGCGTCCTGCCCCGAAAACAAGACCTGCGTGAAGCTGTTCCCAGAGATCAACTGGTAGGCCATCGCGGCAAGACCGATCAGCAGGCCGAGCCCGGAGGTCACCAACATCCGGTTCAGGTGCACGAGCGGACGAAGCGAGAGCCCGACCCAGCGGATCAACCATCCCAACAGCGCGCCGACGACGCCCATGATCACCGCCCAGCCCAGCGTCGCCAGGGTCGGCGGCACAGCAGGCGGTACGACGGGCAGCGCCAGCGAGAAGCTGCCCAGCCCGGTCCAGCCGTCCAGGCCGACGAACACCAGCGCCCCGACGCCGGACGCGAGCAGTCCGGGCAGGGCCATCAGGCTCAGCGTCATTCCCCCGATCCCGGCGGCCTCCATGATCAGGAATGCACCGAGCACGGGGGACCCGAGCAGGGTACTGATCGCTGCGAAGCTGCCAGCCGACGCCATGATCGTCAGGGCCATCGGCGGAGCGTCCTTCTTCGCCAGGTGCACCGCCAACGCCCCGAGGCCGCCACCGATCGCGATCAGCGGACCCTCCGGCCCGAGCACCGCACCCAGGCTGAGCGTGGTCAGCGCCGCGAGAACAATGCCCACGAGCTCCCGGCCGCTGGGCGGACCGCCGCCCGTCTTGAAGCCGAAAGCCGGTGAGTGGCCCCCGGTTCCCGGCAGATACCGGATGGTCGACGCCGTCAACAGCCCACACAGCACCAACCACGGAACCGGCCACCAGGCAGGAGCGGGACCCCCAAGGACTTGTTCCGGCAGGCCCACGAAGACGTACTGCTGGACAACCGCGACCAAAGCGAGAAAGCCGTACGCAATGACCGAGATGGGAACGCCCAAGACCGCAGCCAGCACGAGCGCAGAGATGTACGCCCTGGAACGAATGACGACGGCCGGATCGAAACTGGGCGGCGATGCGGCAGGCTCGCTCATTCCCGGCAACCCGGCGCGACTGTGACGATCCGGGTGACCCCGAATGTCCTTCTTCCAGGTCGGGGCGGCTTGCCCGGCCGGCAACACCGCGGGTCACCGATGATCAACGAGCAGAACATCATCCCTCCTCCTTCCGCCAGACGGCGGGAGCCTTTAGCGAGGTCTCACAAGCGATAGAGGTGGTCCTTCAGATGTTCTCCAAGCTAAACCCTTCCAAGGGGGCAGTCGTCACCCAATGCGGGTGAAAGAGAACCAAAGCGCTGCGGTCACACCCCGGGTGCCCCCGCTCCTTCCGGGCGTGACCACGGCGTGACCGGGCGCTCCTGCCGGACGCCGTCCACCGTGATGTCCGCTCGCTCATTGAAGAAACTGACAAGTCCGTGGATTTGGGCGGCGTCGCGGAACCGCCGGTCATAGCTCCACGCGACGTTCCTGCCCTGCTCGGAACCCGGGTAGCTCCAGTAGCTCGCCTGGCCCTTGTACGGGCAGATGGTCCGTTTGGGGCTCTCTTGCATCAGATCCAGCCGCACATCCGACGGCGGAATGTAGTAGCGCACCGGCAGCATGGTTTCGTAGAGCAGCTGCGCGCCGTTCGTCGTGGCGAGCGTTACGCCGTCGAGCCCTACCTCAACGGTGAGCGAGGACGCCCGGATGTCCACACGGTGGAACGGATCACGTGGGTGGCCGATGATCTCCTCGTCGTCCTCGAGCCAGTCGAAAGCGTTGAAATCCAGCACCACGTAGCCGGCGAGGTCGGGGTCCGCCGGCCGGAAGGCAGCGCGGGGCAGCCTCGCATGGGGAGTGACGACGTCGAGCTCCTCACCGGCCGCCGTGTGCCTGCCGAACGCCGTGCGCGGATCCAGCGCCCGCGGCCCCTCCCGGCTCACTCGGAAGCCGTGTTCCGGGACGTCTCCCGCCTGCTGCCCCGGCGGCGCCAGTTCGGCACGGAGGTCGCCTTCGGAAACGGCGTAGACGGGGGTGATGCGTTTGGGCTCCCACACCAAGAGCGCACCCAGAGTGTCGACGACGGCACGCCCGCCCACCATGGCACGGACCCTTTTCGCGGTGGGCTGGTAACGCAAATCGGGGAACGTGCTGAAGAGGACGTCAGATATCTTCGTGGCCATGACTACAGGGTGGGCGTCCGTTATCCCGCCGTCAACGACTGACCCGGCCACCCGCCGGCCGGCAGGCGGTCAGCGGGGGACGTGAAGGCCGTGGAACGCCATGGTGATGACGTCGTCGGCCAGCTTCTCCGGGGACAGCGAGCCGCCCGGCTTGTACCACTCGACGATCGAGTTGATGGTGCCGAACAACAGGCGGGTGACGGTGCGGGGGTCGATGTCCTGGCGCAGCGAGCCTTCGTCGCGGGCGGCGGAGATGAGGGCTGCAACCTTGTGGTCGAAGGTGCGCCGGCGCTCCAGCGCGTTCCGCTCGATTTCGGTGTTGCCGCGCAGCCGCAGCAGCAGCGTGACGAACGGCAGCCGTTCCACCAGCACCGAGATGGTCTCACGGACCACGAACTCCAGCCGGGCCTCGGCGGAGCCGGTCTGCGCCTCGGGCCGGTCCAGGATGGCCTCGAGGCCGCCCAGGGCGTGGTCCAGCGCGAGCTTGAGCAGATCGCCCTTGGACGGCACGTGGTGGTAGATCGCGGACTTGGAGATGCCCAGGTTCTCGGCGAGGATGCCCATGGACGTGGCGTCGTAGCCGTGGCGGTTGAAGACGTCGACGGCGATCAGCAGGACCGATTGCTGGTCATAGCCGGGACGGCCGCGCTTGGTGGTGGTTGCTGAGGTGGGCATACTCGCTAGTTTCTCATGAACGGTCAGTCAGCCCGGCCGGCCTGACCTCGAAGGACACGCCGGCCGGGCTGGCCAGATGGCTGGACAAGCGGGGCCGGTTCAGCCCTTGGGACGCATGTCGTAGATCCGCCGCAGTTTGCCGTTGGACCGCTCCAGCGAGCCGGGGTCGACGACGTCGACGGTGCAGGAGGAGCCGACGTGGATCTTGATCTGCTGCTGCAGGACCTTGGCGGCGGCCGTGGCGCCCTCGACGGTGACGGTGTCGCGGCGCTCGATCTTGACGGTCAGCTGGTCCATGCGCAGGCCCTCGGGCCGGGTCAGCTCCAGCTGGAAGTGCGGGCTGAGCTCGGGGATGCGCAGGGCGATCTCCTCGATCTGGGACGGGAACAGGTTCACCCCGCGCAGGATGATCATGTCGTCGCTGCGGCCGGTGATGCGGCCCATGCGGCGGTGTGCCGGCCGTGCGGTGCCGGGCAGGAGCCGCGTGAGGTCCTTGGTGCGGTACCGGATGATCGGCAGCGCCTCCTTGGTGAGCGAGGTGAACACCAGCTCGCCCGGTTCGCCGTCGCCCAGCACCACGGTGGGGTCGAAGGCGTCGATGATTTCGGGCCGGAAGTGGTCCTCCCAGATGTGGCTGCCGTCCTGCGTTTCCACGGCTTCGCCGGCGACGCCCGGGCCCATGACCTCGGAGAGGCCGTAGATGTCGCAGGCCTTGAGGTTCATGGTGGTCTCGAGCTCGTGCCGCATTTCCTCGGTCCACGGCTCGGCGCCCAGGACCGCGTACTTCAGCGACGTGGAGGCCGGGTCGATGCCCTGCTTGATCATGGCGTCGGCGATGGTCAGCAGGTAGGTGGGGGTGGCCAGGATGGCATCGGGCTTGAAGTCCTGGATGAGGGTGATCTGGCGCTCGGTCTGGCCGCCGGAGATCGGGATGACGGTGCAGCCGAGGGCCTCGGCGCCGGCGTGGGCGCCCATGCCGCCGGTGAACAGGCCATAGCCGTAAGCGTTGTGCACCTTCATGCCGGGCCGGACGCCGGAGGCGCGCAGCGAGCGGGCCACAAGCTTGGCCCAGTCGGCGAGGTCCTTCTTCGTGTAGCCCACCACGGTGGCGCGGCCCGTGGTGCCGGAGCTGGCATGGATCCGCGCTACCTCGTTCTGCGGCACGGCGAACATGCCGAAGGGGTACTCGAGGCGGAGGTCCTCCTTGGTGGTGAAGGGGAACTTGCCGAGGTCGGAGAGTTCACGCAGGTCCGTCGGGTGGACGCCGGCCTCGTCGAACTTGCGCTTGTACAGGGGGACGCGGTCATAGGCGTAGGCCACGGTGTGCTGCAGGCGGCTGAGCTGGAGCGCCTCGAGCTCGTCGCGGGAGATGGTCTCCTCGCGGTCCAGGACAGCGTCGGTAGTGGCGGCGGCAGTTTCTTGGGTCATCAGTGGTTCCCTGTTTCTATTTCTTGGAGATGGTGCGGCTGCGGCCGCGGAACTCGGCGATGAGTTCCCACGTAGGGGCGTCGGTAGCGGTATCGGTGGGGAGCTGGCCTGGAAGGGTTGCTGCGGGGGCCGCGCCGGCCGGTGCCGGCTGCGGTGTTCCGGGCGCACCCGCGCCAGGGTCGGCGGCGTAGATCTGGATGTCGTACAGCCCGCTGCGTCCGGTGCTGGCGCGGCGGTTCGCGACGGCGGTCAGCACCTGTCCGCGGAAGGCGGGCTTCAGGAAGTTGATGTCGACGCCGGCAGCAACCGTGATGTTGCCGCTGTCGATCCCGGCTTCGCCGGGTTTCGGGCTGGCCGGGTTGCAGGCGAGGGCGAAGGCGGTGTCGCCGAAGGCGAAGATCATTCCGCCGTGGGCCATGCCGAAGCCGTTGAGCATTTCCTGCCGGAGCGTCATGCGGATCGTGGCATGCCCGTCGTCCAGCGCCAGGACTTCGATGCCCATCCATTCCGAGGCGTAGTCGTCTTTCAGGATGGGGTGGGTGGCCCCGGAAACCGTCAGTTCAGCCATGCGTCGTTGCCTCCAGCTTTATTTACCGAATGTTCATTAGGTAATCCCATGTGGGTGCCCGCTGTCAAGGGGTGTAAGTATGCTGGGACACATGGCCAAAGGAATTTACGTCAGCGCGACCACCCCGGGCTCCGGCAAGTCCCTCATAGCGCTGGGGTTGGCGGACACCCTCCACCGGCACGCGGACCGGATCGGATTCTTCAAGCCTGTGGTTCACGGCAACGACGCCGCGGCGGACCCGATGGTGGCGCTGATGAAGGCCCGGTTCGATCTTGATGACCAGCGCTGCCGCGGCGGCCTGACGTTTGCCGAGGTCCGCGGGCTGCTGGCCGAGGGCAACAGGGCCGAGATCGACGCCCGCTGCGTGGAGATCTTCGCCGAAATGTCCCGCCACTGCGACGTGGTGATTGTGGAGGGGACGGACCTCACCGGCCAGGATGCCGCCGTCGAATTCGACCTTAACGCTCGCCTCGCGAACAACCTGGCCGCCTCGATCGTCGCCGTGGTGGGCGCGAAGGGGCGGACCGTCGCGGAGGCTGCCGACGCCGTCGAGGTTGCCCGCAAGGAACTGGCGGCGGAACACTGCAGCCTCCTGGCCATCATGGTGAACCGGGCCGACCCGGAGGACGTGGACGGAATCGTCGCCGCCGTGAAGCCCGGCGCGTCCGGCCGCCCCGTCTACGTCTTCCCCGAGCTGGAGGACATCGCACGGCCCACCACCGGGGAGGTGGCCTCGGCCCTTGGGATCCGCCAGGTGGCCGGCCGGCAGGACATGGAACGCGACGTCCATTCCATCAAGGTGGCGGCGATGAATGTGGCCAACTTCCTGCACGTGCTCGACGACGGCGCCCTCGTGATCGTCCCGGGTGACCGTGCGGATGTGATGGTCGCGTGCCTCGCGTCGTCGTTCTCGCCGGAGTTTCCGGTGCCGTCTGCGCTCATCCTCACCGGCGGCCTGGCCCCGGACCCCAACATCTACTCGCTGCTGGCGCAGGCGCCATTCCCCGTGTTCGCGGCCCCGGACGATACCTACACCACCGCCAAACGGGTGTCCGAGGTCCGCAGCGAGATCTGGTCCGGGCACCGCCGCAAGGTGGCCTCGGCCGTGGGGCTGTGGGCTAAGCGCGTGGACGAGGCCGAGCTGGTGGAGCGGCTGCACCTGCCGCGGCTGGAGCGGATGACGCCGCTGCGGTTCCTGCACGACCTCATTGAGCGGGCCCGGCTGCAGCGCCGGCACATTGTCCTGCCCGAGGGGAACGACGTGCGGATCCTGCGGGCCGCCGAAATTCTGCACCGGCGGGACGTCTGCGACCTCACGATCCTGGGCAATGAGTCGGCGGTCCGGGAGCTGGCGTCCACCCAGGGCATCGACCTCTCCGGCATGAGCATCGTGGACCCCGCGACGTCGGAGCTGCGCCAGCAGTTTGCCCAGAAGTACGCGGAACTGCGGGCGCACAAGGGCGTGGACCTGGCCCGGGCGCTGGAAGTCATGCTCGACGGCAGCTACTTCGGCACCATGATGGTGCAGCTCGGCGTGGTGGACGGCATGGTGTCCGGCGCCGCGCACACCACGGCCCACACCATCCGGCCCGCGCTGGAGTTCGTCAAGACCCGGGACGACGTCAAGATCGTCTCCTCGGTGTTCCTGATGCTGATGCCGGACCGGGTGCTGGTGTACGGCGACTGCGCGGTCAACCCTGACCCGAACGCGGAGCAGCTGGCGGATATCGCGCTGGCCTCGGCCGAGACCGCAGCCCAGTTCGGCGTGGAGCCGCGGGTGGCCATGCTGTCCTACTCCACCGGCGGATCCGGGACCGGGGAAGCAGTGGACAAAGTCCGGCAGGCCACCGAAGTCGTGAAGGACCGCCGCCCGGATCTGGCCGTTGAAGGCCCCATCCAGTACGACGCCGCCGTCGACGCCGCGATCGCCGCGTCCAAGATGCCGGGCTCGTCCGTGGCAGGGCAGGCGACCGTGTTCATCTTCCCGGACCTCAACACCGGCAACAACACCTACAAGGCAGTGCAGCAGTCCTCGGGTGCGGTCGCCGTCGGGCCCGTCCTGCAGGGTCTCCGGAAGCCGGTTAACGACCTCTCCCGCGGGTGCACCGTGGAGGACATCGTGAACACGGTGGCCATCACCGCCGTGCAGGCGCAGTCCGTGGAGCCCGCTACCGAGCCGGAACCTGCGTCTGCCCGCGCATAGTCGGCTGTTCCGGCTCGGCTGTTTTCCAGGTCAGCTGTTTTCCGTCAGCTGTTTTCGGGCTTCGCCGGACTTTCGGGGTCTTCCTCCTTGGCGGGCTCATCGGCCAGGCCCGCCGGCGTGAGATCCAGGTCCTCCAGATTCTCGGGGGCCTCGGGCGCTTCGCCGACCTCGGCGGCCTTGGGGTTTCCTGTGTCGTCCAGGGCCGGGTTCGCGCCGACGACGCCGGTGGGATCCGGTTTACCGGAACCGCTGGCGGGTTCGGTGCCCGCTGGTTCGGTGCCCTCCGGCTGGGTCGCGTCGTCAGTCATGGAAATCCCCTTCGTGAGTTGTCCAGTTGGTCCGCCGACTCTAGGCGCCCGGCCCGGCTTTCGCAACGGATTGGCTTTCGCAACGGATGGGCGCCACTGGCGTTCCGGCAATTTGGGCCGGCAATTTATAGTGGATCCCACGGAGCGCTCGGCCAGGCTCCGGCGTGATGCCCGTCCCGGCGCACCCTCGGGTAGCGTCGAAGCCAAGGCTTAGGAGGCCCCATGCTCGTGCTCGTCATCAACTCCGGCTCGTCTTCGCTCAAGTATCAGGTGCGCGACGTCGAGGCCGGCAGCGTGCTCACCGAAGGCCTGGTCGAGAAGATCGGCATGGGTGCCGGCGGTGAGGGCGACGGCCAGATCGAGGGCCCGCGCGACCACGCCCAGGCGCTGGAGCAGGTGGACGCCGCCATCCACGACGCCTTGGGGGACCGCGTGCTGGATGCCGTCGGCCACCGCGTGGTGCACGGCGGGGAGCGCTTCGCCGAGCCGGTGCTGGTCAACAACGAGATCACCCGGGCCATTGAGCGGCTGAACCCGCTCGCCCCGCTGCACAACCCCGCCAACGTCCTCGGCATCCGCGCGATCTCGAAGAAGTGGCCCGAACTGCCGCAGGTGGCCGTGTTCGACACCGCCTTCCACCGCACCATGCCCGAGCACGCCTGGCGCTATGCGGTGCCGGACGAGCTCTACACGAACCACGGGATCCGCCGCTACGGCTTCCACGGCACCTCGCACGAATACGTTGCGCACCGGGCGGCGGCGCTGCTGGATGTTCCGGTCGAGGAGTTCGACGCCGTGATCGCCCACCTGGGGAACGGCGCCTCGGTCACCGCGATCCGCGGCGGCCAGTCAATCGACACGTCCATGGGATTCACGCCCCTCGAGGGTCTCGTCATGGGCACCCGCTCCGGCGACCTCGATCCGTCCATCCTGGTCTTCCTCGGCCGGAACGGATGGTCACCCGAGGACCTGGATTCGATGCTGAACCGGCAGTCCGGGCTCAAAGGCCTGGCCGGCAACAACGACATGCGCTCCGTGGTGGAGGCCGCGGAAGCCGGCAATGCCAAGGCGGCCATGGCCCTGGCGGTCGCGTCCTACCGGCTCGCGAAGTACATCGGCGGCTACCACGTGGCCGTGGGCGGCGCGAAGGCTCTTGTCTTCACGGCCGGAATCGGCGAGAACTCGCACCAGTTCCGGAACCTGGTGGCGCAGCGGCTCGGTGCCCTCGGCGTCGAACTCGACGCCGGGCTGAACCGGGAACGGTCCAGGGAACCCCGCGTCATTTCCACCCCGACGTCGGCCCTGCCGGTCCTTGTGGTCCCCACTGACGAGGAACGGGCGATCGCGGAGGCAACGGCCGCCGCCGTCGCGCAGGCATCCGTTGCTCCGTAGCCGCCCCTTTGGGCGCGCAAAACGGCGCTTCCGGAGCAACGGATGGGTAGCGTTGGGGACATGAATGAACCCAAGCCACTGCCGCCGCTGCCCATCCGCACCGAGCGGCTGGTGCTGCGGCGTTTTGCAGCCGCCGACCTCGATGCCTTCCATGCCTACCACTCGCTCCCGGAAACCGCCCGGTTCCTGCCCCGCGAGGCCAAGAGCTACACCCAGTCGATGGAAACGGTGGGACGGTACGCCAACTTCGAGTTCGAGAAGGAGGGCGACTGGGTGGCCCTGGCCATTGAGGCCCAGGATTCGCCCGGCCTCCTCGGCGAGGTGGTGCTGAAGTGGCTGGAGGGGTGCGGGCAGGCCGAGATCGGCTGGAGCCTGGCCCCGGAGGCGCGGGGACGGGGCATCGCGAGCGAGGCCGCCCGGGCACTGCTGAAGCTCGGGTTTGAAGACCTGGGCTTCCACCGCATCGACGCCAAGCTCGATGCCCTGAACACAGCCTCGGCGGCGCTTTGTGAACGGCTCGGCATGCGCCTGGAATCACGGCAGGTGGACAAATGGCACTACAAGGGCGAATGGGCCACGGAAGTGGTGTACGCCATGCTCGCGGACGAGTGGAAGGACCGCTGACCGGGCCCGGCGCTTGAACTCGGTCAACTCCGCCTGAGTACCTTGAGGGCTGTCTTCCCCGCCCGGCCGGCAGGGATGCCGTGGAGACGAGGGCCGCGGTGACGAAGGAGGGTGCAGCGTAGCGGCCGACTCAACCACCGGCCGCAAGCTCACCCACGGGCCTCAGGTGCCGGACGAACCAGGCTCATAGGTCCCGTACGTCGGAAGCCCTGCCGACTCATAGACAAGAATCGCGAGTCCGCCCGGCGTCGCCTCACTGCGGACCAGACGCAGGCCCGCCGGGGCGCCTCCGGCCGGAAACAGTTGCCTGCCGTTACCGACCACCACAGGGGCGATCACCAGCCTCAGTTCGTCGATCAGCCCCTTCGCCAGCAGCGACTGGGCCAGCCGGGCACTCCCGTGGATCTGCAACTCCCGGCCGGGCTGCCTCTTCAACTCAGCGACCTGTGCGGGGACGTCCCCGGACAGGATGGTCGTGGGCGCCCAACCAGCCTGCGCCAGGCTCTGCGAGGCCACGTACTTCGGCAAACCGTTCATCTTCTCAGAGAACGGATCATCAGGGTCCGTGATTCTCGGCCAGTCCCTCGCAAAGTTGACGTAGGTGCGGCGGCCGAACAGCAACGCATCCGCCTCACCCAGCCAGTCCGCCGCCTGCTGGATGAATTCCTCGTCAAGATAGGGGACGAACCAACCTCCTTGTGAGAAGCCGTCGCTGGTATCCTCATCGGGCGATCCAGGACCCTGCGCCACGCCGTCCAATGTGAGGAACTCAGTCAGCGTTAGTCTCATCGTGTTGCCTCTCCGTGCTGGGTGCTGGGTGCCGGGTGCTGGGTGCCGGGTTCACCGGCCCGGGCTGGGCCTGGAATCACGGCAGGTGGCAAGTGGCACAACAAGGACGAACGGGCCACGGAAATGGTGTACACCATCCCCGCGGATGAATGGAAGGCCCGGCAGCAGGTATCCGGCGGCCGAAGGCGCAGCAAAGCCCCAATCTAAGGGACGCGCAAATCTAAGGGAAGTACCGACCTGTCGGGGTAGCGCTCTGACGAGGTGGCGGTCTGTCGGGACGCCGATCTGACGCAGATGGCCGGAATGAAGTCCTCATTCCGGCCATCTGCGTCCATTCGGAACCGATTCGGGCCCAGGCCGAACCCGATTCGGGTTCCCGCCTTAGGGTGCCGGCGGCGCGGTGGATACCGGCGCCGGTGAGACCGTGCCCGGTGCGGGAGCCGCGGGTTGCGTCAGTTGCTGCCCTGCCGGCTCCGTGGCACCGGAGCCCGGGGCGGGACCGGACGACGTCGTGCCGTCACTCGGCGCCGTGGTTCCCGGGGCCGGGGCCTGCGTGCTGCCGGGGGTGGTTTCGGCAGTGGCTCCCGACGTCGTACCGGGCGTGGCAGCGGTACCGGCACCAGGCGTGGCGCCGGAGGTTGCGCCGGGCGTGGCACCGGAGGTTGCGCCGGGCGTGGCGCCCGGAGTTGGCGCTGTGCCGGCGGACCCGGCCGGGGTGGCGCTCGGATCGGCCTTGATGACCGCCATGATCTGTTCCTTGTACGCGCTGAGCCGGCCCTGGATCTCCGAGAGCGGCTGGTTCCGCAGGTCCTTGCCGTAGGCGGCGATCTCCTGCCACAGCTCGTTAAGCCTGGTCATGCCGTCGCTGCTCAGGGGCCCATCCAGGGTCAGGACAAGTTGGCTGGCCAAGGCGTAGGTCAGGCACCGGACGCAGTTGTAGTTCGCCGACGCCGAGAGATTTTCCGGAACGATCACATCGGTCTGTCCCACAATCAGGACCACCTGGAAGCCCACCGCCACAGCGGCGCAGTCCGCGCAGCTGGCAAAGGCGTACGCCTCATTCCTGGTGTCCACGGTGTCACCGTCCTCGGCCCAGACCAGGGCGAAGGCGACGTCGTAGACCACGGAACCGTCAGTGGTGTTGACCGCGAGCGACTGGTTGCCGTCGTCCTCCGGAGCGGCCGGCTTGTCGAAGGGGAAGACCCAGGAAGGGGCAGCCGGCGCCGCCGCGGGGCCGGCCGCGCTGGCCGTGCCGGACTGCCGGGGCACCAGGACCATGCTCAGCTGCGGGTCCTCGCGTGTGGGCCGCCGGGCGCCCTCCGGCCACAAGGCAACGGTCGTTCCCGACTGGCCCTCGGCCATCCGGGACGCGGCGGAGGCCGGGAAGACGGCGGTGGTGGCGTCGGCCAGGGTGCCGCGCTCGTAGGGCTGGACCGGGCGGTAGGTGTCAGCTCCCGGCCACCAGGCCCAGGCGAGGCCCGCCGCCACCGCCGCGATCGCAAGGATGGCAGTGGCACGCTGGAGGGCCTTGCCGCGGGTCTTGCGCCACAGGCCGGTGGCCAGCTGGCGGACCAGGCGCAGCAGGATGTAGAAGATGCCCAGCACCGGCAGCGCCAGGCAGGCGATCGCGATCACCCGCACGGCGGCGTCGGCGACGTCCCCGGTGGCGACGCTGTGGGACAGCATGGCCTGCTGTTTCAGGCCGTTGTCCCAGGCGGTGCCCAGGACGCGCGGCAGGGTGAGCACCATGGTGGCCATGCTGAAGAGCAGCAGGGGGACCGTGACCAGCACCCAGATGGTGACCACGGCCCGCGCCCAGGGCTTCAGGAGCCCGGCTTCGGGATCTGTCTTCCGCCACGGCACCAGGGCCAGCAGCGTGGGCTTGATGCGCTGGAACAGGTCCGGGACACCGGTAGCGTCGGCCAGGATATGGTAGCCGTCGAAGCGGACCAGCGGCATCAGCTGCCGGACCATCTGCAGGATCTGGGTAACCACCACCAGCAGCAGCGCATCGAAGCCGGTGGCCCACCAGATACCCATGATCGCGACCGCCACGATGGCGTTGAAGTACAGTCCGCCGAGGTCCGTGCGCAGCCGGCCGCCGCGCCCCAGCCGGTAGGAATCCGTGACGTCGGTATAGAAGGCCGGCCACATCAGATACAGGCCGGTCCCCATGGCGCCGGGGGTGGCCCCGCCGCGTCGGGCGGCGGCGGCGTGGCCGAACTCGTGGAAGCCGGCCGAGAGCACCGTGACCACCAGGATCAGAAGCACCAGGCCGGGGTTGGCGAAGGCCTCATGCGTTGCCGATGCCAGACCCTTGACCATCAGCACCCACCAGCACGTGGCCAGGAAGGCCGCGGTCACGGCCACCACGATCAAGGGGTTGAACAGCGTGGCGAACGGCGCGGTGATCTTCCGGGTGCGGTCCGGATCGGTCACCGAGTACCGGAAGCGCATACCCAGCAGCGGGTTCGATTTCTTTACCGCGGGCTCGGAGCCGTCCGCCAGCTGCAGGAGGCCGAGGGGGAGCAGCTGAGAAGTGATCAGGGTGCGGACGTTCTCGGCACTGACGAGCCGTCCGAAACTGTCACTGGCGTGCCCGGCGATTTCTTCCAGGCCCCGCTCGCCGTCGATCGCCTCGAGCACCAGGTACAGCAGTCGGGTGAGCTGGATGGTCTGGCCGTCGGAACGGCGCACGAGGGACGGGGCTTCCTTGTAACCGGACCCCTTCGCCTCGCCGATCAGCTGGACGCCGGCGGCCCGCACCGGAACCGGGTGCAGGCCGACCGCCGCGGACGCCGCCGGGCCGGCAGCGTCGCCGCGTGCACCGGCTCCGGAGTCGGTGCCGGAGCCGGGCGATGTGGCGGCGGATGTGGCGCCGCCGGCGGCAGGCAGGGCCGGAGGGCCGTCCTGCCCGGACGGCCCTCCGTGCACAGTGCTCATCTAGGTGCTACTGCTTCAGGTCGGACTGCTGGTCAGCCGACGCCGTAGCGTCACCATGGATGTCCTGGTTGATGATGGCATCCTGCTGGGCGACGGCGAACGCGTTGCTGTCGATGGAGCCGATGTTGGCGCCGACGGCAGCGTCGATCGGCGCGGCCACGTTGGCGTTGGCGGCCACCGCACCGTTGATCGGTGCCGCGATGCCAGCGTTGGCGTCCAGGTTCACATCGACGTTGAGCAGGTTGCCGTTGAGGGCACCCGCGGCGCCGGCAGCGGCTCCCACGTCAGTCGGCAGCGCACCGCCCAGGTCCGGGGCCGTGCCATCCGGCAAGACGCCGGTGGCATCGGCGGGTACCGTGCCGGCCGGTACAGCGCCGCCGAGATCGGCCGTGGCGGCAGGCGTGGCCGGATCGGTGGGGGCAGGCGCTGCGGCAGAATCTGCTGTGGTCCCGGCATCCGTACCGGTGCCCTGGTCGATGACACTGTCCTGGGTGGAGTCTGCCGTGGCATCGCCTGTGACGCCCTGGTTGATAATGGTGCCCTGGTCGGCGAGGGCCTGGGACTCAGACCCGAAAGAGAGCACGTTTGCCGAGGCTGCCGCATCAATCGGCGCGGCAACGTTGGCGTTGGCCGCGACGCCGAGGTCGATCGGCGCCGCGGCGCTGATCCCCAGGTTCAGGTCGGCGTTCAGGTCCAGGACGGAGGCGACTTCCTTGTCCGGGAGAGCGGTGCCGCCCTGCGCCATCAGCTCATCATCAGTCAACGGGGTCATTCCCTGCTCAACGCTCATAACAAACTCCATCTCCGGCACCGTGTGCCCGGTCAAAGCCCTACGACGCCCCGCCCCCAGCGGACGGGTTCCACGTCGAAGTGCCCATCATGCCAGTAAATAGTAAGCATGATGACCAAATATCGGTAGCGGGCTCCCGGATTAATGCCGGAAAGCCCGCTGACCGGCCGGAAAACGCATCGATTGCTCCGTAAGTGCCCTCATGGAGGTCCCAAAGGGCGCCCACGGAGCAACCGATGGGGTTCTTACTTCAGTCCGGATTCGGGCAGCAGTTCGGTGGCGCCGAGGGAATCGGCGACGAACGCGTAGTCCCAGGCCCGTTCGCGCCACTGCACGTACCGACCCGACGCGCCGCCGTGGCCGCCTTCCATCTCGATTTTCAGGACGACGGGTTCGCTGCCGGTGTTCACCTCGCGCAGCCGCTGCACCCACTTGGCCGGCTCCACGTAGAGCACGCGGGTGTCGTTGAAGCTGGTGACCGCGGCGATCTTCGGGTACGCCACGGCACGGACGTTCTCGTAGGGCGTGTACGACTTCATGTACGCGTACACGGCCGGGTCGGTGATTGGGTTGCCCCATTCCTCCCACTCCAGCGCCGAGAGCGGCAGGTCGGGGTCCAGGATGGTGGTCAATGCGTCCACGAACGGGACGGCGGCAACGATCGCCGCGTACTTTTCCGGCGCCAGGTTGGCGACCGCGCCCATGAGCAGGCCGCCGGCGGAGCCGCCCATCGCCGCGATCCGTGCCGGGTCGACCCAGCCGGAACCGGCGAGCCAGTCCGTGGCCGCAATGAAGTCGGTGAACGTGTTTTTCTTGTGCAGCTTCTTGCCGTCGTCGTACCAGTGCCGGCCCAGCTCGCCGCCGCCCCGGATGTGGGCGATCACAAACACGATGCCCCGGTCCAGCAGGGACAACCGGGGGATCCCGAAGCCCGGATCCATGCTCATTTCGTAGGAGCCGTAGCCGTACACCAGGCCGGCCGCCGTCGAATCCTGCCGGACGGAGGCATGGCGGAGGACCGAGAGCGGAATCCGGGTCCCGTCGGACGCCACCGCCCATTCCCGGGTGGCGACGTAGTCCGACGGCGTGTAGCCGCCCAGCACCGGGCTCTCCTTGCGCAGCAGGAGTTCACCGGCCGGGAGCTCCGGGGTGGGCAGCACAAAGTCGTAGACCCGCGACGGGGTGAAGTAGGAGGTGTAGCCCATCCGGATGACGGGCGCCTCGTAGTCGGAGCTCGCGACGCCGGCGGTATACAGCTCTTCGGCGAACGCAGGTTCCACGGCGGCGCCCTGCTCCGGGGTGCCCAGTCCTGCCAGGGGCAGGACCTGGACCCGTTCAATGGTGTCCTTGCGCACGGAGACCACCGCGTGGGTCGACGTGACGCCAGCGCCGTTGACCCGGACCTGATCGGAATGGGCGACGACGGTATCCCAGTGCTGCTCGGCGAGCGGCTTTGCGAGCTCGGCCGGCTCCACCAGCGAGACCATGGAATTGATGGCGTCCTTGTTGTGCGTGAGCAGAATCCGCTCCCGGCCCCGTCCCGTGGCTTCCGCCAGCAGGAACGGCTCGGCCTCGTAGAGGATGCGCTCGTCGCGGGAGATCACGGTGCGCAGGCCGGCGTCGGGGTCATCAAAGCGCAGCAGGCGGGTCTCGCTGAACTCGGAGCAGCCGATGCTGAGCACCAGGTGCCGCCGGTCGGCAGAGAGCTCGAAGCCGAGCCACATGGCGACGTCGTCCTCCTGGTAGATGACCGTGTCCCCGCCGACGGGTGTGCCGAGCACGTGGGACTTGACCTGGTACGGCCGCCACGAATCGTCCACCACGGTATAGAAGATCCGGCTGCCGTCGGGGGAGAAGGAGATGCCGTAGAAGACGTTCTCGATCACATCCGGCAGCAAGTCGCCGGTGCGGAGGTCCTTGATGCGCAGGGTGAAGCGCTCGTCGCCGGCGTTGTCCACGGCGTAGGCGTAGAGGGTGCCGTCGATGGTCGTGGCGGCCCCGCCCACGGCGAAGAACGGCTTGCCCTCGGCCTCGAGGTTGCCATCGAGCAGGACCTCCTCGCCGGGGATGACGACGCCGGCCTCCACGGCCGGGGGAGTCCAGTCCGCGACGCGGTCCCCGGTGTCCTGGCCGCGCACGCGGCAGTGGATGCCGTACTCCTTGCCCTCGACCGAGCGGGTGAAATACCACCAGCCGTCCTTGCGGTTCGGGACGGAAAGGTCAGTTTCCTGGGTGCGGCCCTTGATTTCCTGGAAGATTGCCTCGCGCAGCGGCTCCTGGTGCGCGGTCACGGACTCCTGGTAGGAGTTTTCAGCCTTGAGCAGGTCCACGACCTCTGCGGACTCCTTGTCGCGGAGCCACTCGTAGTTGTCCTCGAACGCGTCGCCGTGATGGGTGCGCACCGAGGGAACTTTCCGGGCGACGGGAGGCTGCGGGGACGGCTGGGCGGGAGTCTGGGTCATGGACCCAATCTACCGAAGAGCGGCGCCTCAATTGCCGTTCTGCAGATTGTTGGCCGCCACGTAGCCGGCAAGCGTTCCCGAGCGCAGTGCGGCGGAGAGCGCTGCGGTCGCGGCAGGGTCCTTCAGGACAATCGACTGGCCCTCCCGGCTGGTCCCGGTGCCGGCGGTCGGCAGGGTGAAGAACACGCCACGTCCCGGCGGCGTGCTCCGCAGGCCGAAGGCGAGGTTTTCCAGCGACTCCAGGGTGAAGCTTGCGTCCAGGGTCACGTGCGGCAGCACCGTCTTGATGAGTTTGCGGACGGTGCCGCGGTCCGCCAGGCCGCCTTCGGAAGCCAACTTGGCCATCATGGCTTTCAAGAACGTCTGCTGGTTCCGGACCCGCTGGTAATCGCCATCGGCGAAGGCATGGCGCTCGCGGACGAAGGCCAGGGCCTGCAGCCCGTTGAGGTGGTTCACGCCCGCCGGGAAGTGGACCTTGTCATCTGCGGTGGCGGTGAATGACTGTTTGATGTTGACGTCGACACCGCCGAGCGCGTCCGTCATGGCCGCGAACCCTTGAAAATCCAGCATCACCGTGTGGTCGATGTGCGCACCCAGCAGCGCCTCCACCGTCCGCGTCATCAGCGGCAGTCCGCCCAGTTCCAGCGCGGCATTCACCTTCGAGGTTCCGTGGCCGGGGATGTCCACCCAAAGATCGCGCATGATCGAGATGCCGTAGACGCTCTTCCGGTCCGCCGGGAGGTGGATCAGCACAAGAGCGTCGCCGCGCTGGTCGGAGGTGGTGCCGCGGGCCGCCGCCGCCCGCTCATTCACCCGGCTGTCGCTCCCGATCAGCAGGATGTTGAGGGCGACGGCGGGTGGTTCCGGGGTGGGCGTGGGGGTGGGCGCCGGCGTGGGGCTGGCCGCCGTCGCCGTCGCGGCCGCCGGGGCGGCGGCCGGTGCCGTGGCTCCGGCCGGAGCGGGGCTCCCGGGCCGCTGCACGGTGAGGACGTAGGCCGCGACGGCCACGACGACCGTGAGCAACGCCCCCAGGAGCAGAATAATCGGACGACGGCGGCCTGCCGCCGGGGACGGGGGAGGGGACGCCGCGGAAGCCGCGGCTGCTGGCTCCGGAGCGTTCCCCATGAACGGACGCTACCACTGCGCCCGGCCGCGGACTAAGGGTCCAAGGGCCTCTCCTGGCGCCTCGCCCGGCCGGGCTTAGTTGCCGTTCTCGAACTTGTTCGCGGCGACGTACTCGCCCAGGGTGTCAGAGGCCATCGCCGCGGAAATCTTTTGGATGGCGTCCGGGTCGGCCAGCACGATCGACTGGCCGTCCGTGGACGTTCCGATGCCCCCGGTCGGCAGGGTGAACATGACGGTGTTCTGCGCCCGGATGTCCTTGAGCTCGAGCCCCAGCCCTGCCACGGCTCCCGAATCAAAGGTCTTGTCGACCGTGACGAACGGCGAGACGGCACCGACCATGTTGTTGATGGTGATCGGGTTGCTCAGCGTCTGGCCGGCAGTCGATTTCTTGATGATGGCCCGCAGGAACTCCTGCTGGTTGCGGACCCGCTGGTAGTCGCCGTCGGCGTAGGCGTGGCGTTCGCGCACGAAGGCCAGGGCTTGGGTTCCGTCGAAGGTGTGCTGGCCCGGGGCGAAGGACTGGCCCGGCAGTGCGGTGGAGCTGAACGGCACCTTGATGTTCACAGTTACCCCGCCCATCGCGTCGGTGAGGCCCTTGAAGCCCTCGAAGTCGATCATCGCCACGTGATCGATGCGCTGGTGGAAGATCGACTCGATGGTCTGCACCATCAGCGGCGTACCGCCAAGGGCCAGTGCCGAGTTGATTTTCGCCTCGCCGTGCCCGGGGATGTCCACCCAGAGGTCGCGCATGATGGACATCGTGTAGATGTTCTTGCGGTCCGCCGGGATGTGCATGAGCATCAGCGTGTCCGCGCGCTGGTTCGTGGGCGTTCCGCCCGCGGCATCAGCCTCGGTGGCGCCGCGGCTGTCGCTGCCCATCACCAGGATATTCATCGCGGTGTTGGTCTTCTGCGGACGCGTGGACTCGTCGGGGAAGGCCTGCTCAATCTTGCTCGTGCCGGAGTCGAAGGTCCGTGCCAGGTTGAAGAGGTAGCCGCCAGCCACCACCGCGACGAGCGCCACGACTACGGCGACGGCGATCAGCACCTTGCGGCCCCGGTGTTTCCTCACGGGCCGCCGTTCCCTGGATCCGGCCGCGGGGACTTGGTCTGCGCTGTCGAAGGGGTGCGTCATGTATTCCTCTTGGTCAGTCGGGACGGTGCCCGGAATCTATCTGTCGCTACTCAGGCTGGCTGCACTCAGGCTGGCTGCGCCGGGGGCCAGGTGCCGGAAAGTGGGCCCGGTGGCGGCCTTCTTTACAGTACACCGGGCGCGGCAACAACAGTTTTGGACCAAGAAGGCACTAGATAACGCGGGGTTCCCCGGATATGAAGCGCACTGTTGCCTGCGTCACACTCCCTGCCTAGGCTGGGGGCGGTCGCAGCGTCGCGGCCAAACCGGTCGCAGCGTCGCGGCCAAAGCAGTAAATGCACGAACAGGGGAATCGTTTGAACCACAAACTCCGGGTTCTTGTCAGGCTCGACCTCGATTGCGGTCAGGCAGAAGTAGCAGCGCAGGGACATGTGACGGCAAGAAGCCTCCAGGCCCTGTACGTGGTGGTCAAGCGGGCGAATCACCTGAGAGAAGGACTCCATCTGGTGTTGGATGTCAGCCACGCCGTGGTGGAGCCGGCAGCCCTGGAGCAGCTGCGGGAGTGCTCAGCCTCCCACCACCTGCCCGCCGCCATTGATCCGCTTCAGTCCGAATGCCAGCTCAGCATCGTGGCGCCGGTGGAACCGATGGCGGTTCCCCGGGCCAGGAGGTTGGCGGCATAGCTCCGGGCCGTCGAACGAAAACCCCTCCGGGAGTGCCCGGCTCTTGCGGCCACTCAGCCGTTGTGGAACTCAGCTGTGGTGCGCGCGAAACGCAGGATGGTGAGGAGCGCGGGCGCGAGCTCGTACTCCATCTGCCGGTACATTCCCTCGCCGCGCCCGTAGGGATCCACGACGTCGTCCTCTGAAGCGTCCTGGGCAAGTGTCAGGTGCCGGACCGCAGCGGCCCGGGCGGGCAATTCGCGCCAAAAGCTTCTCAGGTCCACCGCCGGATCCGCCGTGCCATCCCGCTGGGTGCTGCCGCGCTGTTCCAGGACCCTCAGCATGCGCGCGAACTCGCGGATGGTGAACGTGCGCCGGAGCAGGGAGGCATCCATCTGCAGTGCTTCGCCGCGGTGATGTGCGGCCATGGTCAGGACCAGATCGGTGTCGCGCAGGATCGTCGGCGTCAACTGCCGGGCGGCAAAGCCGTCCGGTGTTCCGCCATAGCTCCGGATGATGTCCGCTGAGCTGGGCTGGACGGGCTCGCCCACCATGGCCCGGGTGCCGGCACTCTCTACCTCGAAGGCGCCGGGTTTCATCCGGTCAAGTCCTGCCTGGAGCAGGCGTTCTGCGACGGGGGAACGGCAGATGTTCCCTGTACAGACGGTCAGGATCCGAATGGGTGGGGACGACTCCAAGGCTTCCATTTTCCGTTTCGTGATGCTTAGCGGCGACGTAATGTTCGAGCTTATCTTCCCCCGGGCACGGGCGCGCGTTTCCCGCTGGCTGGATGACTGGCCCGACGGCTGGATGACTGGCTGGATGGCTGGACGGCGCTATTCGGCGGACGGCCGCCGTCGTTGCTGTTTCGTCGCTGCCCGCTGTTCCTTTGCGGCGAGGCGTCGACGGTTCGAGCCGCGGGTGGGTTTGGTCGCCCGGCGGCGGGCGGCCTCGGGGGCAAGGCCCTCTGCCACGAGGCCGGCGAGCTTGGCCAGGGCGATCTCGCGGTTGCGCAGCTGGGAGCGCTGCTCGGCGGCGGTCACGGTGATCACTCCGGCGATGAGGCGCCGTTCAAGGCGGGTGGCCAGTATCAGCCGTTGGCCATCCGAGAGCGCCGTCGAGGCCGCGACGTTCCACGAGAGTTCGACGCGGCTGTCCGAGGTGTTGACGTGCTGGCCGCCTGGCCCGGACGAGCGCGAGAACCGCCAGCGGAGTTCCGACGCGGGAATGGTGAGCGCGGCCGACACCTCCAGATCCATGCAACCAGCGTTACACGGATTCCTGTCCTTGACGCATCTCCGGCCTTCCGCATATCCTGAACGAACGGTCGGTAATTATTTATCCGAAATCATTAGGAGCAACCATGGCATCGCAGACCCTGCAGTCAGTGCCCGCCGAGCCATCGCAGGCACGGCATGAACTGAGCCCCGAGGACGCGGCCCGGCTCGACGCCGAGGGCCAGGCATACTTCGACAAGGTCATGGCGGAAGATTCCCGGATCGAGCCGCGTGACTGGATGCCCCCGGCCTACCGCAAGACGCTCCTGCGCCAGATCTCGCAGCACGCGCACTCGGAGATCATCGGCATGCAGCCCGAAGCCAACTGGATCTCCCGCGCCCCGAGCCTGAAGCGTAAGGCCATCCTCATGGCCAAGGTCCAGGACGAGGCCGGCCACGGTCTCTATCTGTATTCCGCTGCTGAAACCCTCGGCCAGCCGCGCGATCAGATGATGCAGGACCTGATGGACGGCAAGGCCAAGTACTCCTCCATCTTCAACTACCCCGCCCGCACCTGGGCCGACATGGGTGCCATCGGCTGGATGGTCGACGGCGCCGCGATCGCCAACCAGGTGCCGCTCTGCCGCGCCTCCTTCGGCCCCTACGGCCGGGCCATGGTGCGGGTCTGCAAGGAAGAGTCCTTCCACCAGCGCCAGGGCTTCGAGATCCTGCTGGAACTCTCCAACGGCACCCCCGAGCAGAAGCAGATGGCACAGGAAGCGGTCAACCGCTGGTACGCCCCCGCCCTGATGATGTTCGGCCCGCCGGACGACGATTCGCCCAACTCCAAGCAGTCCATGGCCTGGAACATCAAGCGGTTCAGCAATGACGAGCTCCGCAACCGGTTTGTCGGCATGATGATGGAGCAGGTCAAGGTCCTCGGCCTGACGCTTCCGGACAAGGACATCCGGTTCAACGAGGAAACCAAGAAGTGGGAGCACGGGCCGCTGGACTGGGATGAATTCCATGAAGTCCTGGCCGGCCGCGGCCCCTGCAACGCCCAGCGCCTGGAACGGCGCCGCGAGGCACACCAGAACGGCGCCTGGGTGCGCGAAGCCGCCGCCGCCTACGCCGAGAAGCAGAGCCGCAAGCAGAAGGAATCCGCAGCATGATCCCCAACGAATCCCCAACCTCGCAAGCTCGGCCGGGGACCCCTGTCGCCGTGGCCCCAACCGAACCCCACGCAGGAAACGTCTGGCCCATCTGGGAAGTATTCGTCCGCTCCAGCCGCGGCCTGTCCCACGTCCATGCAGGATCGCTGCACGCGCCCGACGCGGCCATGGCCCTGCGCAACGCCCGGGACCTCTACACCCGCCGCAACGAAGGGGTATCCATCTGGGTGGTCCCGGCCGAGGCCATCGCCTCCAGCGACCCCGATTCCAAGGGTTCCTTCTTTGAATCCCCCCAGGGCAAGGACTACCGCCACGCCACGTACTACACCAAGAGCGAGGGCGTGAAGCACCTGTGAGCACCACTCCCGAAACAGACATGCACGACAGCGGCCACGGCGACATCTCCGTCGGCGTATCCGGTGCGGGCGCCAGCGGTGACGGCACCGCGAGCGCCACCCGCATCACCCCTGGCAACGCCCTCCGTCCGGAAGACATCGCTCTCGCCGTCAACCGCGGCTCCGCGAAGCCGAGCGAGGACGCTGCCGAGTTCGCCCTGCGCCTGGGTGACGACGCACTGATCCTGGCCCAGCGCCTGGGTCACTGGATCTCCCGCGCGCCGGAGCTCGAAGAGGACGTCGCCCTCGGCAACATCGCCCTGGACGAACTGGGCCATGCCCGGTCCTTCCTCAGTTATGCCGGCGGCCTGGATGGGCGCAGCGAAGACGATCTCGCCTACTTCCGCCGCGAGCACGAGTTCCGCTCCGCGGCGCTCTTCGAGCAGCCGAACGGGGACTTCGCCGTCACCATCGCCCGGCAGTTCGTGGTCAGCTACTATCAGTTCGAGCTCTACCGCCGGCTGACGTCCTCCACCGACTCCACCCTGGCCGGCATCGCCGCCAAGGCGGTCAAGGAAGTTGACTACCACCGGGACCACAGTGCCCAGTGGGTGCTGCGCCTGGCCCTCGGCACGGACGAATCGCGCCGGCGCATGATCCAGGCGTTCAAAGTCGTCTGGCCCTTCGTCGATGAGTTGTTCCGCGACGACGAACTCACCGGACGCCTCAGCGAAGCCGGCGCCGCGCCGCAGCCGTCGAGCCTGCGCGAGGACTTCGACCGGCTCACCGGCGAGATCCTGGCCGAAGCCGAGCTCGAGGTCCCCAACGTCCAGCCATCACCGGGCGGGGGCCGCCGCGGCCTGCACTCCGAACACCTCGGCTACATCCTCGCCGAGATGCAGGTGCTCGCCCGCGAGTACCCCGGAGCCAACTGGTAGGGACCATGGAAATGTTTGTCTCCGATCCGGAAACCGCCGAGCGCCGCAACGCCGCCAAGGGCAATACTGCCCGGGAGAAGGCCTGGGCGGTCGCTGCCACCGTGTGCGATCCCGAAATCCCGGTCCTCACCATCGCGGACCTCGGCATCCTGCGCGATGTCCAGGTCTCGACGGAACCAAGCACTGACGACGGCGGGATGGTTCCCGCCGTCCAGGTCATCATCACCCCGACGTACTCCGGCTGCCCCGCCATGGACGCCATCCGGGATGACCTCACCACGGCTTTCCACCGCGCGGGGTACCCGAGCGTCCGGGTCGAACTAGTCCTCTCGCCGGCCTGGACCACTGACTGGATGAGTGCCGATGGCAAGGCCAAGCTGGAGCAGTACGGGATAGCCCCACCCTCGGGCCACTCGGCGGCCACCCGGCACGCCGGCCCGGTCCGGCTCGCGCTCGCCGTCAAGTGCCCCCAGTGCTCATCCCTGAACACCAAAGAACTCACCCGCTTCGGTTCCACCTCCTGCAAGGCCCTCTACGTGTGCCAGGACTGCAAGGAACCGTTCGACTACTTCAAAGTCTTGTAAGGAACAGGTGCTTCCATGAAGGTTGTCCGCCAGACCGCCGCGGAGTCGGCCGCAGCCACCGGCCGCCGTCGTGCGTCCTTTCACACCCTGACGGTGGACGAGGTCCGCCGGCTCACCGACGACGCCATCGAGGTGACGTTCGGTGTCCCGGCCGAGCTCGCCGGACAGTTCGACTACCTGCCGGGACAGTACGTCGCGCTGCGCACCACTTTGCCCGACGCCGACGGCCAGCCGCACGAGATCCGCCGCAGCTACTCGATCTGCGCCGAACCGCGCAGTTTCGCGGACGGCAGCAGCGAAATCCGCGTGGCCATCAAGAAAGACCTCGGAGGCCTGTTCTCCACTTGGGCCAATGCCGAGCTCAAGGCTGGCGACGTCCTCGACGTCATGAGCCCCATGGGAGCCTTTGTCTCCAAGCACGGCCGGGACGGCAAGTCCGTGGAACAGAACGTCATGAACTCCATGAACCATCCGGAAGAGTTGGCGGGCGAGCCCGGCTCTTTCGTGGCGATTGCCGCTGGCTCCGGCATCACTCCCGTGATCGCCATTGCCCGCACCCTGCTGGCGGCCCACCCGGAAACCCGCTTCGACCTCGTCTACGCCAACAAGGCCGCGATGGACGTGATGTTCCTGGAAGAACTCGCGGACCTGAAGGACAGATACCCCGCCCGGCTGGCCTTGCACCACGTCCTTTCGCGTGAACAGCGGATCGCGCCGCTGCTCAGCGGCAGGATCGACGCCGAGAAGCTCCAGGCGCTGCTGGGCACCGCGATCCACGCCGACGACGTCGACGAATGGTTCCTCTGCGGCCCGTTCGAACTCGTCCAGCTCTGCCGGGACACCCTCGCCGCGCGCGGCGTCGCCCCGGAGCATGTCCGCTTCGAACTGTTCACTTCCGGCAAGCCGGAGCGCCCCGAGGGCAACATTGGCCGGCCCGTGGTCACGGACGAATCGAAGGAAACCTACAAGATCACGTTCAAGCTGGACGGGCTGCAGGGCGAAGTGGCCAGCCCCACCCATGCCCGCGAGTCCATCCTCAACGCCGCCCTCCGGGTCCGCCCCGATGTGCCGTTCGCCTGCGCCGGCGGCGTCTGCGGCACCTGCCGGGCCAAGGTGGTCAGCGGCAACGTCACCATGGATGAGAACTACGCCCTGGAGCAGGATGAACTCGACAAGGGCTACGTCCTGACCTGCCAGTCCCACCCCACCACACCGGAAGTCACGGTCGACTTCGACGTCTAAGGTTTTTCGACGTCCAGGCCTTTTCAAATCCAAGGAGCCCCATGATCTCCCTCTCCATTGCCGACGGCGTCGCCGAGGTCGTACTCGACGCCCCGCACAAGCTGAACTCCCTCGACGAGCAGGCACTCGCGGATTTGTCCCGGGCGTACGACGACGCCGCTGACGCCGCCGCGCGCGGCGACGTCCGGGCGCTGCTGCTCCGCGGCGAAGGCCGGGCCTTTTGCGCCGGCCGTGACATTGCCGGCGTTACACCGGAGAGCGATGACGCGCAGGCCTACCTCGGCGGGCTCGTCCAGCCGCTGCTGAAGAAAATGAGCGCCTTCCCCGCGCCCACGTTCGCCGCCGCCCAGGGCGCCTGCCTCGGCGTGGGGCTGGGGCTGCTGCTGGCCACGGATGTGGTCTACGTGGCAGAGAATGCCAAGGTCGGCTCACCGTTCGCCAAGCTCGGCGCCACCCTCGATTCGGGCGGGCACTGGTATTTCACCGAGCGCCTCGGCATGCACCGGACCCTGGACCTGATCTACACCGCCGAGCTCATGAGCGGCGCCGACGCCGTGGCGCAGGGCCTCTTCAGCCGGGCCATGCCCGCGGCGGAACTGCTGGAGAATACCCGCGCCATCGTGGCCAACGTTGCCACTGGTGCCACGGGTGCGTTCCGGGCCAGCAAAGAACTCGTCGCGCACATCCGGGACCAGCGGCTGGGGCTGTGGGAGGCCATGGAAGAGGAAAACGCAGAACAGGCACGGCTGTGCAAGAGCGAGGACTACGCCGAGGGTTTCCGGGCCTTCCAGGAGAAGCGCAGCCCGGTTTTCAAGGGCTGAAGGCCGGCCTGGTCGGGGGTCCCGGAAACGCATTTCCCGGGTACTCGTCTTTGCTTCGAAGCATTCTCATTTCCGGAACCCGCTTGTAATGTTCGGTTATGACTCTGGGGAAATCTGTAAATAAGGCTGTCATACCCGCGGCGGGACTGGGAACGCGGTTCCTGCCGGCAACTAAGGCGATGCCAAAGGAAATGCTGCCCGTGGTCGACCAGCCGGCCATCCAGTACGTGGTGGAAGAAGCCGTCCGGGCCGGGCTGACGGATCTGCTCATGGTGACCGGGCGCCAGAAGCGGGCGCTGGAGGACCACTTTGACCGCGAGCCCTCGCTGGAGCACGCCCTCGAACTCAAGGGTGATTTCGACAGGCTGGAGGCCGTCCGCCACGCTTCCCGCCTGGGCCCGCTGCACTACGTGCGCCAGGGCGACCCCAAGGGGCTCGGTCATGCCGTCCTCTGCGCCCGCCAGCATGTCGGGTACGAACCGTTCGCCGTCCTGCTGGGCGATGACCTGATCGACGAGCGGGACGAGCTGCTGACATCCATGATGGATGTCCAGGCCCGGACTGGCGGCTCCGTTGTGGCCCTGATCGAGGTGGATCCGGCGGAAATCAGTGCCTACGGCTGCGCCGACGTTTCGGCGGTGCCGGGCGAGGACCATGTGCGGGTCAACCGGCTCGTGGAGAAGCCCGCCGCCGCCGAGGCCCCGTCCAACCTGGCCGTGATCGGCCGGTACATCCTGCATCCGGAGATTTTCGATGTCCTGGAGGACACCCCGCCCGGCCGCGGCGGCGAAATCCAGCTCACGGACGCGCTGCAGACCCTTGCCGTGTCCGACTGCGAGGGCGGAGGCGTCTACGGGGTGGTCTTCCGGGGCCGCCGGTACGACACCGGAGACAAACTGAGCTACCTCAAGGCGGTCATCTCGATCGCAGCCGACCGGGTGGAATTCGGCGAAGAGCTCCGGGCCTGGATGAAAGCGTTCGTCAGTTAGCGGGTGTCCAGGTCCTCGAACACCAGGAACGTCTGGGTGTCCAGGACTCCGGGCATGGACTGCAGCTGATCGAAGATCACCCGGCGAAGGTCGATGTTGTCCACAGCGCGCACCAGCAGGATGACATCGAAGTCCCCGCCGACCAGAGCGATGTGATGGACCTCGGGGATCGCGCGCAGGAGTTCGCGCAACTCGCGCCAGGAATGCTGGCGCACTTTCAGCGTGACGTAGGCAGACGACTTCAACCCGGCTTTGATGGGATCCACCAGGGCGGTGAACTTGGTCAGGACGCCTTCGCCCGTGAGCCGGGCGATCCGGGTGTAGGCGTGGGCGCGGGAAATGTGGACGTTCTCGGCCACCTGTGTCACCGACATCCGGCCGTCCCGGGTCAGCTCCGCGATGATGTTCCGGTCCACATCGTCCAGCGGTACCGCCACCTGCTCTGATTCGAGCTCTGCCATTCGTCTACGACCCCCGCCGGTAATCCAGCTCACACTTACGATTTGTCTTCCAGACTAGGGCAAATTTGTGGACATCTCCACGATTCACGGGAGAGGTGGATACGAAACATCAGCTGGCGGCATACTGGGAAAGATTAGTGGCTACAGAAGGACGGACCAATGACGATCTCCGCAGACCACGCTGCGCAGCCAGCTGCGCAGCAGGCCGCGCAACAAGATCCAGCCGGTGATGCCGTGAGCAAGTTCGGTATCACCGTTGAGGACTACATGCTGCCCGCACGCCACCAGATCCAGATGGTGGGCCCGGACGGAACCCTGAATCCCCACACGGAACAGGGTACCCAGCCGGGGCACGAGTACAGCCTGCCCAGCGAGACCGAACTGATGGCCGCCTACGAGCAGCTCGTCATCGGCCGCCGCGTCAATGACCAGAACTCCGCGCTGGTCCGGCAGGGCCGCATGGCCGTCTACCCCTCGAGCCACGGCCAGGAGGCGTGCCAGGTTGCCGCCGCACTGTGCCTTGCCGAGGGTGACTGGCTGTTCCCCACCTACCGCGACTCCGTGGCCGTCATGGCCCGGGGCGTGGATCCGGTCCAGACGATGACGCTCTTCCGCGGCGACTGGCACGGCGGTTACGACCCCGCCAAGAACAAGGTCGGCATCCAGTGCACCCCGCTGACCACCCAGTTGCTGCACGGCGTCGGCGTTGCCCACGCCGCCAAGCTGCGCGGCGAGGACACCGTGGTCCTGGCCATGTGCGGCGACGGCGCCACGAGCGAAGGCGATTTCCACGAGGCCCTGAACTTCGCCGCCGTCTTCCACCTGCCAGTGGTCTTCTTCGTCCAGAACAACCAGTACGCGATCTCCGTACCGCTGGCGCACCAGTCCGTTGCGCCCTCCCTGGCACACAAGGCCGTGGGCTACGGTATGGCCGGCGAACGCGTGGACGGCAACGACATCGTGGCACTGCTCGCCGTCCTCGGCCGGGCCGTCAAGCTCGCCCGGGAAGGTTCCGGCCCGCTGCTGGTGGAGGCGCACACCTACCGGATGCAGGCGCACACCAACGCCGATGACGCCACCCGCTACCGGCAGGACAGCGAAGTCGCCGAATGGGTGGCGAAGGACCCGCTGAGCCGGATGCAGACCTACCTGACGGACCGCGGCCTGCTGGACGACGACCGCGCCGCCGTGATCGCCGACAAGGCGGAGGCGGTAGCCACGCAGCTGCGCGAGGGCCTCAGCGAAGAGGTGCCGGTGGAACCGCAGGATCTCTTCAAATACGTCTTCTCCACCCCCACACCACAGCTGAAAGAACAGTCCGCCATGCTCGCCGACGAACTGGCCCGCGACGCCGCATCCACCTCAAGGGAGGCCGGGAAATGAGCCCTACCATCACCACGTCCTCCGAGGCGAACGGCAACGTCAGCGCCGCGACCGCCCGCGCCGCCGCCAAGGCTGCTGTTGCGGCCGAGCAGGCCGGCCCGCAGACCATCACCCTGGCCAAGGCCCTGAACACCGCGATGGCGGACGCCATGCACGCGGACCCCTCGGTCCTGGTCTTCGGCGAGGACGTCGGCATGCTCGGCGGCGTCTTCCGCATCACGGACGGGCTCACCAAGACCTTCGGCACGAGCCGCTGCTTCGACACCCCGCTGGCCGAATCCGGAATCGTCGGCATGGCCGTCGGCATGGCCATGAACGGCATGCGCCCGGTCATCGAAATGCAGTTCGACGCGTTCGCCTACCCCGCGTTCGAACAGATCGTCAGCCACGTCGCCAAGATGCACAACCGCACCAAGGGCGCCGTCAAGCTGCCCATGGTCATCCGGGTCCCGTACGCCGGCGGCATCGGGGGAGTGGAGCACCACTGCGACTCCTCCGAGGCCTACTACGCGCACACGGCCGGCCTGAAGGTCTTCACCCCCGCCACCGTGGCCGACGGCTACCGGATGCTTCGCGAAGCCATCGACTCCGATGACCCCGTCATGTTCATGGAGCCCAAGAAGCTGTACTGGTCCAAGGACCAGGTGGACCTGGACGCGCTGCGCGCCGAGCACGCCGCGAACACCGAGCGCGGCACGTCCTCCGAGGGCCGGGCCGCCGTCGCCCGCCCCGGCACCGACGCCACGCTGATCGCCTACGGTCCGTCCGTTCCGACGGCACTCGCCGCAGCGGCCGCCGCCGCCGAGGAAGGCCGCTCGCTGGAAGTGATCGACGTCCGCTCGATCGTGCCGTTCGATGATGAGACCGTCTGCGCCTCGGTCCGCAAGACCGGCCGCGCCGTGGTGATCGCCGAGGCCCACGGCTTCGCGTCCGTGGCCTCGGAAATCGTCGCCCGGGTCCAGGAACGCTGCTTCCACCACCTGGCCGCACCGATCCGCCGCGTCACCGGCTTCGACGTGCCCTACCCGGCGCCGAAGCTCGAGCACTACTACCTGCCCGGCGTGGACCGCATCCTCGACGCCGTTGACGACCTCCAGTGGGAAGACTGACCATGAGCGAACCGAAAGTATTCCTCCTGCCGGACCTGGGCGAAGGCCTCACCGAGGCCGAGCTCGTGAACTGGCTCGTGGCCGTGGGCGACGAGATCCGCGTGGACCAGCCGATCGCCGAGGTGGAGACCGCCAAGTCCATGGTGGAGGTGCCCTCCCCGTACGCCGGCACCGTGGCCGTGCTGCACGGCGAGCCCGGCCAGACGCTCGACGTCGGCAAGCCGCTGATCTCTGTGATGCCGGTTGGTGTTGCTGTTTCCGGCGCTTCCGTCGGTGGCGCCGCCACAGGCGATGCCGCCCCCGCCCCTTCGCCGGACAGCATTCGTCCTGCGGACGATGCTGCCGGCTCCGGAAGGCCCGATGCCACTCCCGGGGCGGCATCATCCGCGCCGGCTGGTTTCGCTGCTGGCACACCGGCCGCCGCTCCTGTTTCTTCGCCTGCTGCTGTTGCGGCTGAGGCTTATCGCGAGGAGGAGAAGGCCGGGTCCGGCAATGTCCTGATTGGTTATGGGACTCCCGGCGGGCATGGGGTTGCCCGCCGGACCCGGGCTCCTAAGCGGGCTGCGGGGGCCGAATCGGTTTCCGGGGTCTCTGCTGCCGAGAAGGCTGCCGATGACCTGGTGCTGCTGCGCACCCGGGTTCCCGGGAAATTGGGGGCCGTTATTTCTCCGCTGGTTCGCCGGATGGCGCGCGATCATGGGGTTGATTTGGGGGAACTCCAGGGCTCGGGGGCCAGCGGGCTCATCATGCGGCGCGATGTTGAGGCCGTCATCAAGCCGTCGCCGGTGGTTGAGCGTCCGGCTGCTGCGGAGTCTGCCGCGCCGGCCGCGCCTGCCGCGGGTTCCGGCACCGACGCGCGCACCGGTCTGGGCATTTCCGGACGCACGGCGGTCCGGGGAGTGCGGAAGGCCGTCGCGGCAAACATGTCGCGCAGCCGCTCCGAGATCCCGGAAGCCACGGTGTGGGTGGACGTGGACGCCACTGCGCTGGTGGAGATGCGTGCCGCGCTGAAAAAGGCGGACCCGCACAACACCCCGGGCCTGCTGGCCTTCATCGCACGGTTTGTCACTGCCGGGCTCAAGAAGTTCCCGGAGCTCAACACCCGGATCGTGACCACGGAGGATGCGGCGGGTGGGGCGATGCAGGAGATTGTGGCCTTCGACGGCGTCAACCTCGGGTTCGCGGCACAGACTGACCGCGGACTGATGGTGCCGTCGGTGCGGAACGCGGACAAGCTCAGCGCCCGCGAACTGGACGCCGAAATCCGCCGCCTCACCGCCGTCGTGCGCGAGGGCAAAGCGACCCCGGCGGAACTGGGCAGCGGCACGTTCACGCTGAACAACTACGGCGTGTTCGGGGTTGACGGTTCCGCCGCGATCATCAACCACCCCGAGGTGGGGATCCTCGGCGTCGGGCGGATCATCGACAAGCCCTGGGTGGTCAACGGCGAGCTCGCCGTCCGCAAGGTCACCGAGCTGACGCTCACGTTCGACCACCGGGTGTGCGACGGCGGAGCGGCCGGCGGCTTCCTGCGCTACGTCGCGGACGCGATCGAGAACCCGGGGTCGGCACTCGCGGACATGTGAGGCTTAACCGGGGATCTGCATCCCGGGTGAGGGGACAGGGGCCGCGCAATCACTCTTGTGCGGCCCCGGCGGCCCCTGCGGTCCCCGGCCGCGCCGAAAGCCACCGTGCCAGCCACGACGCCGGCAGGAGCAGCAGCCACGCGAACGGCGTGTAGGCCTTGAGGACGAACGCCGCGGGAATTGAGAGCAGGAAGACCAGCGCCACGGCAATCCGCGCATAAAAGATCCGGCGGTGGACGTGGGCGGCCATCTCGCGGTCCATGAGCCCCGCATGCTTCGCATAGCCCCAGATGGCCGCCAGCATCAAATAGACAGCGGCAATGTTGGCGGCGTACAGGACGCTGGGCCACGGGGTGGGGTCGTCCCCGTAGTCGCTGAGGATCGACGTCGGACCGGGCAGCATGGCGATGAAGAACAAGAGGGCAAGATTCAGCCAGGCCAGGTTCGCATTGAAGCGGCGGATCAGGGCAAAGTCGGAGTGGTGGGACATCCACGTCTTGGCGATGATGACAAAGGACAGGGCGTACGCCAGCAGCTGCGGCAGGGCAGCAACCAGGGCGTCGTCCACCTGGTCCGCGGGAATTCCTTCAGGCAGTTTCAGGTCCAGGGCCAGGAGGGTCAGGGCGATGGCGAAGACGGCATCGCTGAAGAACACCATCCGTTCCAGGGACGTGCCGGATTTCAACGGGAGCCACCCCCATTCGTTCGGTGGAGCACCTGGCTCATCGAGGGAAGTAGCCCACAGGCTACACCGCCGCGCGGGCCACGACGAGGGGTCCGGGCATACCCGCCACAGGGACGGGACGGGCATGCCCTGAAGGGAAATGCCAGCCAGCGCGGGTAGAATCGAGGCCTGTACAGCACCAACAACGCTGGACCAACAATGCCGGAAAAGCGTCGGAAATACGGAGATTCAATGTCACGATGGCTCGAGGTCGGTCCGGACAACTACGTACTGACAACTCAAGGTTCCCTGCTCAACACGGGTCTGGTGGTCGGCACCGAACGCGCCATGGTGATCGACACCGGCGGCGGGCCCCGGCAGGGCCGCGAGATCCTGGCTGCCGTGCGGGAAAAGACCGGGCTGCCGCTCGTCGTGGTCAACACGCACGCCCACTATGACCACTTCTTCGGCAACGCAGTCTTCGCCAGTGAGGGCGTCACGGAGTTCTGGGCTCACGAGAACTGCGCCGCGGAAATCGAGGAGAACGGTGACGAGCAGCGCCGGCTGGTGGCCTCCGCGGAACCCGAAATGGCGGCCGGTCAGGGCTCCGACGCTGAGTTGGTGGTTCCCAACGCCATCGTGAAGGACCAGCCGGTCCTGGTGGATCTTGGCGGGCAGACCGCCACCTTGTTCTATCTGGGCCGCGGACACACCGACGGCGACCTCCTGGTCGGCACGGCAAGCACCCTCTTCGCCGGCGACCTCGTCGAACAGGGTTCCCACCCGTCCTTCGAGGACTCATTCCCGGAAGACTGGGCCGACGCCCTCCGGCACCTCTCCGCGCTGCGGCACCGCTACGAATTCCTGATTCCCGGCCACGGCGAACCGTGCTCGGACCAGTTCGTCAAGACCATGGCCAACACCATGACCACCGCGGTCCGGCAGGCGATCCAGGCCACCCGGGAAACCCCGGACGACGCCACCAAGGCCATCCCGATCCTGCCGTACGGCCCCGAACAGTCGCGCTGGTTCATCAAGCGCCTGCAGGACACGCGGGCCCACCGCTAGGGCCGGGAAATTGGCGGTAATGGTAAGTGTGCTCATTACTGCCCCTAGACTTGTTCCTTGAACGATGTCAATCGAGCACTGCAGCGGTCTGCGCTGTGATCCCTGGGGGGAACGAACATGCCAGAACCGGTCGAAAACAAGACCGCCAACGCCCTCGCTGAAGCTGAAACAGCTGCAGAGCAGGCCCAACTCCCGCGTCGGAGAGACCGCCGCCGCGGCGACGACTCCGACGCCTGGACAGGAACCATGCCCATCATTTCGAGCAACCAGGCCGAACAGCGCCCAACAGCCCCCAGCAGTTCCTGGGCGGAGGCCGCCGCTGCCGCTGACGCGCCGGCGCGCCCGCAGCCTGCCAAACCGTCCAAGGATCCCGTGCTGAAGCCGCCTGCCCCCGAGGCCGCACCTGCCGTGCCCGCCCAGCCCACCCGTTCCACCCGTTCGGCCAGCAAAGCCGCGGCCCTGGCCGACGCCCCGCTGCCCGACTTCATCAGCTCACCGGGTCTTTTTGTCCGCGAGCAGAAGCCCCGGCCCGTCGGCGGTTTCCGCGGTGCCCTCTACAACCTGACCGGCGGCGGCCTGAACCTTGGCCCGAGCGCCAGGCAGCGTGAGGAAGACGAACTGGCCCGGCGCATCTCCCGCCAGCTCCAGGGCAGCTACAACACGGCCGTCCTGAGCCTCAAGGGCGGCATCGGGAAGACCTCCACGACGGTCGGCGTCGGACTGACCCTGGCCGAGTTCCGCGGCGATCCTCCGTGCGCCATCGACGCCAACCCCGATTCCGGCGATCTCGTCGAGCGCGCCCTCGGCGAGGGGATCTACCAGCAGCAGAGCCCGCGCACCATCACGGACCTGCTCAGGAACATCGAGTCAGTCGATTCCCTCACCGCCCTGGCCCGCTACATGCACCACGCCGGCAGGCTCCACCTCATTGCCGGCGAGCAGGACCCCGAGGTCTCAGATTCGCTGACGGCCGAGGAATACCTGCGGATCCGCAAGCTCATCTCCGCCTACTACTCCGTGGCGCTGATCGACTGCGGCACGGGCGTGACCCACAATGCCATGAGCGGCATCCTGCAGTCGGCGGACAACCTGATCATCGCGGCCGGCTATGCCGTCAGCGGCGCCAAGCGGGCCCGCAGCACGCTTCACTGGCTGGCCAGCCACGGCTACGAAGACCTGGCCCGCAACGCCGTCGTGGTCATCACGGACAAGGACGAGGTGTCCACCCGGGTGGACAAGGACGCCATCGAGGAACACCTGTCCGGCATCTGCCGCCAGTTGATCGCGGTTCCGCACGACCGCGGAGTGGCCGACGGCGACCTCGTCACCCTTGATGTGCTTCGCCCCGAAACGCGGCGCGCGTACCGGGAGATCGCCGCGGCAATCGTCGACGGGTACGTCTAAGCGCGACCCGTGCCGACCTCCGCGGTACATTTGAGCATGGCCAACAACTCGCTCGGGGTCGACGCCGCCCGCCACCTCCAGGACCTGCTTTTGGGGACCGACAACGTCGAGGACTTCCTGGGCCGCCTTGCGGAGTTCTCGGCCGCCACGCTGAGCCGTACGACCGGCGCCGAGATTGAGTGCGGCGTGACCCTGCAGCGCCGCAAGCGGACCATGACGGTCGCGGGCAGCAGCCAGCGGGCGGTCACCCTGGACCGCATCGAACAGACCCTCGGTGACGGCCCCTGCATCGAGGCGCTGCGGACCAGGTCCGTGGTCTTGCTGGCGGATGTCGACGCCGATCCCCGCTGGCCCGACTACCAGCGCCAACTTGCCGCCAACGGGTGCCGCAGCACGCTCGGCGTTCCGCTGGAAATCGGCGACGACGCCGCCGCGGCCCTGAACTTCTTCGGCGCGGACACCGGGCTGTTCACGGACGACATCATTGCGGAGGCGGCCGGATTCGCCGACCTCGCCGGCCGCGCCCTCCGGCTGGCCGTGCGGCTCGGAACCTTCCAATCCCGGGCCGAAGATCTCCAGGCGGCCATGGAACACCGCACTTCCATTGATCTGGCCTGCGGCGTGATCATGGCCCAGAACCGCTGCTCCCAGGACCAGGCCATGGCCATCCTCACCAGGGTCTCCAGCAACCGGAACCAAAAGCTCCGGGAAGTCGCCGAGGACGTGCTCCGGCACCTCACCAGCGAGGAAGTCCGCACCCACTTCGACGCTTAGGGCAGGGACGGCCGCGGCGGGTGCCTAGGATGAAGGGGATGACCACCACACGCCTCGCGCCCTTCAGCCTCCGCAGCATCGCCGTTCCCGCGTTCGGGCCGGCCCTCATGTTCAGCCTGGGGGAGGGCGCGATCCTGCCCGTGGTCGCCCTGTCCGCCCGTGATCTTGGCGCCTCCGTGGCCGGGGCCGCGCTGATTGTGACGCTGATCGGCCTCGGATCGTGGTTCTTCAACCTGCCGGCGTCGCTGATCACCCTGAAATTCGGGGAACGCTGGGCGATTGTGGGGGCCGCGGCCGCTAGCGCGTTCGCCCTCGCCGCGGCGGCGGTCGCTCCGCTGTTTTCCGGCGGCCTCTGGGTGCTGGCAGCGGCGATGGTGGTGGTCGGCATGGCCGCCAGCGTATTCAGCCTGGCCCGGCAAAAATACCTGACCGAGGCCGTGCCGGTCATGCTCCGGGCCCGGGCCCTGTCCACCCTCGGCGGCGTCAACCGGATCGGGATCTTCATCGGCCCGTTCGTTGGCGCCGCCGTGATGCAGTTTGCCGGCATCAGCGGGGCCTACTGGGCCGGCGTCGTGGCGATGGCCGCCGCGGCGGCCGTGTCAGTCACCATCCCCGACCTCGAGGCGAAGCCGCAACCGGCCGACGGCCTTCCCGTGCAACAGCCCACCTTGCGCAGCGTCGCGGTGTCCCACGCCGGCGTCTTCCTGAGCGTGGGGGCCGGGGTGCTGCTGCTGAGCGGGCTGCGCGCCTCGCGCCAGGTGGTCATCCCGCTGTGGGCCGATCACCTGGGCCTGGACCCCACCCAGGCCTCGCTGATCTACGGGATCTCCGGGGCGATCGACATGCTGGTGTTCTATCCGGCGGGAAAGCTGATGGACCGCAAGGGCCGGCAATGGGTGGCCGTGCCGTCCACACTGATCATGGGGACGGCCATGGTGCTGATTCCGCTCAGCACGGGCTTCGTCTCGCTCATGCTGGCGGCGCTCCTGATCGGCTTCGGCAACGGGATCAGCTCGGGCCTGAACATGACGCTCGGGGCCGACTTCTCGCCGGACAACGGCCGCGGCCAGTTCCTGGGCATCTGGCGCTTCATGGCCGACGCCGGCGCGACCGGCGGGCCCGTGCTGCTCTCCGCCGTCACCGCCGCCGTGTCTCTCGGGGCCGGCGTGGCCGCGACCGGTGTGATCGGCTTCGCCGCCGCGGCCGTCTTCGCCGTGACCATTCCGCGGCTCAAACACCGCCGGAACTACTGACCGGCCGGGGCGCCGGCGCCCAAGCAGGCAGTGATTAACAGGTAGCGACTACTCGGGCGACGCCTGCGTGGGCTCAGTAAGGTCGGGGAACCGCGCCGGTGCATCGAGACCGGCCCTTTGTGGGGCGGCACGAGTGCCGCAGTCAGGGTCCGCCCGTGATTATTTGCAGCGCATGGTCTCCGCCCGGACGGGTGATGCGTTTCGACGCAAAAAAATGAGGAGATGCTCATGTTAGGAAAACAGTCCCGCTGGTTCGCGCCCCTGGCCGCAACAGCGGCTCTGCTATTTGCTGCTTCGCCCGCGGGTGCAACTGTCACACGTCCGCCCAACCCGCCGGATTTTGTTGTTCCGGCCGACCTAGCGTGCGGCTTTGATCTGGGCGTCTCCGGCACCGGCGGAAAGATTACACGGATTGACTTCAAAAACGGCAACTTCTTTCAGGTTGGCAAGGGAGTCATACTGACCTATACCAACTTGAGCAACGGGAAGACGTACAGGGTAAACACGGCCGGAACAGTGGCCAAATTCACCCAAAATCCGGACGGAAAAACTTGGACGTTCAGCGCCGCAGGCCACTTTGGGTTTATCTTCTTTCCGACAGATGCGCCCGGGGCCGGGGCCTTCCAGTACACCGGACAGTTGAAGCTCACCATTGACTCGCCGACGACCGTGAACGTGCTCTCCGTGGACTCCAGCGGAGGCAAAGCCGTGGACATCTGCGCACGCCTCAAGTAGCTATCGCAGGATCTGCTTAGGCCCGGGCGCGCTGTTGTTCCCGGGCCTACGTGCGCCGCGCTAGCGTTCCTGGTGCAGGGGCCTGTCCCGCCGTCGTGGGTCCGGCTGCAGGGCGGCCAAGCCGAACAGCCACACGCCGGCCACCGTTGCGAGGTAGCCGGCAATGACGATCAGGGACGTGCCGGCCCAAAAGTAGCTGGTGGTGCTGACCTCCTGGCCGCCCGGGCCGATGCTCAGCAAGGCGACGGCCGCCACCCCGGCCGCGGCAAGACCGGTGAGCACGGGAAGCGCCACCCATACCCTGGCCGAGGCCCAGTGTTCGTTGTAGCCGTTCCAGACGTTCCAGCCCGGGCCCCGGCGGATGATCAGCCAGCCGGCCGGGATCATGAAAGCCCCGACCACCAGGAAGGCCGCCATCACATCGGCGGGCCGGTGCCACTGGTTGATCAGCGTGGACACGCCCGTGGCGACGGCGAAGCTGCCGCCCAGATAGCCGGCCAGCGGCCGCCAGCGCGGCGAAACCATGAGGAACACGGCGGCGGCGGCCGAGGCCGCCATGGTGGTGTGGCCCGAGGGCAGCGAATTCAGCTCCAGCGTCTCAACCCCGCGGTACGGCCGGACCGGAAGCCAGTCCTTCAGGATCTGGGTGGCAAGGTTGGCGCCCACGCACGCCGCAATCGCAATCACCGCCGCAGACCAGCGGCGCCGCAGGATGGTGACGAACACGACCACAACCGACGCGATCACCACGGAGAGCGCCGGCAGCCAGTCCAACAGCTTGGTGGCGGCCTTGCCCGCGGTCCCGCTGAGCGCCACGGCTTCCACGAGGGCCGATTCGTCAATGAACTGGCCCGTGGTGGTACGGACAAAGAAGACATAGGTGACGGCCAGCGCAGCGATGCAGGCAACCGTGGCCAGCACGAACAAGGCTGCCGTGGCCTTGCCGGGGGACCACCGCGCCTGCGGATCCGGTGTTGTGCGGTCCCGCGTGCTGCGCTCTGGCGTCTCGGGCGCACTCGCCGGGAGGACTTGTGTTTCCGCAACCTGTGTTTCCTGGACCAGTACCTCCCGGGCCTCTGTTTCATAGACCGGGGCAGACGGGTCCCAAGGGGTGCGTTCCTGCCGAAAAGTCATGCCATTAAGAGTCCCATAGAACCCTGCGCGCCAGCTGAAGGGCCGGCGCGCGGCGCGGAGGGTAGTGCCCGTCAATAAACGAGTACTCACTACTGGTGCGCCGCCGGGCCAGGATTTGTAGAGTCGGGTGTGTGCTGCCGCGGCTTGTCCCCGGCACGGCGCTCCTTGAGCGGGGCCGGCGGAGACGAGTTTCCTGGACCAGGGACTCACCCCCAGTCGACGCCGGCCCAATCAAGGATGCATGCCGGGTTCCCGGTGCCGCGTTCCCGTGCCCCGTGCCCCGTGCCCCAGACCGGTGACCGGGAAGCTCCGCTGTACATTTCTCGCAGTGCATTCCCCGCAGTGCATTCCCAGTACAGTGGCTCCATGCCTGCCCTCCCCATGGACCCCCCGGCACGTCCCGCCGCGCCCCTGCCCGGCCTCGACGAACTCCTGGCCGGCGCCCATGTTGTGAGCCTGCCGATGCGCGTGAAATTCCGGGGCATCCTGCAGCGGGAGGCCCTGCTGCTCCGCGGGCCGCTGGGCTGGGGCGAATTCTGTCCCTTTTCCGAGTACGGCGACCCCGAGGCCTCCCGCTGGCTTACGGCCGCCATCGAGGCCGGCTGGGACGGGTTCCCCGCGCCGCTGCGGGACAGCATCCCGGTCAACGCCACGGTTCCTGCCGTGCCGGCGCACCGGGTGCCCGAGATCCTGGCCCGCTTCGGCCGCGTGGACGCGGTCAAAGTCAAGGTCGCGGAGCGCGGCCAGAGCCTGGACGACGACGCCGCCCGGGTGGCGGCCGTCCGGGCGGCGCTGCCGGACGCCGCGATCCGGGTGGACGCGAACGGCGGCTGGGACGTGCCGGAGGCCGTTGCGGCACTGACCCGGCTCGCCGCCGTCGGGCTCGAATATGCCGAACAGCCCGTGCCGGAGATCGAGGGCCTCGCCGAGGTCAGGCGGCAGCTCCGGGCCGCCGGCGTCCCCGTGCTGATCGCCGCGGATGAGAGCGTGCGCAAGGAGGACGACCCCCTCAAAGTGGCGCGGGCCGGCGCCGCGGACCTGATCGTCGTCAAGGTGGCCCCGCTCGGGGGAGTGCGGCGCGCCCTGCGGATCGTGGCGCAGGCCGGGCTGCCCGCCGTCGTGAGTTCGGCGCTGGACACCTCGGTGGGGATACGGGCCGGACTGGCACTGGCTGCCGCCCTGCCCGAGCTGCCGTATGCCTGCGGCCTGGGCACGGTGTCCCTGCTCGCCGCCGATGTCACTCACGATCCGCTGGTACCCGACGACGGCGAGATCGCCCTGCGCGACGTCCGCCCGGCACTCGAGCTGCTGGCCGAACACGCCGCCTCGCCGGAACGCCGGGACTGGTGGCTGGACCGGCTGAGTCGGGTGCATGCCGTACTGGCCGCATCGACTGCTCCGTAACGGCCCTTCAGGACCTCGAAAACGGCGATTACGGAGCAACCGATGGGTTCGGCGGCACCACGAGCATTCACCGGGACTTCATCTGACAGACGCCTCTCGGTAGCCACCGGCTGGAAGGGTGGGCGCGACCGCAACTCACCCCCATGGAAGGTCTCTCCATGTCTGTCACCTCCGGACGCAAATTTTCCCTGCTCCCCATGCTCGGCCACACCAAAGGCAAGCGAAGCCCCGTCACCTGCGCGCTGAAGTGCGACAACGCCTGCTCGGGCGAGGTCTGCAACACCAGCACCAACAGCTACTTCCGGGACATCGCCTCCGCCACCATGTCCCGCCGCGCCGCGCTGGGCTTCGGCGCCGCCGGCGCGCTCGCCGTCGTCCTCGGCAACGCCGTGACGTCCGCCGATACGGCAGTGGCCGACGGCGGTCAGGGCCTCGCCGCTGCCGCCAAGGACGGGTTTGGAAAATCCAAGTTGCAGTTCACCGCCATCGCTCCGGTGGACGCCGCCGTGGATCAGTTCACCGTCCCGGCCGGGTTCACCTGGCAGCCGGTCATCCGCTGGGGCGACCCGCTCTTCAACGACTCGCCGGCCTTCGACCTGGACCACCAGAGCGCGGCGGCGCAGGCCCGCCAGTTCGGCTACAACAACGACTACACCGACATCCTGCCGATCGATGGCTCCAAGGACCGCCGGGCCGTGCTCTTCACCAACCATGAATACACCAACGAGTCCATTATGCTGCCGGCCGGATTCGACGCCGCCGAGGCCCGCGCTATCGGCCGTGCGGCCCACGGCCTCACGGTGGTCGAGTTGGAGCGTGCGAACAAGAACAAGCCCTGGAGCTACGTCCGGGGCGCCGGGCTGAACCGCCGCTTCCTCACCGACACCACCTACGAGCTCGACGGCCCCGCCGCCGGGTCCTCGCTGCTGAAGACCGCCGCCGATCCCTCCGGCCGGGCCATCCAGGGCACCCTGGGCAACTGCTCCGGCGGCACCACCCCGTGGGGCACGATCCTCTCCGGCGAGGAAAACTTCAACGGCTACTTCGCCGCGCCCGGAACCTCCGACGCCGACAAGCGCTACGGCCTGACCAGCAAGCCCACCGCCCGCCAGTGGGAACTCGATGACCCGCGCTTCGACACCCGCAACCCCGGATATCAGAACGAGGCCAACCGCTTCGGCTGGATCGTGGAAGTGGATCCCTTCGATCCCTCCTCCACGCCCCGCAAGCACTCCGCGATGGGCCGCTTCAAGCACGAGGGCGCCAACGTGATCGTCGCCAAGTCCGGTCACGTGGTGGCCTATATGGGCGACGACGAGCGCTTCGACTACCTGTACAAGTTCGTTTCGGCCGGCACCTACCGGCCCGGAACGACGGCGGAGGACCGCAGGAACAACCTCACGCTGCTCTCGGAAGGCGACCTGTACGTCGCGAAGTTCACGGGCGATTCCCCAGCCGACGGGTTCGACGGCGCGGGCAAGCTTCCGGCCGACGGCGCCTTCGACGGCGCCGGTGTTTGGCTGCCCCTCGTGGTGGGCGGACAGTCCAAGGTGGCCGGAATGTCCGTGGAAGAGGTACTGGTGTACACCCGCCTCGCCGCCGACAAGGTGGGCCCCACCAAGATGGACCGCTGCGAGGACGTGCAGCCCAGCCCGCACACCGGCAAGGTCTACGTGGTCTGCACCAACAACGCGGACCGCGGCAAGCCCGGCAAGGAAGGGGCCACCGAGGTCAACCCCCGTACCCTCAACCGCGACGGCCACATCGTCGAAATCACCGAGACCGGGGACCAGAGCTCCACAACGTTTGGCTGGAACCTGCTGATGGTCTGTGGCGATCCGGCCAAGAACTCCGCCACCTACTTCGCCGGGTTCCCTGCCAGCCAGGTCTCACCGATCTCCTGCCCGGACAACGTGGCCTTCGATTCCGTGGGCAACCTCTGGATCTCCACCGACGGCGCGCCCTCCAGCATCGGCTACGCCGACGGGCTCTTCAAGGTGACCCTGGACGGTGCCGAACGCGGCAGGGTGGAACAGTTCCTCGCCGTCCCGCGCGACGCCGAGACCTGCGGCCCGGTCATCCACGACGAGGAGCGAACCGTCTTCGTTGCCGTTCAGCACCCGGGCGAGGAAGGCACCTTCGCCGAACAGCACTCGTACTTCCCGGACTACGTCGCGGCCGGCGCCACACCGAAGCCCGGCCAGGTGCGCGCCCCGCGTCCGTCCGTGGTCCAGGTGTTCCGCACCGGCCGCTAGCTTTCTGCCGCCACGCTCCCTCACGTTTGGCACGTTTCCTTCCCACGCTCCCTCACGTTTGGCAGGTTTCCTTCCCACGCTCCCTCACTTCCCTTATTTTGGCGGCGGGACGTGAGGGAGCGTCGGGTTTTTGGCGGCGGGACGTGAGGGAGCGTCGGGTTTTGGCGGCGGGACGTGAGGGAGCGTCGGGTTTTGGCGGCGGGACGTGAGGGAGCGTCGGGTTTTGGCGGCGGGACGTGAGGGAGCGTCGGGTTTTTGCCGAACTGATAATTTGGGACTGTGAATAATCCGGCCGAATTGGTTGTCCCCAGAGTCCAGGCTGCAATTGCCACCGCGTTTGGCGAAGAGTTCCGGCAGACGGATCCGGTGGTCAGGCCCTCCCAGTTCGCCGACATCCAGATCAACGCCGCCATGGCCCTGGCCAAAAAGGCCGGTCTGCCGCCGCGGGACGCCGCCGCCCGGATCGTGGACGCCCTGAACCTGGACGGCATCTGCACCAGTGTGGAAATCTCGGGGCCCGGCTTCATCAACCTGAGCTTTGACGGCACCTGGATCGAGGAGCTGCTCAATGCGGAGTCGGTCCAGGCCGCGTCCCCGGCCACGGCCGTCACGCCCGCCGCGACACCGCAGCGCGTCGTCGTCGACTATTCCTCCCCGAATGTCGCCAAGGAAATGCACGTCGGCCACCTGCGCACCACCGTGGTGGGGGACAGCCTCGTCAAGGTGCTCGAAGCCCTCGGCGACACCGTGATCCGGCAGAACCATATCGGTGACTGGGGCACCCCGTTCGGGATGCTGATCGAACACTGGCTGGAGATCGGCGAGGACTCCCCGGAGGCGGCGCTGCTGGTGGAGGACCCCAGCGCGTTCTACCAGGCCGCCCGGGCCAAGTTCGATGCCTCCGCCACCGACGAGGACGGCTTCGCCACCCGGGCCCGGCTCCGCGTCGTTGCCCTGCAGGGCGGCGACCAGGAGACCTTCGCCGTCTGGCAGCGGCTGGTCGCCCAGTCCAAGCGCTACTTCAACGCCATCTACTCCACCCTCGGCATCAGCCTTACCGATGACCACATCGCCGGAGAAAGCTCCTACGACGCGCATCTGGCACAGCTGTGCCAGGAACTCGAGGAACGCGGCCTGGCCCGGATCAGCGACGGCGCCCTGTGCACCTTCCCCGCAGGATTTACCGGCCGCGACGGGCAGCCGCTGCCGCTGATTATCCGCAAGTCCGACGGCGGCTACGGCTACGGCACCACGGACCTCGCCACCATCCGCTACCGGGTCCGCGACCTGGCGGCCAACCGGATCCTCTACGTCGTGGGCGCCCCGCAGAACGTCCACCTGCGCATGGTCATGGCCAGTGCCCGGGACGCCGGCTGGCTTCCGGAGACGGTCGAGGCCGTGCACGTGCAGATCGGCAACGTGCTTGGCGAGGACGGAAAGATCCTCAAATCCCGTTCCGGTGCCCCGGTGAAGCTCATGGCCCTGCTCGAAGAGGCCGTGGACCGTGCCCGCGCCGTCATCGACGCGAGCCGGCCCGAGCTCAGCGAGGCGGAGCGCGCCGTGACCGCCCGCCAGGTGGGCATCGGTGCCGTCAAGTACGCCGACCTCTCCACCGGCCACGACACCGAGTATGTCTTCGACTTCGACCGCATGCTCGCCCTCAGCGGCAACACCGGACCCTACGTGCAGTACGCTGCGGCGCGGATCCGCTCCATCCTGCGCAAAGCCGGGGTACTGGAAGAAATCACCGGCGACGGCGGCTCGCCGTCAGCCGGCGCCGCGGGAACTCCGGCGGCCGGCACTCCGGCAGCCGAAGCATCCGGCGGCCCCGCCACGGCGATCGCCGTCGTCGAACCCGCAGAACGCGCGCTGGCCCTGCACCTGCTGGAGTTCGACGCAACGCTGAACAAGGTGCGGGACGCGCTGGAGCCGCACCGGCTCTGCGGCTACCTCTTTGAGCTCGCACAGCTCTTCACCACGTTCTACGACCAGTGCCCTGTGCTCAAGGCCGAGGAATCCGTCCGGGACTCGCGGCTGGCCCTGTGCGCGCTGGCTCTGCGCCGCCTCTCCGGCGGCCTGGAACTGCTGGGCATCGAAACGCCGGAGAACATGTGAGTCCGGCGGATTCCGCTGCCGGCTCATCCGCTCCTGGCGGCCTGACCGCGGTGGAGGCTGCGCGCATCGCCGTCGACACGTTGCTCGCCGCCGGTGTGCGCCAGGTGGTGGTGTCCCCGGGATCGCGCTCGGCGCCCATGGCCTACGCCCTGGCCGAGGCCGAAGCCGCCAGACGGGTGGAGCTGCTGGTCCGGATCGACGAAAGGTCCGCCGGCTTCACCGCCCTGGGCCTGGCCCTGTCCGCCGGTGCGCCCGCCGCCGTCCTGACCACGTCCGGGACCGCCGTCGGCAACCTCCTCCCGGCCGTCATGGAGGCCAACCACGCCGCGGTGCCGCTCGTGGTCATCTCCGCCGACCGGCCCGAGGAGCTGCGGGGGACCGGCGCCAACCAGACCACCGTGCAGCTGGACCTCTTTGGCGACCACGTCCGCTTCGCTGTCGACGTGCCCGCGGGCAGCGATCCGCAGCGCGCCGTCGAAACGGCCCTCAGTGCCGCCACCGGAGCTTTCGAGGACGCCCCGCCCGGGCCGGTGCAGCTGAACCTCGCCTTCCGCGACCCGCTGGTCCCGGCCGTGGGCGACGGACTGCCCGCGGCCGCCGGTCACGGCATCTACCGGGCCGCCCGGAACCCCCTGGCCCTGGACTTTCCGGCCGCGTCGACGGCGCTGCCGGAGCGGCGCACCGTGGTGCTGGCCGGGCACGACGCCGGCCCGGTCGCGGAGGCTTTCGCCCGCGCGCACGGCCTGCCGCTGCTGGCCGAGCCGTCTTCCAACGCCCGCTTCGGCCCCAACGCGGTGGGGCCCTACCGGCTGCTGATCGAGCACTTCGGCGCGGACGCGGCACAGCCGATCGAACGCGTGGTTCTCTTCGGCCGGCCGACGCTCTCCCGGCCGGTGAGCGCGCTGCTGGAGCGGGCGGATGTCCCGTCGGCCCTGTACCAGCCGGTTCCGGTGGCCTGGTACGAACCCGGCCGCCGCACCGAACTGCCGCTGGAAACCCTGGCGGACCTGGCGGACTTCGCCGGCCGCGGATCTGCCGCCTGGCTCGATGCCTGGCTGCTGGCAGGAGCCGCCGCGCAGCATGCCGTGGACCTGATCCTGGCCGCATCCCCGGCCGCGACCGGCCCGTCGGTGGGCGCCGAAGTCTGGAAACATGCCCGCGGGCAGCTGGTCCTGGGCTCCTCGAACGGGATCCGCGACGTCGACCTCGCCGGGGCGCCGCCCGCGGAACCTCAGGCCACAATGTTCGCCAACCGGGGCCTGGCCGGGATCGACGGCACCACGTCCACCGCCACCGGGATCGCGCTTGGCGGCGGCCAGGAAACCACCGTGCTCATGGGGGACGTGACGTTCCTGCACGACGCCGGGGGACTCCTGCTCGGCGCCGGCGAGGCCGAACCGCAGCTGCGGATCGTGGTGCTCAATGACGCCGGCGGTGCCATCTTCGGGCTCCTGGAGCACGGCACAGTCGCCGCGGCGGGGCGCTACGGCGACGCCGTCGAACGCCTCTTCGCCACCCCGCAGCGGGTGGACCTCGCCGCGCTGGCCGCGGCATACGGCGTCCCGCACCGCCTGGTCGGCACGACGGCGGAACTCGCCGAGGCGCTGTCCGGCCCGCCGGAGGGCCGCAGCATCATCGAGGTGCGCACGGACCGGCACCGGCTCGGGGAACTGCACCGCGCTATCCGGGCCGCGGTGGCCACGGCAGTGGAGGGCCTCCCGCAGACGTAGCGCACGTTTCCGCTACGAAAAAGGGCAGCCGCTACGTGGATCCACGTAGCGGCTGCCCTAAATCGGTGCGGAAATCCGGAACTACAGCACGCGGCTGAGGAACTCCTTGGTGCGGGGGTGCTGGGGATTGGCCAGGACCTCCCGCGGGTCGCCCGACTCCACAACGATGCCGCCGTCCATGAATGTCAGGCGGTCGCCGACCTCCCGGGCAAAGCCGATCTCGTGGGTCACCACGATCATGGTCATGCCCGACTTGGCGAGGTCCTTCATCACGTTCAGGACATCGCCCACGAGCTCCGGGTCGAGCGCGGACGTGGGCTCATCGAACAGCATGAGCTCGGGGTCCATGGCCAGGGCCCGGGCAATCGCGACGCGCTGCTGCTGGCCGCCGGAGAGCTGGGACGGGTAGTGTCCGGCGCGGTCGCCGAGCCCCACCCGGTCCAACAGCTCCAGGGCGCGTTTGCGGGCGACGGCCTTTGACTGGCCCTTGACCTGGACCGGGGCTTCCATGATGTTCTGCAGCGCGGTCTTGTGCGGGAACAGGTTGAAGCGCTGGAAGACCATGCCGATCTCGCGGCGCTGGGCGGCGATTTCCTTGGTCTTCAGGTCATGGAGCCTGCCCTTGACCTCGCGGTAGCCGATCAGGTCGCCGCCCACGGAAATGCGCCCGGCACTGATGGTCTCGAGCAGGTTCACGCAGCGGAGCATGGTGGACTTGCCGGAACCGGACGGGCCGATCACAACCGACACCTCGCCCTGGTTGACGGTCAGGTCGATGCCGCGCAGCACGTGGTGTGTGCCGTAGTACTTGTGAAGGCCCTCGATCTTGACCAGGGGCTGCTCTGTGGTGATCGTCATTTCGCCTCCTCCTCGGGGAAGTCCATCTTGAGGTCCGGCTCGGCCCCGGCGCTGGGGGCCACGGCTGCGGACGCCTTGGCGGCGGCGGGGTTGATCGCTGCCGGAACCCGGTTGTCCACGCCCTTGCCGTAGTGCGCCTCAATGAAGTGCTGGCCCACCATCAGGATGCTGGTGATGACGAGGTACCAGAAGGCGGCGACAATCAGGAGCGGAATGGGAAGGTAAATCCGGTTGGCCAGGGCGTTCGTCGCGAAGGTCAGGTCCAGTGTGAACGGCACCGCCAGGACCAGCGACGTGGTCTTCAGCATGCCGATTGTCTCGTTGCCGGTGGGCGGCACGATGACGCGCATGGCCTGCGGCAGGATGATCCGCCGCATGATCTTGCCCTTCGTCATGCCCAGGGCCTCGGCAGCCTCACTTTGGCCCTGGTCCACGGACTTCAGGCCGGCCCGGAAAATCTCTGCGAGATACGCGGACTCATTCAGGCCCAGGCCCAGGATGGCCGGGATCAGGCCGTGGGTGGGGTCCGAGGTCACCCAGGTGAAGGTTGCAGGACCAAACGGGATTCCGAGGACGATCGTCGGATAGAGAACCGTGGCGAGCCCCCAGAACAGCAGCTGGGTGTAGATCGGGGTGCCGCGGAAGAACCAGACCCAGGTCCAGCTGGACCAGCGGAACACCGGGTTGTCGGACTGCCGCATGAACGCCAGGAGGATGGCCAGGACGATGGCCAGGACCATGGACGCAAATGTCAGGAACAGGGTCCAGACGACGCCCTGGACCACCTTGGTGTCCAGGATGTAGGTGCCGACGACGTCCCAGCGGAAGTTGGGGTTCGTGAACAGGCTCTGCAGGAAGGCAAGCAGGAAGCCGACGATGATGATGGCGCTGATCCAGCGGCCGGGGTGCCGTACCGGTACTGCATTGTTCAGTACCGGTGCGGCGTGAGGGTCCTGATGGCTGTCCATCTCTGCCCCTGCTGCGGATCCGGTTGTGGGGAGGCTCAAGACGCGACCGCCGGGTTGACCTCGGACTTGGTGATGGCACCGTCGGTGACGCCCCAGCCCTCAAGGATCTTCTTGTAGGAACCGTCTTCCATCAGTTTGGTCATGGTCTTCTGGACGACGTCCGCCAGGGCCGTGTCCGACTTGGCGACGGCGATGCCCTGGGGAGCAGAATCGTAGACTTCGCCGAGCTTCTCGAGCTGGCCGTTGGTCTGGGTCAGTGCGTAGCCGATGATGGGGGAGTCGGCGGCCATGGCATCGATGCTGCCGTTGACCAGTCGGGTGGTGATGTCCGTCTGGGTCTTGAGGGTCACGATGTTAATGGGCTGCTTGCCCTCGGCGGTGCACTTCTTGTTGCGGTCCGAGAGGTCCGGATCTTCCTGGATGGTGCCGGTCTGCACGCCGATGGACTTGCCGCAGAGGTCATCGAGGGAGATCTTCTTGGGGTTGCCCTTCTGAACGGCCCAGCCGGTACCTGCCTGGTAGTAGCTGACCATGTTCACCGCGGCAAGCCGCTCCGGGTTGATCGTGAAGGAAGAGACCCCGAGGTCGTACTTCGGGCCGAGAGCCGGAAGGATGCCGGTGAATTCGGCCGTCTGGACCTGGACCTTCAGGCCCAGCGCCGCGCCGATCGCCTTGGCGATGTCGACGTCGTAGCCCACGGGGGTCTGGCCGTCGGTGCCGAGGAATTCCGCGGGGGCGTAGGAGGTATCCGAGCCCACGGTCAGGGTGCCCTTTGACTTGATCGACTCGGGCAACATGGCCGCCAGGGTGTCGTCCTTCTGGACCGTGCTGGGGTCAAAGCTGGCCGCGGCGCTGCCCGAAGCGGAAGCCGCGCCGGAGGGGCCGGTCTCGGAAGCGTTCGTGCAGGCCGTCAAGGCCAATGCGCCGACGGCGAGCACCGTGGCGACCTTCATTGCGGGGTTGCTCAGGAGCGAAGGGGAGATCTGCATTTTCTTACCTTTTGTTGCCGGAGGGATGCGTAACGAGGCCGATTTATAGTGTATCGCCGAACAAGAGATGTACGTCACAGAAAACTAAGTTTCACTATTGGATAACTAAACCAGACCGGAATGCAATATCTTTAATGCCCGATCTGTCTGTGATCCCGGATTCCTGTCCGTTTCGCCAGTTCCTGCGGTGCAAGTCCGACGGCCGATTCGCCGGCCCGGCCGGCGTCACGGGCCCCACCCGCATCTTGGGCCTCGCGAGCCCCGCACACTAGCTGCTGATGCCGAGCGACTCCAGCATCGGCCGGAACTTCGCCCACGTCTCGGCGAGCTCAGTCTCGGGAACCGAGCCGTCCACCACGCCGCAGCCCGCATAGAGCCGGACCGTGTGCGGGGATTCGATGACGGCGCCACGCAGGGCGATGCCCCACTCGCCGTTGCCGGCCGCGTCGAGCCAGCCGACCGGCCCGGCGTACGGGCCGCGGTCCAGGTGCTCGAGCTTGCGGATGAGCGCCCCGGCCACGGTGGTGGGGGTACCGCAGACGGCGGCGGTCGGATGCAGCGCGTTGATCAGGGCCAGGCACGTGGGGACGTGGCCTTCCACCTCAGCCAGCTCAGCCTTGACGTCCGAGGCCAGATGCCACACATTGGGCAGTTCGAGGATGAAGGGCTCGCTGTGCGCGTTCATGGCCTCGGAAAACGGGGCCAGCTGCGTGGTCAGGGACTGGATTGCGATGTCGTGTTCGTGCCGCTGCTTCTCGGAGCCGGCCAGCACCCGTTCGGCGAATTCCAGCGGCGAGCCCGCCATGCCATCGGCGTCGCGGCGGTCCAGGGTGCCGGCCAGGACGCGCGCCTGCGCGGTGCGGCCCTCCACCTGGATCAGCATTTCCGGAGTGGCCCCCACCAGCCCGTCCACCCCGTACGTCCAGCATTCGCGGTACCGGGCGGACAGTTCGCGCAGCACCTCGGCGGCCTTGACGCCGGTGGGGACGGTGGCCACGACGTCCCGCGCCAGCACCAGCTTTTCCAGGGCGCCGGTCCGGATCTCCGCGACGCCGGCGGCAACGGCGGCCATCCAGTCTTCCTCGCTGAGCGAGCCGGTGTGCAACGTTGCCCCTGCGGCCAATGGCAAAGGACGGACGACGGCGCCACCGGCCTGCGGGGGTGCCGGCACCGGGTCGTCCACCACGGTCACGCTGGTGCCGGGATTGGTGCTGGCTCGGGGATTTGAGCCGGGATTGGCGCTGGTGCTGTGAAGCCAGCGGTCCAGGGCGGCGCGGGCACCGGCTTCGGTGAGGTTGCCGTCGTCGAACGTGAGCTGGGTCAGCCAGGCGTGGCCGTCACGGAGCCCGACGACGATTTCCGGGACCAGCAGCCGGGACTCATGGGCGGAGGCCTTGGAGAAGGCGAAGGAGCCGAAGGCGACCGGGCCGGTGCCGGGGCAGCCCACACTGTCCTGGATGTCTGCCTCCAGGACCTGGTGGCGCCACCAGATGTCCGCTTCCAGGAACCGCTCGGGTCCGGTGGCGGTGAAACGGGCTATCTCGCCGAAGCCCACGAGACCGGCCTCGCGGCGGGTCCAGCAGAGGACATCGTCCCGGACCAGAAACGACGGCAGGCCCCCGGGGAAAGTTTCGGCATCGAGGGGGACTGTCAAGGTGCGGAACGTGCTCGTCATGATGGCATAACACTAGCCCGTGATCGCCCATTGGGTGGATATACACGGGCCGGCCGGGCCTCCACGGGGCCGCCGCGGCCGTTGCCGCAGGTGAAAGCCGCGTCAATTGGCGGCCCGTTCGTGGGAGCGCCGATCATTTGAGACAATGTCAGGGTGAACCGAGCATCCTTGGATAAGCGTCCGGACGAAGTAGCCACGATGTTTGACGACGTCGCCCCCAAATACGACGTCGTCAACGATGTCCTGTCCTTGGGGCAGACGCGGCGTTGGCGCAAGGTGGTGGTGGAGGCCATGGGCGTATCGGCCGGCCAGCACGTCCTGGACCTCGCCGCCGGCACCGGCACCTCCAGCGAGCCGTACGCCGACGCAGGCATCAACGTCATCGCCTGCGATTTCTCCCTCGGCATGCTCAAGGTCGGCAAGCGCCGCCGCCCTGACATCGACTTCATCGCCGGGGATGCCACCCGCCTGCCGTTCGCGGACAACATCTTCGACGCCAGCACGATCTCCTTTGGCCTGCGCAACGTCAACGATCCGAAGAAGGCCCTGGCCGAGATGCTGCGGGTCACCAAGCCCGGCGGCCGGCTGGTCATCGCGGAGTTCTCCCAGCCAGTGGTGCCGCTGTGGCGCACCATGTACACCGAATACCTCATGCGGGCCCTGCCGGCCATCGCCGTCAAGGCCTCCTCCAACCCCGACGCCTACGTCTACCTCGCCGAGTCCATCCGCGCCTGGCCGGACCAGGACCACCTTGCGGCCTGGCTGCAGGAGGCCGGCTGGGAATCCGTCACGTACCGCAACCTCAGCGGCGGCATCGTCGCCGTGCACCGGGCCCAGAAACCGGCAGACCCCTCAACCGGCCCTGCCGCAGGCGCTGCGGCGCTGGCCGCCCACACCGGACCCGTGGCCAAGCTGCGCCGCAACATCACCCGGCCCGGCCGATAGCCGATCCCTGCTGTGAATGTACTGATCGTCGGGGCGGGCCCGGCCGGATCCACCGCCGCCTACTACCTTGCCAAAGCCGGCATTGACGTCACGGTGCTGGAGAAAACCAGCTTTCCCCGCGAGAAAGTCTGCGGCGACGGACTCACCCCGCGCGCGGTCCGCGAGATCCAGAAGCTGGGACTCGCCCACCCCGAAGCCGACGGCTGGCGGCGGAACAAGGGCCTGCGCCTGATCGCCGGCGGCCGCACGATCGAACTGCCCTGGCCGGAGGTTGCCGACTTCCCGCAGTACGGGCTGATCCGGACCCGGCTCGGCTTCGACGAACAGCTCGCCCGGCATGCCCAGTCCGCGGGCGCCGTCGTGCTGGAACGCCACAGCGTCACCGAGGCGCTGCGCTCCGAGGATGGCCGGGTCACCGGCGTGCGCGCAGCGCTGCTGGACAACTCCGGGCGCAAGACCGGCGAGACGCGCGACTTCAGCGCCGACGTCGTCCTCGCCGCCGACGGGAACTCGACGCGCACCGCCGTCTCACTGGGCATCGGCAAGCGCGACGACCGGCCGCTCGGCGTGGCCGTGCGGACCTACTTCACCTCGCCGCGGCACGACGACGACTGGATGGAAGGCTGGCTCGAGCTTCCCGGCCGCGACGGCAAGCTCCTGCCCGGCTACGGCTGGGTGTTCGGCGTCGGCGACGGCACCTCCAACGTGGGCCTGGGCATCCTGAACTCCTCGAAGGACTTCGGCAAGCTGGACTACAAGCAGGTCCTGCGCGAATGGACCGCCGGCATGCCCGCCGACTGGGGCTTCACCCCGGACAACCAGGTGGGCGAAATCCGTGGTGCCGCGCTGCCCATGGGCTTCAACCGCACCCCGCACTATTCTCCGGGCCTGCTGCTCCTCGGCGACGCCGGCGGCATGGTCTCCCCGTTCAACGGCGAGGGCATCTCCTACGCCATGGAGTCCGCCCGCTTCGCGGCCGAATTCATCGCCGACGCGGCTGCTCGGTCGGCGTCCGCCGGCTGGGGGACCGGGACGGAGGCTTCCAGGGCCGCCGACGCGCACCTTGCCCGGTACGCCGACTACGTGCGCCAGCAGTGGGGCTCACACTTCACACTGGGACGGGCGTTCGCCGCCCTGATCGGCAAGCCGGCCGTCATGAAACTGGCCCTCCGGACCGGTATGCCTGTCCCCGTGCTCATGCGTTTCGTGGTGCGGATGCTGGCCAACCTCACCGATCCCGCCGCCAAGGGCTTCGAGGACCGGGTCATCCGGGTCCTGGAATCCCTGGTTCCCGCCACGTCCAATCAGGCCACGTCCAATCAGGCAACGTCCAACAAGGCCGCGTCCACCACGGACAGCGTTCCGCACTCCGGCGCCAACTCCGCGGTTTCCGCAACAAAAAGTTAGGGTTAACCCGTGACCAACTCTGCAGACCAAAGCTGGACGCACGCCGGACACGGCCTGCCGAGCGCTGAACCCAGCCTCAACACCACCGCGATCGCCACCGGCCTCCAACTGCCGGCAGGCTTCTCGGCCATCGCGGGCGACGCCGAGCTGGGCCCGGCGCTCACCACCAACCTGGCGCGCGTCGAGAAGAAGCTGCGCGAAGCCATTGCCAACTCCGATCCCCTGGCTGACGCAACGTCGCGCCACCTCGTGGAAGCCGGCGGCAAGCGGATCCGCCCGCTGCTGACCCTGCTGTGCGCCCACCTTGGCGACGCCTCCCTGCCCGCAGTGGTGCAGGCCGCCGTCGTCGTCGAACTGACGCACCTCGCCACCCTCTACCACGACGACGTCATGGACTCCGCGCCGTTCCGCCGGGGGGCGCCGACGGCCCACGAGGTCTGGGGCAACTCCGTCGCGGTCCTGACCGGCGACCTGATCTTTGCGCGCGCCTCCATCCTGGTCTCAGAACTCGGGTCCCGGGCGCTTGGCATCCAGGCCCGCACCTTTGAACGGCTCTGCCTGGGCCAGCTGCACGAGACCGTGGGACCGCGCCCGGACGAGGACCCCTTGGCGCACTACCTCTCCGTCATCGCGGACAAAACCGGCTCGCTCGTGGCCGCCTCCGGGCAGCTGGGCGCGATCTTCTCCGGCGCCGACGAAGCCTACGAGCCGATCCTGGTCGAGTACGGCGAGAAGGTGGGCGTTGCCTTCCAGCTCGCCGACGACGTCATCGACGTCACCGGGATCAAGGTCAAGTCCGGCAAGTCGCCGGGAACCGACCTGCGCGAAGGCGTGCCCACCCTGCCCGTGCTGCTGCTGCGCAACGCGGCCCGCGACGGCGACCAGGCCGCCGTCGAACTGCTGACGCTGATCGACGGTGACCTCAGCTCGGATGAGGCCCTGGCCGCCGCCGTGGCCGGACTCCGGGAGCACCCCGTCACTGCACAGTCCTGGGTGGTGGCACGCACCTGGGCCGATGAGGCCATTGCCGCCCTTGCCCCGCTGCCCGAAGGCGTCGTAAAGGCCTCGCTGACCAGCTTCGCCCACGCCGTAGTGGACCGCAGCAGCTAGGTCCCCGGCCGGTTCTTCCGGCTGGGTGCAGCCTGACGATTAACCTGGCTTCCGGCTTAAACGGAATGGCCCCGGTTCCTCACAACGTCCGAGTCTTCCGTTGCGCCGAACCGGGGCCATTTCTCCGTTCGCATCAGATCCACCGGAGGCATTTGGTGAACCCAGAAACAACTCTATGACAGTTATGTCATAGCGTCCAGACCTATCTGTAAATTTCTTGTCATAAGATTTCGATTCATTGCCGGACGTTGTCGCGCTGAGTTTCCCCACCTTTGGCCGGACAGCTTCGGGACACGCCCGCCGCTGGCGGGACACGCCGTCGGACATGGTCAAAAGCGGGGAATACCAGCGGCGCGGATGGTGCGGAGTTGTCCACATAACCGATGTTGTGGCCCCCGGGGCTGTCATGCCGCGTGTGTGCTTGCCCCATGGACGTTAAGGTTTATCTGGAATACGCCGGCTCGGTTGCCCGCACGGCCACGCTGCTCCAGGCAGGTTTTACGTCGAACAGGATCCGCGCTGCCGTGGCTGCCGGGGAAATTCGCCGCCTCCGCCATGGGGTGGTGGCGCTGCCCGGGGCGCGGGCGGACTTCGTGGCCGCCGTGCTCGCGAACGGCATGCTCACCTGCGCCTCCGCCGCGCCGTTCCACGACATATGGCGCCTCCACGAGCCCGCACGGCTGCACCTGCTGTGCGCGCACGGCGCAGCGCCCGGAATGGTCATCCACCGCGGCAGCCTGGTCCCGACGGAATACCCGCGCCCCGTGGCCGGACTCACCGACGCTCTGCTCCACGCGCTGCGCTGCCTGCCCCCGGTGGATGCGGCGGTCATGGTGGAAAGTGCCCTGCTGCAGGGCCGCACCTCGCTGGACTATCTGCGCCAGCGGCTGCCGGGAAACCGGAACGGGGCCGCCCGTGCAGTCCTGGAGCTGGTTGACGGCACGGCGGATTCGGCGATCGAGGTCGTTGCCAGGCTGCTCTTCCGGAGCCAGGGAATCTACACCCAGACGCAGGTGCACCTGCCGGGGATCGGCGTCGTGGACTTCCTGCTTGAAGGATTCCTGATCGTGGAGATCGACGGGACCACCCATCTTGAGCGCGCGCAGGTCAAGAAGGACCGGGGGCGGAACAACGCCAGCATCCTGACCGGCTACGCCGTCCTCCGGTACGGATATCACGACGTCGTTTACAACCCGCAGAAGGTGATCGACGAGGTGTGGCAGGTGCTGCGCGGCAGGGTCATCCGCTGAATTTCCCCACGTATGGAATCCCGTTGCCGCAGAATGCCGGCGGTTCCTCCGGACACGCCGGTGGGGGACGCCAAACAAGGGGAGAATCGGCGGCAGCAGGAGAGCGGGAGAGTCGGCGGCCGCAGGAGAGAGGGGAGAGTCGGCCGGAGATGGGAGGAGAGGGCCGTGGAGCCTAGTCTTCGTCCTCGTCGTTGAAGGCCCACTCGAACATGTCGAAGACGAATTCGGAGAATGTCCCTTCTTCGCTCTTCCACTGGCCGCGGGCGTTGTTGCGGCGGTACACGATGGGATCCGGGATGCTGAGGTCCCCGACGCGGAAGCCCCAGGTGAACTGCTCTTCCTCGTCCTCGAGGAACATGAGGAAGCCCTCGTCATCGACTTCGAGCTCTTCGGGGTCCCAGAAGTAGTGGTAGGCCTCCATGATGTCCTCGCAGCCGCCGACTGCCAGGTAGAACTCGCGCAGGACCATCGGGACCTGGAACTGGTGTTCGGCCAGGGCGGCGTCGAGCTCCTCGGCCGGGAGGCCATCTTCTTCCTGCCATTCGTCTTCGAGATACTTCGGGACAAGCGCGCGGAATTTCTCGAGGAACATGTCAGTCATGGTCTTATCCTAGCTAATCCTCAGCGGTCGTTTTCCGCGGTGTCCAGGCCCAGCCGGTGCCAGCCGCGGACCGCCAGCGGAACGTACCAGTGGCGCCGCCAGGCCGTGACCCGGAAGGCGAAGACCACCCCGGCGACGGCGCAGGCGCTCACCGCGGTGAAGGTCCCCGTGAGGGACAGGATCACGGTCGACGCCGACCCGGCGAACGCCGGCAGCGCGTACAGATCCCTGGGGTCGAAGAGCCGCGGGACCTCGTTGGCGGTGATATCCCGCAGCAGGCCGCCACCCACCGCCGTCGTCACACCCAGCAGGACGGCGGCCACGGGATTCATCCCGGCGGCCAGGGCCTTCAGTGTGCCGGTGATGCAGAACAGGGCCAGCCCGCCGGCGTCGAACAGGATCAGCAGCGACGTGAAGCGCTGGACGCTGGAGAACAGGAAATACACCAGCACCGTGGCAAACAGGGGCGGTGCCAGGTACGCCGGGTTGGTGAACGCGGCGGGCGGGCCCGCGTTGATGATGATGTCGCGGATGACGCCGCCGCCCAGGCTCACCACCGAGGCCAGGAGCAGCGAGCCGATGATGTCGAACTGCTTCCGCGCTGCGAGCAATGAGCCGGAGACCGCAAAGAAGAACACGCCGGCGAGGTCAAGCCAGACCAGGACAAGGCTGAAGGAGAAGGTCATGAAGCGTCCCGGTCGATTGCAAGGGGGCGGATAGGGCGGCTCCAAGGTTACGCTAACGGCTATGAATACCCCCATCCTGATCGCCTGCGCCCACGGCACGTCGAGCCCGCACGGGGCCGCGGAGGTCAACGCGCTCCGGGACGGCATCGCGGGGCTCCGTCCCGGGCTGGACGTCCGCGAGGCCTACGTCGACGTGCAGGACCCAGACCTGCCGGCCGTCGTGGCGGGCCTCCCGGCGGGGGTAACCGCCGTCGTGGTTCCGCTGCTGCTCAGCGTCGGATACCACGTTAGGGTGGACATCGCCCGCGCCGTGAAGAGCCGGCCGGACACCCTGGCCGCGGCGCCGCTGGGGCCGGATCCGCGGCTCGCAGCGCTGCTCGATGCGCGGCTGCGCGAGGCCGGGGTAACGGACAACGACGCCGTGGTCCTCGCCGCCGCCGGGTCCTCCGATCCCAGCGCCGCACAGAATGTCGAGGAACTCACGGAGCAGCTCCGTGCCCTGCGTTCCAACCGGATCGTGGCCGCCTACGGCGCCTCCGCCAAACCCTCGGTTCCCGACGCCGTCGCCATGCTCCGCGAGGAGGCCGCCGGCGGTGCCGGCGCGGGGGAGTCGGCCGGAGCGGTGGACCTTGGCGGTCGCGTCGTCATCGCCTCGTATCTCCTGGCGCCCGGTTTCTTCCATGACCAGCTGGCCAAGGCCGGCGCGGACCTGGTGACGGCGCCGCTGCTGCCCTCCCCGGTCCTCGCCGAAATTGCCCTGGAACGCTACGACGCGGCGCTGGCCGGGGCCCCGCAGCCCCGGCCCTGACGGTCCGCGCAGATGCACAGCCGCAGGGCGACTTCAAGGGTTTCCGGCGGTTCGTGACGAAATGTTGCCCTAGGTGACTCCCCGTTTCTGACCCTTTGTGACGGGATTACGGCCGCCCCTACAGTCGATGCATGACTGATACAGCTCTAGCCGGAGCGTCCACGGACGAGGCTGCCGCCGGCCGCACCAAGCGCCCTCCCCGCCCGGCCGCAAAGCCGCACGGCCAGTGGAAAGTGGACGGCACCACGCCGCTGAACGCCAACGAGACCTGGAAACAGGAAGACAACGGCCTCAACGTCCGCGAGCGTATTGAGTCCGTCTACTCCAAGCACGGCTTCGACTCGATCGACGGCACCGACCTGCACGGCCGCTTCCGCTGGTGGGGGCTCTACACCCAGCGCAAACCCGGGATCGACGGCGGCAAGACCGCCACGCTTGAGCCGCACGAGCTCGAAGACAAATACTTCATGCTCCGCGTCAGGATCGACGGCGGTGCGCTCACCACGGGGCAGCTGCGCGTCATCGGCCAGATCTCCGTGGACTTCGCCCGCGACTCGGCCGACCTCACGGACCGCCAGAACATCCAGCTGCACTGGATCCGGGTCGAAGACATGCCCGAAATCTGGCGCCGGCTCGAAGGCGTGGGACTGTCCACCACGGAAGCCTGCGGCGACGTGCCCCGCGTCATCCTCGGCTCGCCGGTGGCGGGCATCGCCAAGGACGAGATCATCGACCCCACGCCGCTGATCCAGGAACTCGCCGAGCGGTTCATCGGCGACCCGGAACTGGCCAACCTGCCGCGCAAATTCAAGACCGCCATCACCGGCCACCCCAGCCAGGACGTGGTGCACGAGATCAACGACGTCGCCCTGGTGGGCCTGGTCCACCCCGAACTCGGCATCGGCTACGACCTCTGGGTGGGCGGCGCGCTCTCCACCAACCCCATGCTGGGCAAGCGCCTCGGCGCTTTCGTCCGGCCGGACCAGGCCGCCGACGTGTGGCTCGGCGTCACCAGCATCTTCCGCGATTACGGCTACCGGCGCATGCGCACCAAGGCCCGGCTGAAGTTCCTGCTGGCCGACTGGGGGCCGGTGAAGTTCCGCCAGGTCCTCGAAGACGAATACCTCGGCTACAAGCTCGCCGACGGCCCGGCCGCACCGAAGCCCTCCACGCCCGGCGACCACATTGGCGTGCACGAACAAAAGGACGGCAAGTTCTTCATCGGCGCCACCCCGCTGGCCGGCCGCCTCTCCGGCAGCCAGCTGGTCAAGCTCGCGGACACCCTGGAGGCCCGCGGCTCGCAGCGCCTGCGCACCACCCCGCACCAGAAACTCGTGGTCCTCGACGTGCCCAAGGATGAGGTGGACCCGCTCGTGGCCGAGCTCGACGCGCTGGGCCTGTCCGCCCGCCCGTCCGTGTTCCGGCGCGGCACCATCGCCTGCACCGGCATCGAGTTCTGCAAGCTCGCCATCGTGGAAACGAAGGTGACCGCGGCGACGGCGGTTGCCGAGCTGGAGCGCCGGCTCGCCGACCTCGCCGAGAGCAAGCAGCTGCCCCAGGCGCTGTCCCTGCACATTAACGGCTGCCCCAACTCCTGCGCCCGGATCCAGACGGCGGACATCGGCCTCAAAGGCATGATGCTGCCAACGCCCGACGGCGACCCCACCCCGGGCTTCCAGGTCCACCTCGGCGGCGGGCTCGCGTCCGACAGCCGCGAGGAGGCAGGCCTGGGCCGCACCGTCCGCGGCCTCAAGGTCACTGCCGGGGAACTGCCCGACTACGTGGAACGCGTGGTCCGCAAGTTCGTCGCCGACCGCTCCGAGGGCCAGAGCTTCGCCGAGTGGGCCTTCGCCGCGGAGGAGGGTGATCTCCAGTGACCGCAGCACTCCGCTCCCACGACGAGCTCAAGGCCCTCGCCGAGGCCGGCGCCGCCGAGCTCGGCTGGGACGCCCCGGCCCGCGACGTCATCGCCTGGGTGGCCCGCAATTTCGAGCTGCCGACGGTCGCCGTCGCCTGTTCCATGGCGGATGCGGTCCTCCCGGCGCTGGTCGCGGACCAGCTCCCCGGCGTCGACGTCCTGTTCCTGGAGACCGGCTACCACTTCCCGGAGACGCACGCGACGCGCGACGAGGTCGCGGCCAACCTGCGCGTCAACGTCGTGGACGTGCTGCCGGAGAACACCGTGGAGCAGCAGGACCGGCTCCTGGGCAAGGACCTCTTCGCCCGCGACCCCGCGCAGTGCTGCGCACTGCGCAAAGTGGCGCCGCTGCGCCGCACCCTGGCCGGCTACGAGCTCTGGTTCACCGGAGTCCGCCGCGACGAGGCGCCCACCCGCACCAACACGCCGCTGGTCACCTGGGACGAGGCCAATGGCCTGGTCAAGGTCAACCCGGTGGCGGCCTGGACTTTCGACCAGCTGGTGCAGTACTCCGACGACAACCTTCTTCCCGTCAACCCGCTGCTTTCACAGGGCTACCCGTCCATTGGCTGCCAGCCCTGCACCCGCAAGGTGGCGCCCGGCGACGACCCCCGCGCCGGACGCTGGGCAGGAACCGACAAGACAGAATGCGGACTACACGTATGAGAACTCAAATCACCAACGAGGACCTGGAGCTGTCGGTGCTGGACAACGACGCAGCTGAGACGGCGATTGCCGCCCAGGGAGTGGCATCGGGCCTGTCGGAGCCGCGCGCTGGGCTGATCGAAGATCAGCCGCGCGGCGCAGGGGCGGGGGCGGCAATCGGCGTCGCAGGTTCACGCCTCTCGAGCCTCGACACCCTCGAGTCCGAGGCCATCCACATCATCCGCGAGGTCGTCGCCGAGTTCGAGAAGCCTGCGCTGCTCTTCTCCGGCGGCAAGGATTCCGTGGTGATGCTGCACCTGGCCACGAAGGGCTTCTGGCCCGGCAAGGTGCCCTTCCCGGTGCTGCACGTGGACACCGGCCACAACTTTCCCGAGGTCATCGACTTCCGCGACCGCACTGTGGAACGGCTGGGCCTGAAGCTCGTCGTTGGCTCCGTCCAGGAGTTCATCGACTCCGGTGAGCTGGCCGAGCGTGCGGACGGAACCCGGAACCCGCTGCAGACCGTCCCGCTGCTGGATGCGATTCAGCGCAACAAGTTCGACGCCGTCTTCGGCGGCGGCCGCCGCGACGAGGACAAGGCCCGGGCCAAGGAACGGATCCTGAGCCTGCGCGACGAGTTCGGCCAGTGGGACCCCCGCAACCAGCGGCCCGAGCTGTGGAACCTCTACAACGGCCGGCACACGGTGGGCCAGCACGTCCGCGCGTTCCCCATCAGCAACTGGACCGAACTGGACGTGTGGCGCTACATCGAGCGCGAGAACATCGAGCTGCCGGGCCTGTACTACGCCCACCGCCGCGAAGTCTTTGCCCGCGACGGCATGTGGCGCGCCGTCGGCGAGGTCTCCCAGCCGCGCGATCACGAGGAAGTCATCACCAAGACCGTCCGCTACCGGACGGTCGGCGACATGTCCTGCACCGGCGCGGTGGAATCGGCCGCCGCCACGGTGCGCGACGTCGTCATTGAGGTTGCCGCCTCGACCATCACCGAACGTGGCGCCACCCGGGCCGACGACCGCATCTCCGAGGCCGCCATGGAAGACCGCAAGAAGGACGGCTATTTCTAATGAGCACGGAAACGTTTCTCCCGGGCCCGGACCTCGTTGCCGCGGCGCTGCCCACCACGCTGTTCCGCTTCGCCACCGCAGGCTCCGTCGACGACGGCAAGTCCACACTGGTGGGCCGGCTCCTGCACGACTCGAAGGCGATCCTCGCCGACCAGCTCGACGCCGTCGCCCGCACCTCGGCGGACCGCGGGTTCGGCGGTGAAGGGGCCACCGGCACAAAAGCGATCGATCTCGCCCTGCTGACCGACGGCCTGCGCGCGGAGCGCGAGCAGGGCATCACGATCGATGTCGCCTACCGCTACTTCGCCACGGACCGGCGCAGCTTCATCCTCGCAGACTGCCCCGGGCACGTGCAGTACACCAAGAACACGGTGACCGGTGCGTCCACCGCGGACGCCGTCGTCGTGCTGATCGACGCCCGCAAGGGTGTCCTCGAGCAGACCCGCCGGCACCTGTCCGTGCTGCAGCTGCTGCGCGTGGCACACGTGATCGTCGCCGTGAACAAGATCGACCTTGTGGATTTCAGCGAGGAAGTGTTCCGCGGGATCGAGGCGGACGTCCAGCAGGTCGGGCGCGAACTCGGGCTTGGCCGTGACGATTCAAATGCAGGCGGGGTCTCCGATCTCTTCGTCGTCCCCGTCTCCGCCCTCGACGGCGACAACGTGGTGGACCGCTCGGAGCGGACACCGTGGTACGACGGCCCGGCGCTCCTGGAGGTCCTGGAGACGCTGCCGGCCGCCGACGAACTCGAAAGCCACCTCGAAAGCTTCCGTTTCCCGGTCCAGCTGGTGGTCCGGCCGCAGGGCGCGCTGGCTCCGGACGCCATCGCCGGCGGCCTCGATCCCGAGGCCTACCGCGACTACCGTGCCTACGCCGGCCAGATCACCGAAGGCTCCGTGAAACTGGGGGATCAGGTCAGCATCCTGACCCCGGGCCAGGCCCCGCGCACCACCACCATCACCGGGATCGACTTCGCGGGCCGCGAGCTCGCCGAGGCGGCCGCACCGCAGTCCGTGGCGCTGCGCCTGGCCGATGAGTTCGACGTCGCCCGCGGTGACACGATCGCGGCGGCCGGGACGGTGCGTGAAAGCAGTGCAGACCTCTACGCCGCCCTGTGCTGGCTCTCGCCCAAGCCGCTCCGGGAGGGCTCCAAGGTCCTGGTCAAGCACGGCACCCGCACGGTCCAGGCCCTGGTGCGGAACGTGACAGGCAGGCTCGACCTCGCCAGCTTCGGCCTGGAGCCGACCACCACCCTGGAGCTCAACGACATCGGGCACGCGCAGCTCCGGCTCGCCGCGCCGCTGCCGCTGGAGAACTACCTGCACCACCGCCGCACCGGGGCGTTCCTCGTGATCGACCCGCTCGACGGCAACACCCTCGCCGCAGGCCTGGTCAACGACCACCCCGGCGACCACGAGGACGAGCGCTACTCGATCTAGGCCACGTGTCACATGGGCGCAGCTTGTTCCCCGGTCGGTCGCCATGGGCGGCTGTCCGGGAAACAAGCTGCCGTCTTTTGGGGCCGAATGTGACGCTGCGTGAACCCGCGTGACCCCCGGTTTCCGGGCCGTTGAACCCCGAATATGACACTCCCTATGGTGAATGAATGAAGACACAGGAACGGTTCCCCGGCCTCCCCCGCAGGGACTTCCAGGGGCGATGTCGCCGGCGCTGACCATCCGCCCGGCCCTTCCGCACACACCCCAGAACAGGACTTCACCCATGTCACACACCCCCGAAAACCCCGGGCCCGGCACACAGCCCGGCACCACCCGGATCGTCGCCGGCGAGACCGGCAAACCCAAACGCAAGCGCACCCTGGAAATCGCCCTGGTCGCGGGCCTCGTGCTCCTGATCGGCGCCGGCGCAGCAGTTGCATCCTCGCTGTCCCGCAGCCCCGAAACCGCCCCCGTAGCGGCAACGGCGGACGCCGGCCCGGCCGCGGAGCTCAGGCTCGGCTACTTTGGCAACATCACCCACGCCCCGGCCCTGGTGGGTGTCAACAAGGGGTTCATCGCCAAGGACCTCGGGGCGACCAAGCTCAGCACGCAGGTGTTCAACGCCGGCCCGGCCGCGATCGAGGCCCTGAACGCCGGCGCCATCGACGCCACCTACATCGGCCCCAACCCGGCCATCAACTCCTACGTCAAGAGCAACGGCCAGTCCATCAGCATCATCGCCGGCGCCGCGGCCGGCGGAGCGCAGCTGGTGGTCAAACCCGGCATCAACTCGGCGGCCGACCTCAAGGGCAAGACGCTCGCATCGCCGCAGCTCGGCGGCACCCAGGACGTGGCCCTCCGCGCCTGGCTCGGCAAGCAGGGGTTCAAGACCTCCACGGACGGCAGCGGCGACGTCTCGATCAACCCGACCGAGAACGCCCAGACCCTCAAGCTGTTCCAGGACGGCAAGCTCGACGGCGCGTGGCTGCCTGAGCCCTGGGCCTCCCGCCTGGTGCTCCAGGCCGGCGCAAAGGTCCTGGTCGACGAGAAGGACCTGTGGGAGAAGGGCGAGTTCGTCACCACCGTCCTGATCGTCAACAAGACGTTCGCGGCCGAGCACCCTGCCACGGTGCAGGCGCTGCTGAAGGGCCATGTCGAATCCGTGGACTGGCTCAACGCGGCGCCCGCCGCGGAGAAAGCCACCGTCCTCAACGACGGACTCAAGGCTGCCGCAGGCAAGGCGTTGCCGGCCGACGTCATCGACCGGTCCCTGAAGAACATCGTCTTCACCACCGACCCGCTCGCAGGGACGTACAAGAAGCTGCTCCAGGACGGCGTCGACGCCGGCACCACCAAGCAGGCCGACATCAACGGCATCTTCGACCTCACGGCGCTCAACAGCGTTCTGAGCGAGAGTGCCGGCAAGAAGATCTCCGCCGAGGGGCTCGGCAAGGACTAGCGCCCGGGCCCCAGCCATCCGCCACAACAGTAAGGACCAGACCATGCCAGTCGTACTGGAACACCTGGGCAAGCGCTTCGGCGCCGGCGCCCCGGTGCTGGACGACGTCAACGCCACCATCGGGCAGGGCGAGTTCGTCGCCCTGCTCGGTGCCTCCGGCTGCGGCAAGTCCACCCTGCTCAACATCATGGCGGGACTGGAGGCCCCGACGTCGGGCGCCCTGGAAGTGCCCAGCGACGGCGCCGCCTTCATGTTCCAGGACGCGGCACTGTTTCCCTGGCTGACCGCGCGGGAGAACATCGAGCTGGCCCTGAAGCTGCGCGGCGTCGGGAAAGCCGACCGCCGGGTCCGGGCGGGGGAGCTGCTGGACCTGGTGCACCTGGGCGGTGCGGGGGACAAACGGCCCCACGAGCTCTCCGGCGGGATGCGCCAGCGCGTCTCCCTGGCCCGGTCGCTGGCCCAGGACCGCCAGCTGCTGCTCATGGACGAGCCGTTCGCGGCCCTGGACGCGATTACACGGGACCTGCTCCATGACGAGCTGGAACGGATCTGGAAGGAAACCGGCCGGACCATCGTCTTTGTCACCCACAACGTCCGCGAGGCCGTCCGGCTGGGCCAGCGCGTCCTGCTGCTCTCCTCCCGGCCCGGCCGCGTGGTGCGGGAATGGCACGTCAGCGAAGAGCACCGCACCGACGCCGGACTGGCCGGCCAGCTCACCGGCGAAATCACCGCCCGGCTACGCGAGGAGATCCGCCGCCATGCCAAGTAACCAGCTTCCCGTGGCGGAAGCGCCAGCCGAGACCCGCAAGGTCCACGCCGCCCTGACCCGTTCCTCCACCGGCAAGGAAGACCTCCGCGAGCTCGAAGCGGGCCTCGACTCCCTGCAGTCAGACTCCATCCGCAAGGTCCGCATCGACTGGAGCCGGATCCTGCTGCCGGTGGCCGCGCTCGCGGTGCTGATCATCCTCTGGCAGTTGTACGTCTCCGTCGGCTTCAAGCGGCGCGACGTCGTGCCCGGCCCCCTGGATGTCATCGGCCAGGTCGGAACCCTGTGGGGGGAGGGCAAGCTTCAAGAGGCCGTTTGGACCTCGCTGCAGCGCGGCGTCGTGGGCTTCCTGATCAGCGTGGTGATCGCGACGCCGGTGGGTCTCGTGCTGGCCCAGGTGGCACCGCTGCGGCGCGCTTTCGGGCCGCTGATCTCCGGGCTGCAGGTCCTGCCGTCGGTGGCCTGGGTGCCGGCCGCTATTCTCTGGTTTGGGATCACGGATGCCACTGTGTATTTCGTGGTGTTCATGGGTGCGATTCCCTCGATCATCAACGGCCTGATCTCCGGTGTGGACCAGATTCCGCCGCAGTACCGCAGCGTCGGAAAGGTCCTGGGTGCGTCCCGGCTTCAGCTGGCCCTGCAGATCATCCTGCCGGCGGCCCTGCCCGGGTACCTCGGCGGCCTCAAACAGGGCTGGGCGTTCTCCTGGCGCTCGCTCATGGCGGCGGAAATCATCGCCGTCGGCGGCACCATCGGCTTCGGTCTGGGCTCCATGCTGGACCAGGGCCGCGTCCTGTCGGACATGACCATCGTCATGTCTGCCATCCTGCTGATCCTCGCCGTCGGAATCCTGATCGAGCTGCTCGTGTTCGCACCGATTGAAAAGCGGCTGCTCCGCCGCCGCGGCCTCCTGGCCGGCAGCACCCGCTAGGCCAGCCACCCAGCTCCTCCAAAGCAACGCGGGGTCACCTACGGCCCATAATCCATTGGTTTATGGGCTGTAAGTGACTCCGCGTTGCTTTTTCGATGGCTCCTTGCCCGGGTACAGGCACGGGCCTACACTCACGCCTAGAGGCCGGGTTGCGGCCCCTTCCACGGCTGATGCAAAGCCCGATTCCTAGGAGGTCGCTGTGGCGGCAAAATTTGGCGTGCTGGCCCTGGTCGAAGCCAAAGCGGGGAAGGAACAGGACGTCTGGGACTTCCTGAACGGAGGGCGCGAAATAGTGCTCAACGAGCCCGGAACGCGCACCTGGTATGCCTTCCGGGTCAACGAGAACACCTTCGGCATCTTCGACACCTTCGATACCGAGGAGGACCGGCAGGCCCACCTCAGCGGCGCCATCCCCGCCGCCCTCGGCGAACACGGTCCCGCCCTGCTCGCCAAGGATCCCGACATCAAGCTGATCGAACTCATCGCCGTGAAATAGCGGTGCCCCCGGCCGCCGCAGATCAGGAGCGGCGATTGCCATTATGTGACGCGGCGTTACCTTGCGTGAACTGGTGTTGCCGCACCGTTGTTCCGCTATGTGACGCCGCCCTATCGTCGATGCATGGCAATTCAGGACATTTACCCCACGGCCCTGCGCCTCCTCGGCCGTCCCGTGCTGGTCGTCGGCGCCGGCCCGGTGGCCGCCCGGCGCACCAAGGGGCTGCTCGACGCCGGAGCCCGCGTCACCGTCGTGGCACCGGCCGCCTGCCCGGCGCTCGCTGAACTTGCCGACGCCGGCCTCCTGAACTGGGAGCCCCGCCCGTACCGGCGGTCCGACGTCGACGGCGTCTGGTTCGTCCAGACCGCCACCGGCGACGCCACCGTGGACGCGCAGGTCTCCGCCGACGCCGAGGCGCAGCGCATCTGGTGCGTCAACGCCTCCGACCACGAAGCCTCGGCCGCCTGGACGCCCGCCGTCGCCGTGGTGGACGACGTCAAGATCGCCGTCAACGCCGGCGGAGACCCGCGCCGCGCCATGGCCCTGCGCGACGCCGTCGCCACCGCCCTGGCCACCGGAGACCTGCCGCTGCGCCGGCACCGAGTTTCCGGCACGGGGGCAACTCCCGGATCCGTGGCCCTCGTCGGCGGCGGTCCCGGCGACACCGGACTCATCACCGTCCGCGGCCGCCGGCTCCTTGGCCAGGCCGACGTCGTGGTGGCGGACCGGCTCGGCCCGCGTGAACTCCTGGCCGAACTGGCCCCCGACGTCCGCGTTGTGGAGGTCGGCAAGACCCCCGGCCACCATCCGGTGCCGCAGTCCGAAATCAACCGGATCCTGGTCGAGGAAGCCCTGCAGGGCCACCGCGTGGTCCGGCTCAAGGGCGGTGACCCCTACGTGCTGGGCCGCGGCGGCGAGGAAGCCGAATTTTGCCGGCAGCACGGCGTCGAGGTCGAAGTGGTTTCCGGCGTCACGTCGGCCATTTCCGTCCCCGCCGCCGCCGGCATCCCGGTCACGCACCGCGGGCTGGCCAAAGGCTTCAGTGTGGTCACCGGCCATGAGGAACTCTCGGAAGTCCCGGCCCGTGCCGACCACACTGTGATCCTGCTCATGGGTGTGGGCCAGCTGCGCGATTCCGCAGCCTCCCTGGCCCGCGCCGGTTTGCCTCTTCAGACGCCTGTTGGCATCGTAGAGAATGGATACCTGCCAAACCAGCGGGTGACCATCGGAACCCTCGGGACCATCGCGGACCAGGCGGAGGCCGCAGGCGTAGCGAATCCCGCCGTGATCGTGATCGGCGACGTGGTCCGCGTCAGCCCGTTCGCGCCGTCGCACTTCAAGACCGCGGACTACAGCACCACCTCCCCGAACGCTCCCCGCACCACCAAGACCCGCGTACTGACCCCCTAACACCCGTCGATTGCTCCACAACTGCCGTTATCAAGCCCCAAAGGGCGTTTGTGGAGCAACGGATGCAGAACAAAAAAGGAACACAGCCGTGTCAACTAGCACCCCCGTAGGAACCGCCGCCCGCCCGCTGCGCGTCGCCGTCGTCGGCTCCGGTCCCGCCGGCGTCTACGCCGCGGACATCCTGACCAAGAGCGAGGCCGTCAAGAGCGGCGAACTCACCGTCAGCATCGACCTCTTCGACCGCTACCCGGCACCCTACGGTCTGATCCGCTACGGCGTGGCCCCCGACCACCCCCGCATCAAGGGCATCGTCAACGCCCTGCACAAGGTCCTGGACCGCGGCGACATCCGGTTCTTCGGCAACGTGGACTACGGCACGGACTTGTCCATCGATGACCTCCGCACCCACTACGACGCCGTCATCTTCGCCACCGGCGCCATCAAGGATGCGGACCTGAACATCCCCGGCATCGAGCTCGAGGGCTCCTACGGCGGCGCCGACTTCGTGTCCTGGTACGACGGGCACCCCGACGTGTCCCGCGAATGGCCGCTGGAGGCCAAGGAAATCGCCGTGATCGGCAACGGCAACGTGGCCCTCGACGTGGCCCGCATGCTCTCCAAGCACGCCGACGACCTCCTGGTCTCCGAAATCCCGGACAACGTCTACACCGGGCTGAAGTCCTCGCCGGTCACGGACGTGCACGTGTTCGGCCGGCGCGGGCCCGCCCAGGTCAAGTTCACGCCCCTGGAACTGCGCGAACTTTCCCACTCCAAGGACGTGGACATCATCCTCTACGCCGAGGACTTCGAGTTCGACGCCGAATCGGACCGGCAGATCCAGAGCAACAACCAGACCAAGACCATGGTGGGCACGCTCACCAACTGGATCGCCGAGCAGCCCGAGGACCTCTCCGAGCTCACCGCGTCCCGCCGGCTGCACCTGCACTTCCTGCACAGCCCCGTCGAGATCTACGCAGAAACAACAGACGACGCCGACGCGCCCGGCCGCGTCGCCGGGATCAAGTTCGAGCGCACCGAACTGGACGGCACCGGCAACGCCCGCGGCACGGGCGAGTTTGTCGAGTACCCGGTCCAGGCCGTGTACCGCGCCATCGGCTACTTCGGTTCCGCCCTCCCCGAGGTCGAGTTCGACCACAGCAAGGGAGTCGTCCCGAACGACGGCGGCCGGGTCCTGGACGCCGCCGGCACCCACGTGCCGGGGATCTACGCGACCGGCTGGATCAAGCGCGGCCCGGTGGGACTGATCGGCCACACCAAGGGTGACGCCCTCGAAACCGTGACCTACCTGCTTGAGGACCGCGAAAACCTGCCGCTGGCCGCGGCGCCCGCCCCCGAGGCGATCGTCGAGCTCCTGGCGGGCCGCGGCGTCGAGTACACCAGCTGGGAAGGCTGGCTGGCCCTGGACGAGCACGAGCGCGCCCTCGGTGAAAAGGCCACCGCTGCCGGCGGGTCGCACGGCGTCGCCGTCCAGCGCGAGCGCATCAAGGTGGTGCCCCGCGAGGACATGGTGGAGATCTCCCGCGGCGCCGCCGTCGAGGTCTAGCCTCAACACAGAACAACACAGAGCAACACGGAGCAACGACGCAGACCAGCGCGGGGTCACTTCCCGCCCATCCCGGAAGGGATTATGGGCGCTACGTGACCCCGCGTTGTTTGATTTACGTGGAAACCCGGGCGGTAGTCAGTAGGCTTACCGTCATGGATGAACACTCGCCCAGGGCCGGCCAATGAGGCTCCGCCACAGCAACGCGTCCGGCCGAGGATACCGCAGGGTCCCCGCCGGGACCGGGTTCAGTTACAAGGACCTGGACGGCTCTACCCTGCCGCCGGGCCCCGTGCGGGAACGGCTCGAGGGCATCGGGATCCCGCCGGCCTGGACCGACGTCTGGATTGCCCCGTACGACAACGGGCACATCCAGGCCACGGGCGTCGACGCGGTGGGCCGGCGGCAGTACATCTACCATCCGAGCTGGCGGGAACGGAAGGACCGGCTGAAGTTCGACCGTTCGCTCCAGCTGGCTGAGACCCTGCCGACCGCACGCCGCCTGGTGACCATGGACCTGCGCTCCGAAGGGCTGACGCGGGAACGCGTGCTGGCGGCCGCCTTTCGGATGCTCGACAGCGGATCATTGCGCGTCGGCTCGGAGCGCTACACCAACGAAAACGGCAGCCATGGCCTCGCCACCCTGCTCTGCGCCCACGTCAAGGTGCGCAAGGACGAACTCCGGCTCAGCTTCCCGGCCAAGAGCGGCAAGACCTGGGAGTCGCGGATTGATGACGCCGACCTCGCCGCCGTCGTGCGCCAGCTCAAGCGCCGCGGCGGCAACGCCCGCCTGCTGGCCTACAAGGACGGCCGCAGCTGGCATCCGGTGTCGAGCGCGGACATCAACGAGTACGTCAAGGAGCGCACGGGGGAGGACTTCACCGCAAAGGATTTCCGCACCCTGCGGGGGACGGCGGCGGCAGCGGTCAGCCTGGCGCAGAGCGGCCCGCAGACTAAGGTCTCGGCCCGGAAGAGCGCGGTGAGCCAGGCCATGCAGGACGCGGCCGCGGTCCTGGGCAACACGCCGTCGATCGCCCGGAAAAGCTACGTGGATCCCCGGCTGCTGGACCACTTCGCGGCCGGGGAAACGATCGACCCGAGGCGGCTGGATTCCGCCGAGTCCGAGATCCGCGCCCTGCTGTACCAGGAAGGCGACGTGGTGCCGCTGCGGAAGGCCGCCGGCTAGTTCCCGGGCGCGGCCCGGCGGCACCTCAGAACTCGGCGTTGATGAACCCGATGACAATCGCCGTCCACCAGCACAGCTGCGAGATCACCAGGCACAGCAGCAGATGGACCCGTTGCCCGGCGGTCAGGTCCTTGAACGAGGCATCGGGCGTCAGCCTGGCCAGCCGCCGCATGAGCGGAATGAGCATGATCCCGTTAAGGCTGAGCACAAGGACGGCGGCGAGCTTGAGGTCCGTCATCGGGTTGCTCAGGTGCGGGTTCAGGAACACGCCCGTGGCCAGCATGCCGGCCAGGCCGCCCCAGATCAGCGGTGTCGCCGCGCCGTCGAGCCTGATGGTTTCGGCCAGGTCACGTCTGCCGATCAGCCACAGGAAGCCGTGCCAGTCCACCAGGACGACGGCGCCAAAGGCCACCACCATCGACAGCACGTGCAGCACGACGGCGACATGGTGGACATAGGTGTCGACTTGGACCGCGGTGGACAACGTGACCGAGAGCAGCCAGGCCGCGGCGGCCGCGGCGGACAGGGCGGCCACGAGCCGCCGCGTGGACCGCTCAGATTCACGATGCCGTCGGAGGGTGCGTCTGCTCACCGGAACGTAGCTCATGCCATACCTCTGCGAGACCTGGCGCCGGTGGCCGTCCCAGCCCGGCCCGGGGTAGCTCCACGATAGTCCCGCGGGCAGATGCCAAACAAGAAAATCCCCACCCAGGGCGGCGGCTACATCCGGCCGAAGCGCGCCCGGACCAGCGCGAACACGCCGTAGGCAATGAAGCCCGCCCCGATCGCCAGGAGCAAGTACGGGCCGAAGGGGTGGTCCCGGAGCGCCTTGAGGCTGCCGTCCAGGCCGGTGGATGAACCGGGGTTGTTGGTCGCCGCGGCCACGACGAAGAGCAGCCCGGTCAGGATCAGCGCCAGCCCTTTCGAGACGTGGCCGGTGACGCCAAGCACGCTGATCAGTTTGCCGCGGCGGGTCCCTTCGAAATGCTGCAGTTCCTCCTTGAACTTCTTCCCGAAGCCCTTGACGATGAAATACACGCCGATTCCCATGATGGTGAGCCCGAGGCCGACCAGGGCCGGAACCCCCAACGGTGACTGGATCAGGGCCGTGCTGAAATCCCGGGTCGAGTCGCCCGAATCGCCGCGCTGGCCGAGCCCGAAGCCCGCGAAGCTCAGCCCGACGCTCCCGTACGCTATGGCAAGGAAGCCGGAGGAAATGAGTTTGCCCAGCTGCTCCCGGCGCGGCAGGTGGCGGCCCCGGAGCGTCGCCTCGCTCAGCTGCCAGAGCGCGAGGCCCGCGCAGGCGATGCAGGCCGCCCACATCACCGCCGGACCCCAGGGGTTGGCAGCGAGTTGTTCGATGGCGCCGGTGGGTTCGGCCTGACCCGGCGCGCCCAGGACCAAGGCGACGGCGATGGCCCCGATCACGATATGAAGCAGTGCCATCACCGCGAATCCGGAACGTGCGACGACGTCGAGCGCGGTGCTGTTCGACGCCGCCTCCGCGGTGTCGACGGCGTCGCCGATGGCGGCTTCGATCCCGGACTCTTCTTCTGCCATGGTGCTGCGGCTATTCCTCATCTGGTCCGGTGGAACGGTGTTGTGCCTACGGCGGTGTGCCGGTGTTATGCCTTACGGCGGTGTGGCTATGGCGCCGATTCTACGCGGGGCGAAGTAGCAGCCGCTTGGACTACCGCGTTTTTGGTAAGTGTGCTTACCATAGCCGGGTCATGGCCCCGCTCGTGGACATGCCGCGGACCGGCAGCCTTGCTGCCCCCTGCGATTCGGATTCGAAGACAGATGATAGGAAGCTCAACATGGCAGGTAATCTTGTTGCCCGATCCATTCACGACCTGACGGCAGCCGCCTGGTTCGGCGGTTCCCTGATGGGCGCCATTGGGCTCAACGGTGCCACGGCTGCTGCCAAGGACCCTGCGGAACGTACCCGCCTCTCAAGCCTGGGTTGGAAGAAGTGGGCGCCGTACCAGACGGCGGCGTTTGGGGCGCATTTTCTTTCGGGCCTCGCCGTCATGTGGGAGAACAAGGGCCGGATGGCCAAGCAGGACGGCGTCACGCGCCTGAGCGTCTACAAGTCCGTCGTCACCCTCGCCGGAGCCGCTGTGACCCTGTACGCGGGCCTGCAGGGAGCCAAGGTGGACAAGCTGGCCGCCGAGGGCGCCAAGGGTGCCACCGAGCCGAAGCCGGGTGCCTCCGAGGAACTCCGTTCCGCGCAGCAGCAGCTGAAGATCCTGCAGTGGACCATCCCCGTGTTCGCCGGCTGGGTGATCGTGCTCGGCGCCAAGCACGGCGAGATGCAGCGGCCTAAGAACGTACTGAAGGGCCTCGTCCGCTAGCCCCGGCACAGCCGGTATGCGCCACTGTTGAGGGCCGGAACATCGCGTTCCGGCCCTCAACATTGGCAGTCGCACTCTCGCCGGAACAGCACTCTCACGCCGGAACGGGGGGAGCCGGGACTGCGGCCCGGCCCTTCGATTGCCGGGCCCGCAGGATGATCTTGAAGATTTCACCGAGGAACAGCAACACCACGCCCGGCACCAGGCAGAGCAGCCACTGCTGGCCGGAAAGCGGCAGCGTGCCGAACAGGTCCTGCATCACCTTCATCTGGGTGATCAGCATCGAGCCGAGGACGGCCCACGCGAACGCCCAGAGCAGCTTCGGGTTGGACACCGTGGCGGGCCCGAAGGCGCTCTCGGTCGGGTAACGCAGATTGAGCGCCACGAAGATGTTCATCAGCCCCAGCCCCACCACAGCCATGGTCTGGCCGACCTCCAGTGAACCGTAGGTGGTTTTGCCGATCTGCACGAGGATCAGCGTCGCGGCCGCCATGAAAAGCCCGACGACGAACAGGCGCACCATCATCGACCGGACGAGGATCGGCTGGTTGAAGGGCCGTGGTTTGCGGTCCATGATGCCCGGCGTCGCGAGATCCAGGCCCATCACCGCCCCAATCGGGGCGACGATCGCCATGTGGATCCACAGCACCTGGGCCGGGCTGAGCAGGGCCGTGCCGGCTATGGCGAAGGCCGAGGATCCGATGAACGCCAGAATGAACATGAACAGGTTGGCGACCTGGATCCGGATGAACTTCTGCAGGTTGTCGTACACGAGCCGGCCCTCTTCGACCGCCGCCACGATGGTGGCAAAGTTGTCGTCGGCCAGGATCATCTTGGCCGCACCCTTGGCGACGTCGGTGCCGGTGATGCCCATCGCGATCCCGATGTCGGCGGCCGCAATGGCCGGCGCGTCGTTCACGCCGTCGCCGGTCATGGCCACGATGTTGCCCTTGCGCTTGAGCACCTCGACCAGCCGTACCTTGTGTTCGGGGGCGACGCGGGCGATCACGCCGATCCCGTCCACCTGGCTGTCGGCCTCCGCGTCGCTCATCGCCGCGAACTCGGCCCCGGTCACCGCGCGGCCCCTGATGCCCAGTTCGTCGGCGATCGCCGCAGCGGTGACGGCGTGGTCGCCGGTGATCATCCGGACCCGGATGCCGGCGTGCTTTGCCTTGGCGATGGCGGCCACCGCCTCGGCGCGCGGCGGATCAACCTCGCCGATCAGCGCCGAAATCTCCAGATCCTGCATCAGCGCCATCAGGTCGCCCGAGGGCTGGAACGTCGCCGGGTCGAACTCGCGCTGCGCCAGGGCGAGCACCCGCCTGCCCTGGCTGGCGATGCGTTCGTTCTCGGCAAGAACCTTGCCCCGCATTTCGTCAGTGAGGCGCTCGGCATGGCCGCCCGGCATCCGGCCGAACGAGGACCTGCTCAGGAGGACGTCGGGTGCCCCCTTCACGTAGGCCCGGATCACGGGCCTGCCATCGGCCCCCGGCATCCGGTGGAACGTGGCCATGAACTTGTAGTCGGAATCGAACGGTACCGACGCCACGCGCGGGTTGTTCCGGCGGAATTCCCTGACGTCCACGCCGCCTTTCTGCGCGAGCACGTAGAGCGCCGCCTCGGTGGGGTCCCCGACCACCTCGCCGTCGTTGATATCGGAGTCGTTGCACAAGGCGCAGGAAAACATCACGTAGTCCAGGTCCCGTTCGGCGTCCCCGGTGGTCCGTTGGATCTGGCCGTCGAAACTGTAGCCCTCACCGCTGACGGTGTAGTGGTGCTGCACTGTGGTGATCTCGCGGACCGTCATCTGGTTCAGGGTCAGGGTGCCGGTCTTGTCCGAATTGATGGCCGAGGTGGAGCCCAGGGTCTCGACCGCAGGGAGGACCTTCATGATGGCGTTCTTCTTGGCCATATTGACCGACCCGACGGACAGGATGGTGGTGACGACGGCGGGCAGCGCGTCCGGGATGGAGCCGACTGCCAGCGCCACACCGATTCCGAAGAGCACCGCGAAGGACTCGCCGGAGGCCAGGCCCATCACGACGATGGCGATAAACGCGAAGAGGGCCGCGACAATGATAAAGATGGTGAGCCGGTCCACCTGCTTGGTGAGCGGGGTCTTCTCCACTTTCTGCCCGGACAGCATGTGGGCGATGTGGCCGACCTCCGAGCCCATGCCGGTGGTGGTGACGAGGATTTCGCCGTGGCCCCGCGTCACGTTCGTGTTCATGAACGCCATGTTCAGGCGGTCGCCGATGCCGACGTCGTGCCGGCCGATGGTCTCTGTGTCCTTCTCGACGGCGACGCTCTCCCCGGTCAGGGCGCCCTCCTCGATCTGGAGGGTTGCCGCCAGGATGATCCGGCCGTCGGCGGGGACGCGGTCACCGGCATCGACCACCACGATGTCGCCGGGGACGATCTGTTCGGCGGGGAGCTCCACAACGTCACCGTCGCGGCGCACCTTGGCCATAGCCTTCATCATCTGCCCCAGGGAGGCGGCGGCTTCTTCGGCCTTGCCCTCCTGGTGGTACCCCAGCCACGCGTTGAACAGCGTCAGCAAGGCAAGCCCAATGGCGGTTCCGTATTCCGCAATCAGCAAGCTGACCAGGGCGGCGACCACAAGGACGATCTGCATGTAGTCCTGATAGTGCTTGAAGAACCGCTTCCACACCGGCTCCTGCTTAGCGGCGGCGAGGGCGTTCGGGCCGTACTCCTGCAGACGCTGCTGCGCCTCTCCCGTGCTCAACCCGCCAGCCGGATCCACCTTCAGCTCGGCCGCCACTTCAGCCGGTGCCAGCGCGTACCAGCTCGCGTCTGCCTCCGCCGGGGCCACCCCAGCTACTGCTCCGGGATCGTCGCTCATGACTTCCTCCTCATCGCCGGGGCGCTGCTTAGAACGGGGTGGGGATGTGCCGCACGGCCAGTGCCGGCTCGGTGTAATCGCCGGCCTTCTGGCGCTTGGGGAGCTCGACGTCGAGCCCCGGGTACGGCTCGTAGGGCACCTGGCTGAGAATATGGCTGATGACGTTGAGCCGGCCGCGCTTCTTGATGTCATTGTGCGCGACGTACCAGGGCGCCCAGGCGGTGTCGGTCGCCTCGAACATGGCGTCCCGGGCCCGGGAATAGTCGTACCACCGTTTGTAGGACTTCAGGTCCATCGGAGAGAGTTTCCAGGTCTTGCGGGGGTCGTCCATGCGGCTCTCGAGCCGCCTGGTCTGCTCGTCAGCACTGACCTCGAGCCAGTACTTGAGCAGGATGATCCCGGAGTCGACCATCGCCTTCTCCACCATCGGGGTCATGTCGAGGAACCTCTGGGTCTGTTCCGGTGTGCAGAAACCCATCACCCGCTCGACGCCCGCACGGTTGTACCAGCTGCGATCGAAGATGACCACCTCGCCCGCCGCCGGGAAGTGAGACATGTAGCGCTGGAGGTACATCTGCGACTTCTCCCGCTCGGTCGGTGTGGGGAGCGCGACCACGCGGAACACCCGGGGGCTCACCCTTTCGACGATGCGCTTGATCGTGCCGCCCTTGCCGGCCGTGTCGCGGCCCTCGAAGACGATGCAGATTTTGGCTCCGGTGGACTTCACCCACTCCTGCATGGCGACCAGTTCACCCTGCAGGACCTCCATCTCCGCTTCGTACTTCTTGCGCGGCATCTTCTTCCCGGCGCGCCCGTCCTCTGCGTCGGAGCCCTTGGACTTTTTCTTCTTCTTGCCCACCATCGACCTCCTCGCGACGTACTTGCTGAGGTAAACCACAACACTGCGACACCGGCGAGATTGTCATCCAACGAGACCGGCACCCCGGCCCGGGACTGGGGCGCGGCTGCACTTGTCGCGGGCACCCTCGTGCGGCGTCCTGCCATTCTTAGTGTTGACCGCGGCTCGGGTCCGGTCTACGGCACTAAGACCCTAATGGGCTGCGGCGGAACCGGGTGTCTCGGCCGAGCCAGCCCCTGCTGCTGGGCGCAGGGGCCGGCCGTCCGGGCTCGGCGCTGACGCCGATGATGACGGAAACCCGCCTGGCCGCGAGGCCGGTGCGCGGGTGGCGGCCGCCACTGAGACAGAGCATCTTCCGCGCACCTTGGGAAAGCCTTGGGTTAATCCTGGAGCCATTCCGCGCAGGAATTCAGGTTCCGGGTGACGCTTTCGACGGCGGCCGCCTCGTCGCGGGCGGCAATCGCGGCCACGAGTTCGTCGTGGCCCTCGTGCGGCAGGCCGTTGAAGCCTCCCCGACGCTGCTGGCGGAGCAGGTCGTTGTGGAATACGCTGCCGAAACTGACATACAGCTCATGCAGCAGCGGGTTGGCGGACGCCTCCGCCACGCGCGCATGGAAGTCCCAGTCTGCCCGGGCCCACGCGGCGTAGTCCTCGGCGAGCCAGGCGGTACGGCGGGCGGTGAGCAAACCGCGCAGGGCGGTGAGGTCGTCGGCTGTCGCGTGGCGTGCAGCGAGCCTGGCCGCCTGGGTGTCCAGCCCGACCCGGACCTCGAGGATGTGCTCCTGGGAGTGGTCCTCATACATCCGCTGCGTGGCGCCTGCGATCTCGCTCGTGGCGCGGACATACGTGCCGTCCCCGCGGCGGACCTCGAGCATTCCGCTGTGGGCCAGCGCTTTGATGGCCTCACGCAGGGTGCCACGGGAGACCCCAAAGGCGGCCATCAGCTCAGGTTCGGCCGGAACGCGCTGCTGCAGCGGCCACTCGCCCGAGTGGATCAGGGCCCGCAGCTTGGCAGTGATTTCCTCCGCCAGCGGTGGCCGGTGCGAAGCTGTGAGTGTCATCGCCGGGTTCCTTCCGGGGCGGTGGCCCGCAGCTTTTTGGCTGCCAGTTCCTTGGCCCGCAGCTCCTTCGGTCCGGCCGAGAGCAGGTGGCCCACCGCGATCTGGCCGAGGGCCACGGCCAGCAGCAGGGCCAACGGCAACGTCCAGGAATTGGTGGCGCTGTGCAGCAGGCCCATGCCGAACGGGCCGAGCGTCGCCAGCAGATACCCGGCGGACTGGGCCACGGTGGACAGCGCGGTGGTCTCGGCCGTGCTGCGGCCGCTGCGGCTGATCATCACCATGACCAGCGGGAAAATGCCGAGTCCGAATCCCAGCAGCGCCGCGGTCAGGGGAGCCAAGTCGGCCGGCAGAACCAGCATGGCCAGGACGCCCAGTGCCATGGTCACGGTGGCAAGGTAGAACGCCGTCCGCAGCATCCGGGGGCGTGAGCCGATGGCTACCAGCACCATGCCGGCGGGGACGGAGACGAGCTGCATGAGTCCGAACATGAGCCCGCTGTCGGACGCGGTGAGGCCCATGGTGGCCAGCATGTAGGGGAACCAGCTGAGCACGGCGTAGGCCAGGAGCGCCTGCACCGTGAAGCCGAGGGTGATCAGGGCGCCCGTGCGGGTCCGCAGCAGGGGCCATGGCGAGACCCGGGCAGCCTTGATCGCGGACGCGTTGCGGTGGGCGTGCACCGCGATGGGGAGGAAGCCGAGGCACGCCCCCAGGGCCAGGAATCCGATCGCGCCGACGCCCGCCGACGGCGAGCCCAGGGCCTGGGCAACTGGAACGATCAGTACGGCGGTGGCAGTGGCGCCGGTGGTCATGGTCAGCGTGTAGACGGCGGTCATGAGGGACGTGCGGTCCGCGAAGTGCACGCGGATGAAAGAGGGCATGGCCACGTTGCAGATGGCCAGCCCGGACATCCCCGCCACGGTGCCGGCCAGGAGCATCCCGGTGGACGGGACGCCGCGGAGCAGCAGCCCGGCCGCCAGCATCACGAGGGAGAGCAGGATGGCTTTTTCCAGCCCCAGCTGCCGGGTGAGCCAGGACGTGGCAGCGCCGGCCACCGCGAAGCACAGCGTGGGGATCGAGGGGAGCAGCGCTGCGATCAGCGGGCCGTAGCCCAGGACAGCCTGCAGGTCGTGGAAAAGCGCGGCGGCGCCGGTGATGCCGGCACGCAGGTTGAGCCCGATGAGCACGAGCGCCACGACGCCGGCCACGATCACGCCCCGCGGGCGGACCGCGCCGGGTGGAGCTGTCTGGGAAAGTGCGGAAACCGCCGTGCTGCTAGCCATAGCTAAAGGTTAGACGTTTGATGTTTGAGTCTCAGCCTTTAGTGGCGAATATCTCTGCAAGTGACAGAAAGCAACGCGGGGTCACTTAGCGCCCATCCCGGGCCGCTCAATGGGCGCTAAGTGACCCCGCGTTGCCTGCGGGCCGGACTGGAAGCGCCGTCAGCGCGGATGCCGGGCGCTGAGCCGCTGCACCGCGAGCGCGAGCCAGAGCTGCACCCGGTCCGCTGTCTGCGCGGGGTCGTATCCGGTGAGTTCGGTGATCTGCGCCAGCCGGTAGCGGACCGTATTGCGGTGCAGCGTCAGTTCCTCGGCGACGGCCGCCACCGAGCCGTTGTTGCCGAGGTAGCTTTCCAGCGTGGCCATGAGTTCGGCGCCGTGCGCCGCGTCGAAGGCCCGCAGCGGGTTCAGTGATTCGTTGGCCATGTCCGCCAGCGGAACGTCCTCGCTCGCGAGCAGCAGCGAGGTCAGACTCAGCCGCTCGGGCTCGTTGACCGGCAGCCCGTGGCTGGCCGCGTCACGGGCCTCGAAATAGCTCCAGCGCAGGCCGTTGGGCTTGGTGTACGCCCCGCCTATGCCGATCGTGGCATGGATCCCGGCCTCGGCGAGGTGGTCGCTGAGGCTGCGGGCAAGGGCGCTCGCGCCGCTGCCGTCGTCGGCCACCACCACCACGAGGTCCTTCCCGACGACGGAGCCGACAGCCGCGGCCAGCGGCTGGGGCAGCGAAGAGCTGCCCAGCTGCTTCTGGTGGGCGGCCGATTCGGCGAGCAGGACCACGTTCTTGCGGGTGCTGTTGATGCCGACGCCGGCCAGGCGCCGGGTGGCTTCGGACGCCTCCAGCGTCCCGTGGATAACGTCGTCGAGGACCTGGCCCGCCAGCGCCCGCTGCGCCTGCCGTTGCTTGACCATGTTGTTGAGCTCAACGCTGATCAGGTTTTGGGCGTAGCCCACGATGCCCGTGTCCTCGAACGGCTGCTTCACCCACAGGGTGCAGGCGTCGCGGCGTCCCGTGGGGATGGGATAGGACGCCCAGCCCTCGGCCTTGGGCGCCGGGTGGCCCGCAACACTGTTGTACAGCTGGGCGGTGAACTGGGTCAGGACGATCTCGGTGCGCAGCATCGACCCCAGGTGTTTCAGGAGCTCGGCCAGGCCGCCGCCCGTCAGCAGGGCGCGGGCCAGGATCTGGTGCCCGGCGATGAGCCGCTCAAGCTTGACCAGGTGGTCCGCGGACTGGGCGTCGGCCACGAGCTTTCCGATCGCGATGAACGGTGTCTCGTAGGGCACTTCCACCACCGGCAGCCCCCACCGGTTGGCTTCGGCGATCAGGGCCGGCGGAACGGCGTCGTGCGTCAGGCCGACCCCGAACCCGATGCCCACCGCGCCTGCCCGCTGGACCTGACGCACGAACCGGCGCTGCTCCGCGGCACTTTTGAGCCGCATACCGGTCGTCAGGATCAGTTCGCCGCCATTGAGGAACCGCTGCGGATCCTCCTGTTCGGTGACGGCCACCCAAAGAATGTCCTGGTGCCAGGTGGTTTCGGCGAGTCCGGCCTTGGTGAGATTCAGGGACGGAACTCCCAGTAGGGCTGCGAGTGAAATGGCCATGGATTCAGGATAGCCGGGTGCTGGTCAAGCGCACTAAAGTTCTGCGGGGATGGTGTGCAGGTGCCTATTCCCTGCCTTGACCTGCTGGCATAGGCTCGTGACCAGTCACACATCCGTCATTGGCAGTAAGAAAGAGGTTGTACACCGTGGTTCAAACCTTGCAGAACTTCATCAACGGCGAGTTTGTCACCCCCGCCGGCACAGGATTGCTGCCCATCGTGAACCCCACCAACGGTGACGTGGTGGCGCAGGCGCCGATCTCGGTGCAGGCCGACGTCGACGCCGCCATGACGGCAGCCAAGAACGCGTTCAAGACCTGGAAGCACACCACGCCCGGGCAGCGGCAGCTCATGCTGCTCAAGCTGGCGGATGCCGTCGAGGCCAACAGCGACGAGCTCGTGGAGGCCCAGCACCGCAACACCGGCCAGGTCCGCTCCCTGATCGCCTCCGAGGAAGTGGCCGCGGGCGCCGACCAGCTGCGCTTCTTCGCAGGCGCCGCCCGCATCATGGAAGGCAAGTCCGCCGGCGAGTACTTCGAAGGCCACACCTCCTACGTGCGCCGCGAGCCGATCGGCGTCGTTGCGCAGGTAGCCCCCTGGAACTACCCGTTCCTCATGGCCATCTGGAAGATCGGGCCTGCCCTGGCCGCCGGCAACACCGTGGTCCTCAAGCCCTCGGACACCACCCCCGAGTCCACCCTGGTGCTGGCCCGGCTCGCCGGTGCGATCTTCCCGGCCGGCGTGCTGAACGTTGTTCTGGGCACCGGCGAAACCGGCGCCATGATGGTCGAGCACAAGGTCCCCGGCCTGGTCTCCATCACCGGTTCCGTCCGCGCCGGCATCGCCGTCGCCTCGGGTGCCGCCAAGGGACTCAAGCGCGCCCACCTGGAACTCGGCGGCAAGGCCCCGGCCATTGTGTTCGCCGACGCCGACATCAAGAAGAGCGCCGCGGCGATCGCCGAGTTCGCCTTCTTCAACGCCGGCCAGGACTGCACGGCCATTACGCGCGTCCTCGTCCAGGATTCGGTGCACGACGACGTCGTCGCCGCCATGGTGGAGCACACCAAGACCCTGCACACCGGCTCGCAGAACGACGAAGACAACTACTTCGGCCCGCTGAACAACGTCAACCACTTCAACGCGGTCACCTCCGTCGTCGAACACATGCCTGCCAACTGCAAGATCGAGACCGGCGGCCATCGCGCGGGCGAGAAGGGCTTCTTCTTCGAGCCCACCATCGTCACCGGCGCCAAGCAGAGCGATGACATCGTCCAGAAGGAAACGTTCGGCCCCGTCATCACGGTGCAGAAGTTCAGCACCGAGGACGAGGCCGTGGAACTGGCCAACGACGTCGACTACGCCCTGGCCTCGAGCGTCTGGACGACGAACCACGGAACCGCCATGCGCCTGAGCCGCGACCTCGACTTCGGCGCAGTCTGGATCAACACCCACATTCTCCTCACCGCCGAAATGCCGCACGGTGGCTTCAAGCAGTCCGGCTACGGCAAGGACCTGTCCATGTACGGCGTGGAGGACTACACCCGCATCAAGCACGTCATGAGTGCGCTCGACGCATAACGCGGATGCATAACGCCGTCGCATAACGCTGCTACCTCAACCTGACGCATAACTCGCGCGCCTCAACCGCACGCTTAGGAAGGCCTTCCCATGACCACCACCGCACATGACATCACCTACCGGCTCGAGCAGAAGCGCCGCGTCCAGGCCGACTTCCCGGGCCCCAAGTCCGTCGCCCTGACCGAACGCCGCAAGGCGGTCGTCGCCGCCGGCGTCGCGTCCAGCGTCCCGGTCTTCGTGGCCGACGCCGACGGCGGCATCATCCACGACGTCGACGGCAACTCCTTCATTGACCTCGGCTCCGGCATCGCCGTGACGAGCGTCGGCGCCTCGGACCCCGCCGTCGTCGGCGCCGTGAAGGAAGCCGTGGAGCACTTCACCCACACCTGCTTCATGGTCACGCCGTACGAGGGCTATGTCGCCGTTGCCGAGCAGCTGAACCGCCTCACCCCGGGCGACCACGAAAAGCGCACGGTGCTGTTCAACTCCGGCGCCGAGGCGGTCGAAAACGCCGTCAAGGTGGCCCGCCTGGCCACCGGCCGGGACGCCGTCGTCGCGTTCGACCACGCCTACCACGGCCGCACCAACCTGACCATGGCGCTGACCGCCAAGGCCATGCCGTACAAGACCAACTTCGGCCCGTTCGCGCCCGAGGTCTACCGCATGCCGATGAGCTACCCGTTCCGCGAGGAAAACCCGGAGATCACCGGTGCCGAGGCCGCCAAGCGCGCCATCACCATGATCGAGAAGCAGATTGGCGGCGAGCAGGTTGCCGCGATCATCATCGAACCCATCCAGGGCGAAGGCGGCTTCATTGTCCCCGCCGACGGGTTCCTGCCCGCGCTGGTGGACTGGGCCAAGGACAAAGGCATCGTGTTCATCGCCGATGAGGTCCAGTCCGGCTTCTGCCGCACCGGTGAATGGTTCGCCGTGAACCACGAAGGTGTTGTCCCGGACATCATCACCATGGCCAAGGGCATCGCCGGCGGCATGCCGCTCTCCGCCATCACAGGCCGCGCCGATCTCCTCGACGCCGTCCACCCGGGCGGCCTCGGCGGCACCTACGGCGGCAACCCGGTGGCGTGCGCAGCAGCGCTGGCGGCGATCGGCTCGATGGAGCAGTACGACCTCAACGGCCGCGCCAAGCACATTGAAGAGATCGCCCTCGGCAAGCTGCGCGAACTCGCCGCTGAGCTTGCTGACGGTTCGGTGATCGGTGACGTCCGCGGCCGCGGCGCCATGCTGGCCATTGAACTCGTCCAGGCCGGTTCCAAGGAGCCGAACCCGGAGCTGACCAAGGCCGTCGCCGCAGCCTGCCTCAAGGAGGGTGTCATCATCCTCACCTGCGGCACCTACGGCAACGTCATCCGGCTGCTGCCGCCGCTGGTCATCAGCGACGAGCTGCTGCTGGACGGCCTCGGGGTCCTGGCCGCGGCCATTAAGGCCAACGCCTAGCCCAAGGCCCAATGAGCTGCCGGGAAGGCGATCCTTTCCCGGCGAGCCGGCGCTACCCGAAAACGGGCGACACAGCGGAGGAGCCGCGGACACCTTGTCCGTGGCTCCTCCGCTGTTTCCGGCCTGGCTTTTTTCGGCCCTGCATCCGGTCCTTGGTTTTCCGGCCCTACATCCGGGCCCTGCATCCGGGCCCTGGCTTGTCCGGCCCTGCATCCGGGCCCTGCATCAGGTCCTACTTCCAGGCGGTCGCGTCCAGCTGGATCGCCACCACGTACAGGTGCTGGCCCTGCTCGATCTTCTCCACCTCAGTGACCCGCACCTTCGTTTCCGGAATCGTGCCCATCGGACGGCCGACGCCGATCCCGTAGCTCAGCACGCCCTCGAAGTCCCCGGCCGGCGCGTAGCTGGTGAGCGCCTGGTATCCGATTGCCGGCGGCGGCGCACTGGTCACGGTGCTGGCCGTGCCGTCCGCGGTGTGTGACTGGGCCCCGCGGAAGGTCACCTCGAGGAGGGTTCCCGTGCCGGGCATCGGGATGGGCAGGCCGCTGCCGTCGTCGACGAGTTCGGGGACCATTTCGACGTCGTAGCTGGGGAAGCCACCGGTGAACCGGAAGCTCAACTGGTCGTACGGCGGCGCGTCGGAGGGGTGCTGGCCCGCGCCGATGGCGGCCAGCGTCGGCAGCGGTGCCGCCGGCGGGGGCGCGATCGGCACAGGGTTCTTGTGGTCCGTGTGGAACGGGGTGGTTGGCCCCGGCACGGACCAGTCGTGGGTGACCGTGGAGGAGATCACCTTGTCGCCTGGTTGCGGCGGTGCCGTTTCGTCGGCATCCCCGGTTGCCGACGGCGACGGGCCGGCGGTCGGGCCGGCGGAGGCGGTCGGGGACTGCGACGGCGGCTGGCTGCCGGCGGAGGGCTGCGGGGCAGGCGGCGTGCAGGCAGTCAGGACCAGCAGGAGCGTCAGGGTTCCCAGTCCCGCGGCCCGCGTCCGTCCGTTGCGAATGGCGTCCATGGTGCGCTCCCCTCGACCATTCCAGCGTAGGTCCGGAAGATTGTGCTGGTCAGGGTAATAAGTCACCACCTTTTTGAGGTTCCGCTGGACTAGAGTCGTTCCTATCCACTGCAGGAACGCAGACCGGCCGACGTCGCCCGGAACCCCCGGGGCGCAGCTGGCATCTGCCCCAGACCCAAAAGGGGTTCATACATGCGATACGTAGTCGGCTATACACCCACCGAACGTGGTGCGGACGCCGTTGCCCTGGCCTCAGCCATGGCCCGCGCGCAGGGAGCGCATCTCGACTTGGTCTATGTGGTGGATCGGCACACGCCCTATGTGGCGATGAATCCGGAAGGAAACCAGGTCAGCGCCGCGGAGCAGCAGATCCGCTCAGCGGAACGCCAGGGAATGGAACTGGTCCCTGAGGGGCTGGAGGCGCACTTCCATGTCCGACAGGCAGAATCGTTCGCGGCCGGCCTCATTGAGGCCGCACTCGAGTACAGGGCAGGGTTGATCGTGGTGGGTGCCGCCAGCAGCGGCCTGTTCAAGCGCCATACCGTGGGCAACGTGGCCAACGCCCTGCTGCACGCTGCCCCGGTTCCGGTGGCACTGGCGCCGCGCGGCTACCGCCATACCGAAGCCATCACGCGTCTGACCCTCGCGGTGGGCCAGCGCGTCGGAGCGGAGGCGGCGATCGACGTCGCGATCGAATCCGCCGAGCGCCGCGGGGTGCCGCTTCGGCTGGTTTCCCTCGTGGAACTGGACGTCGAGGGGGACGGCGGGGAGAACGTCAACGCCGCCCACATCCACGCCAACACCGTCCTCGCTGCCGCCGCGCACCGCCTGCCGGAGGGCCACCACGTCAGCGTGGAGGTCGCCCACGGCCGCACGATCGAGGAAGCGATCGATGACCTGGAATGGGACGACGGCGAGGTCATGATCGTCGGGTCCTCCCGCCTGGCGGAGAAGCACAAACTGTTCATTGGCAGCACGGCTTTCAAGGTGCTGCGGGCGCTCCCCGTTCCCATGGTCGTGGTCCCGCGCGACTACCAGCGGGTGGATGCCTTCCCGGAGGTCTGAGGCCCCGGGGCCAGGACCGCCCAATACGCGGGAATGTTGCTGGGCGGTCCACCGGCCTCCATCGGCACCGTCTTCAGGACGGTGGGTCCCTCCGCGATGAGGGTCCAGCAGTCCGGGGGAAACACGCGGGAGCGTTGCCCGGCACCGAAGTGGCCCGGTTTCGGCAACGAGGCAATGGCCTGGCGGAGCGGTCCCGGGATCCGCTTGCCGGTGGCGCCGAGTTCCCTCAGGTAGCTCAGGGCGCCGCCCGGGACGTTCGTTTCGACGAGGTAGATCCTGCCCCGGGTGCCCAGGAGCGCTTCGATGGAGCCTGCGAGGCGTGCCTGCCGACGCCGGCTGAGGACATGGAGCACGCCGCGGACAAAGACGTTGGCGTCGCCGAGTTCGCGCGCCAGCGCAGCCGCCGCGGCCGGCTGCGTGGCATCCAGGCTCCGGAAACTGAGGCCCGCGACCTGCGGCTGCGCGGAATGCGCGGCTGCCACGGCCTGGGGTGAGACGTCGACGCCGAGGACCGAGGCGAAGATGGCGGTGAGTCGCCGTGTGATGGTGCCGTTCCCGCAGCCGAGATCGATCACCGGAAGGCTGGTGTCCATCGCGCCGGCCATCACCTGCAGGTGGTGCCGGATCTCTTCGTTCCCGGCGCCCGGGGCGGCGTCCCAGATGACCGGTTCCCGGAGGGACCCCTGGGACACGCCGCGCCAGAAGGCATCCCAGCGCCGGTCCGGGCGGCTGGGACGGTGCAGGGAGAGCGCGGCAACCCTGGCTGCGAGCCGGACAGTGTCTGCCACCCTGTGCACGCGTTTTCCTGTCTTGCGTGTTTCTGTTTTGCGTCTGCCCGCCGGAACGCTCACGCGACCGCGCCGTCTCTGTGCCCGAGCAGGTCCGTCATGTCCGCTACCGGGAGCGGGCGGCTGAAGAAATACCCCTGGCCGAATTCGCAGTTCAGCTGCCGCAGCCTGTTGGCTTGCTCCCTGTCCTCGATGCCTTCGGCGACGGCGCCCAGCCCGGCCGAATGGATCAGCTGCAGGATGGCGGCGACGAAGGTTTCCTGCTGCCGGTCCGTGGTCAGCCCGTCGAGCAGGGACTTATCGATCTTCGCCTGCGCGGCGGGGAGCGTGCGCAGGTAGCTGATGGAGGAATAGCCGGTGCCGAAGTCGTCGATCTCGATCCGGACGCCGAGGTCATTGAGTGACTGCATGGTGGCGGCCACCTCGGGGCCGCCGCGCATGATCGCGGTTTCGGTGATTTCGATCGAGATATGGCGGGGCTCGACGCCGTGCTGGGCCAGCAGGCCTTCGACGTAGGGTGCCAGATCGACGTGGTGCAGGTCCGCGGGGGAGAGGTTGATGTGCGTGCTGAAGTCCGCGGAAAGCCCCGGATCTGACTTCCAGCGGCCGGTTTGTGCGATGGCGTTCCGGAGCACCCAGTGGCCGATTTCCACGGTGAGCCCGGCCTCGTCGGCGGCGTCGAGGAAGGTATCCGGCCCCAGCAGGCCCAAGGCGGGGTGGCGCCAGCGGATCAGGGCCTCGGCCCCGGCGATCGCTCCGGTGCGCAGGTCCATGATGGGCTGGTACTCCAGCTCGAGCTGGTCCATCGCCAGTGCCGTCCGCAGCTCCGCCACCTGGTGGACCCGCTGCTTGGCGGCCTCGTGCATGGCCGCGGAAAACACCAGGAGGGTGTCCCTGCCGCGTTTCTTGGCCTCGTGCATGGCGATGTCGGCATCGCGGATGAGTTCCTCGCTTCGCAGGCCCGGTTCCCCCAGCCGGACACCGGTGCCGGCCGTCAGGGCGACCGCCACACCGCCGGCAACGATTCTGTCCTTCAGTGATTCGCCGAGCCGGGCAGCGGTCTGCAGCACGGACTCCGTGTCCTGGTCTGCGACGAGCACCGCGAATTCATCGCCGCTGAGGCGCGCGATCAAGTGGCCGGGTCCGGCCGCGGCGCTAAGCCGCAGGGCCGTCTCGCGCAGCACGGCGTCCCCGGCGGCGTGGCCGAGGCTGTCGTTGATGAGCCGGAAGGAATCAAGGTCCATCAGGATCAGGGCCGGCTGGCGTCCCGTGCCGGCCCCGGCAACGGCTTCGGCCACTTTTTCCTGCAGCAGCGAGCGGCTGGCCAGGCCGGTCAGCTCATCGGTGTTGATGACGCGCCGGAGTTCGGCTTTGGCCGCCTCGAGGAGCGCGGTCCGCTCGGCAACCCGGACTTCCAGGTCCTCGTACATGCTCTGGAGCTCTTCGGCCAGCAGGTTGATGCCGGTGGTGACTGCGTCTATCCCATCCCGGGCCGGTGAGACCGGCAGCCGGTTCGACAGATCGCCCGAGGACAGTACGACGATGCCGTCCACGAGGTCCTCGAGGCGGCGGTCATCATCACGCCCCGTCATGGCCCTGCGAGGTCAGCCAGCGGACCGCCTCTTCACCGTTGGTGAAAAAGCGTGTCGGAACCGGCGCGGAATTGACGCCGAGGAAGAAGTTGGCGAGGACCCGGTCCACGGCGGAGGAGCCGAGGAGCGCGATTGCCGAGGCGTCGCAGTGCTTGGCGAACACGGCCCGGGCGGCCCGGCTGACGGACTCCGTGGTGGCCATGTCGATCAGCAGCGGCGTGGGCCGGCCGCCGCACAACTCATTGACACGATCCATGGCCAGCTGGGCGTTGGGGGCATCAATCACGACGCCGCGGGCCCACTGAAGGCGCAAGATGCCGTTGCTGTCGAAGTCCAGGGACGAGATGTCGCGCCCGCCCTGAGTTTCACGATCCTCTTGTGGCACCAGCAATCCTCAATTTCGCCCCGACATGTCCCCTTCATGATGACACTAACGCACGGCGGCAGGGGTAAGCAGGCCGCCAACCCGCCGGGGCGGTAGTGCTAGGCGGCGGCGCGGGCCCGTTTCCGGGTCACGGAGTTCTTCCGGGCCGTGCGCAGCATGTCCACGGTCAGTACCAGCAGCGCCAGCCAGACGACGCCGAAACCGGCCCACCGGTCAGGTGTCATGGTTTCCTTGAACACGACGAGCGCCACGATGAACTGCAGGACGGGCGCGAAGTACTGCAGCAGCCCGATCGTGGTCATGGGCAGACGGCGGGCGGACGCGCCGAAGAACAGCAGGGGCACCGCGGTGATGACGCCCGACGCCACCAGCAGCCAGAAATGTCCCGCACCGTTTGCGGCCAGAGTTGCCGATCCGCTGACCGCGAGGACGATCATGGTGGCCGCAGCTACGGGCGCCAGGACGATCGTCTCCACAGTGAGGCTTGTGATCGCCTCCGCCCGCGGGCCCACGCGCTTCTTGACGAATCCGTAGAGGCCAAAGCTCAGCGCGAGTGTCAGTGCTATCCAGGGGAGCTTGCCGTAGGAGACCGTCAGCACCCCGACGGCCACGAAGCCGATGCCGACGGCGGCCCACTGCAGCGGCCGCAGCTTCTCCTTCAGGACGAAAACCCCCAGCAATACGGAGACCAGCGGGTTGATGAAGTAGCCCAGGGAGGCCTCGACGGCCTGGCCGGTCGTCACGCCGTAGGTGTACGTCAGCCAGTTCACCGCGATCAGGGCAGCGGCGATGGACAGCGGCCCAATCACGGTGCGGTCCCGGAAAGCAGCAGCCAGCACCCGCCAGGACCGTGTGACGGTGATGAGCAGGACGCAGAACAGGAGGGACCAGACCACCCGGTTGGCGACGATTTCGACCGCGCCGGCCGGATGCAGGACGTAGAAGTACAGTGGCAGCAGCCCCCAGAGCCCGTAGGCGCCGATACCGAACAGGATTCCCGCCGTCGTGTCCTTGTCCACCGGTGCCGGTCCGCCCGGCGCCGGCCCAGCGGCCGGGCCGGCCGGCGCTGTCAATGGGGCGGGGGACAAGGATCCTTCGGGCTTAGACACAAGACCAATAACACCACCTGCGCGGCGCCTATTCCTGCCAATCGGAGCGCGAGCGGGCCGGTCACATTTAGAATGGGGGCCTGTGCGCTGTATCTACTGGCGCTGTCCCTAAGACTCAGAAGGGCTCCCGGTGTCCAACTCGGCCGAATCCACATCCTCTCGTCCCCTCCGTGTCGCGATTGTTGGCGCCGGCCCGGCCGGTGTCTACGCCGCGGACATCCTGACGAAGTCCAATGAGGTCAAGGACGGCGACTTCCAGGTCAGCATCGACCTCTTCGAGGCGTATCCGGCGCCCTACGGCCTCATCCGCTACGGAGTGGCCCCCGACCATCCGCGGATCAAGGGCATTGTCAACGCGCTCCACAAGGTCCTGGACCGCGGCGACATCCGGTTCCTCGGCAACGTCACCTATGGCCGGGACCTGACGCTGCATGACTTCCGCGCGTTCTACGACGCCGTCATCTTCTCCACCGGCGCCATCAAGGACGCGGACCTGGATATTCCCGGGATCGGCCTGGAGGGATCCTTCGGCGGGGCCGACTTCGTCTCCTGGTACGACGGCCACCCGGACGTGCCGCGGGACTGGCCGCTGGAGGCCAAGGAGATTGCGGTGATCGGCAACGGGAATGTGGCCCTCGACGTGGCCCGCATGCTGGTCAAGCACGCCGATGAACTCCTGGTCACCGAAATCCCGGACAACGTCTACCGGGCGCTCAAGGATTCGCCGGTCACCGACGTCCACGTGTTTGGCCGCCGCGGCCCGGCCCAGGTGAAGTTCACGCCGCTGGAGCTGCGCGAACTCAGTCACGCCAAGGACGTGGACATCGTCCTGTATCCAGAGGACTTCGAATTCGACGAGGCTTCGGACGAGGCCATTCGCAGCAACAACCAGATCCGGACCATGGTCAACACCCTCACGAACTGGCTCGTCGAGGAGCACGCCGAGGCCGAGGAACCGTCCTCGCGCCGGCTGCACCTGCACTTCCTGCACAGCCCCGTCGAAATCTATGGAACAACAGACGACGCCGCGAACCCCGGCAAGGTCGCCGGCATCAAGTTCGAACGCATGCAGCTGGACGGCACCGGGAACGTCAAGGGCACCGGTGAGTTCCTCGACTACCCGGTCCAGGCCGTCTACCGCGCGATCGGCTACCACGGTTCGCCGCTGGATGAGCTGGAATACGATGCCCGCCGCGGCGTCGTCCCGAACGAAGGCGGCCGCGTGCTCGACGCCGAGGGCAACCCCGTGCCCGGAATCTACGCCACGGGCTGGATCAAGCGCGGCCCCGTCGGGCTGATCGGCCACACCAAGGGCGACGCGCTGGAGACCATCGGCTTCCTGCTGGAGGACCGGCTGACGCTGCCGCCGGCGCAGAACCCGGACCCGCAGGCCATCATCGACCTGCTCCAGGAGCGCGGCATCGAGTACACCACGTGGGAAGGGTGGATCAAGCTCGATGCCCACGAGCTCGCCCTCGGCGCCGAGTGGTCCGCGGCGGAGTCCGCCAACGGCATCGAACGGGAGCGCATCAAGGTGGTGCCGCGCGAGGACATGATCGAGATTTCCCGCGGCTAGGCTGTGACAGCCTGAGGCGGCAGGCCGGTGCGTTTCCAAACGCCCCGCGCGGAACTAGACTGGGCCGGACGAGGCGGCCTTCGGCACGCCGTCGAGCCCGTCCGGTGGGAGTTCAATGAGGAAACTGGTCCATCCCGCAGCACTGTTGCCGCCGGCAGGCGGAGTCACCGCAGCGCTGCGCCAGCAATATGCCAGCGCGGGCCATGAGCAGCTGGATTCCCGTGGAATGGCGTTCTCCGAGGGCCTGCAGTTGCCCGGGATCAGCACCCTGATTCAGGAATCGTGGCAGCGCTCCGTCCGGCTGCAGGCCAACCCGGACAACCCCGAGGCGCCGCTGGCCATGGACCGCGAGGAACTCGAAGAATACCGCCGCCAGCACCCCCTGGCCGCCATCATGCCCGTGATCCACAAGCTCCTGGTCCTGCCCAGCCACGACAGCGGAATGCTGGTAGCCGTGGGTGACGAGGTCGGCAGGCTCCTCTGGGTGGAAGGGGACGCCGCCCTGCAGCGCCGGGCCGAGGGCATGATGTTCGTCCCGGGCGCCGACTGGTCCGAGGCGACGGTCGGCACCAGCGCCCCCGGCACCGCGCTGGCCCTGGGCCGGGGAATCCAGATCTCCGGCGCCGAGCACTACAAGCGCTCCGTGCATCCGTGGAGCTGTACGGCGGTGCCGTTCCACGATCCGGATTCCGGCGCCCTGCTGGGGGTCGTGGACATCACCGGCACGGAGTCGGCCGTGGCCCCGCATACGTTGTCGCTGGTAGAGGCGACGGTCGCCGCGGCCCAGGCGCATCTGCGGGTCGAGCGGCTGCAGCTGGCCGCCGCCGGCCAGTCCTCGCCGTCCAGGCGGCGGAACTCGACGCCGAAAACGGCCGGGGGACCGGGCGCCAGCAGCCTCTACCGCAACAGCCTCCAGTTGCTCGGCCGCGACCAGGCCCTGCTCAGCATTGACGGCCGCACCGTGGCCATGTCCGCCCGGCACAGCGAGATCCTGGCCCTGCTCAGCACCCACCCGGCGGGGCTGAATGCCGAGGAGCTTTGCGCCCTCCTGTACCCCGGGGACGCCTCCACCATGACGCTGCGCGCCGAGATGGTGCGGCTGCGCAAGGTACTTCAGCAGCTCAACCCCGATGCCGTCCCGCAATCACGTCCCTACCGGCTGCCGCTGGACCTGGTACCCGACGCCGGACAGGTGCTGGACTGCCTGCAGCGCGGCGCCCACCGGATAGCGCTGGAAATCTACCGCGGCGCCGTGCTGCCCCGCTCCGAGGCCCCCGGCATCGTGGAGCTGCGGGCCAGGGTCTCCGCGCTGATGCGCGAGGCACTGTTGACGGACGGCAGCGCGGAATCGCTCCTGAAATACGCCGCGCTGCCCGAAGCAAAGGACGACGTCGACGTCCGCATCGCCGCGCTGAAGCTGCTGGCGCCGCGCTCGCCCAAGCGCGCCGCCGTCGTCGCCGATCTGGAACGGCTGGACCGCGAGCTAAGCGCCTGACCGTCGCGGACCGCCGGAATGCCCCGCCAGTGACCTGGCTCACTCCGGTTGCAACCTGACTGCAACCTTCACGCGCCTACGCTGGGTGCAACGGGGGCCGGAAGCGCCTTGCAGCCCCCCATCTTGCACAGCAAAGGAGCTAGCAATGACTGTTTACGCCCAGCCCGGAACCGAGGGCTCGAAGGTCACCTTCAAGGACCGCTACGAAAACTGGATCGGCGGCGAGTGGGTTGCGCCGGTCAAGGGACAGTACTTCGAGAACATCACCCCGGTGACCGGCAAGGCTTTCTGCGAGGTGGCCCGCGGCACCGCCGAGGACATCGAACTGGCGCTGGATGCCGCCCACAAGATTGCACCGTCCTGGGGCAAGACCTCCGTGGCCGAGCGTGCCGCGATCCTGAACAAGATTGCCGACCGGATCGATGAGAACACCGAGATGCTCGCCGTCGCCGAGTCCTGGGACAACGGCAAGCCGATCCGCGAGACCCTCAACGCCGACATTCCGCTCGCCGCCGACCATTTCCGCTACTTCGCCTCCGCCGTCCGCGCCCAGGAGGGCCGGCTGTCCCAGCTCGACGACGACACCACCGCTTACCACTACCACGAGCCGCTCGGCGTCGTCGGCCAGATCATCCCCTGGAACTTCCCGATCCTCATGGCCGTCTGGAAGCTCGCCCCGGCCCTCGCCGCCGGCAACGCCGTCGTCCTGAAGCCGGCCGAGCAGACGCCGTCTTCGATCCTGGTGCTGATGGAACTCATCGGCGACCTGCTGCCGGCCGGTGTCCTCAATGTGGTCAACGGCTTCGGCGTCGAGGCCGGCAAGCCACTGGCCTCCAGCCCCCGCATCCGCAAGATCGCCTTCACCGGCGAAACCTCCACGGGCCGCCTGATCAGCCAGTACGCCAGCCAGAACCTGATTCCGGTCACGCTGGAGCTTGGCGGCAAGAGCCCGAACATCTTCTTCAACGACGTCGCGGACACCAATGACGCGTTCTACGACAAGGCCCAGGAGGGCTTCACGCTCTTCGCCTTCAACCAGGGTGAAGTCTGCACCTGCCCGTCGCGCGCCCTGATCCAGGAAGACATCTACGAATCCTTCATGGCCGACGCCGTGGCCCGGGTGGAGAAAATCATCCAGGGCAACCCGCTGGACACCGAAACCCAGCTCGGTGCCCAGGCCTCCAACGACCAGCTGGAAAAGATCCTCTCCTACATTGACATCGGAAAGCAGGAGGGCGCCAAGGTGCTCACCGGCGGTGCCCGGGCCGAAATGCCCGGAGACCTGGCCGGCGGCTACTACGTCCAGCCCACCATTTTCGAGGGCCACAACAAGATGCGGATCTTCCAGGAGGAAATCTTCGGCCCGGTTGTCTCCGTGACCCGCTTCAGCGACTACAACGACGCCATGGGCATCGCCAACGACACCCTGTACGGCCTGGGCGCCGGCGTCTGGTCCCGCAATGGCAACGTCGCCTACCGCGCCGGCCGCGAGATCCAGGCCGGCCGCGTGTGGGTCAACAACTACCACGCCTACCCGGCAGGGGCCGCGTTCGGCGGGTACAAGTCTTCCGGCATCGGCCGCGAGAACCACTCGATGATGCTGGACCACTACCAGCAGACCAAGAACCTCCTGGTCAGCTACAACGAGAACAAGCTCGGCTTCTTCTAAGCCGCACTGACCCGGGCGGGGCGGATCGCGCATGATCCGCCCCGCCCGCACCACTTGTGCACCTACACGGAGGGACGCCGGCTCACTGCACACGCCCTTTAGCCACACCCAAGTTTGATGACGCAAGGATTTCGCCATGACGACGACAATGACGACGACGACAATGCAAGCCGCGGTAGTTACCGAATTCGGCAGGGACCTCCAGATCCAGACCCTCCCCGTTCCCGTGCCGGGCCGCGGTGAGGCACTGGTCAAGGTGCTGACCACCGGGGTCTGCCACACCGACCTGCACGCCGCGGAGGGAGACTGGCCGGTCAAGCCGTCCCCGCCGTTCATTCCCGGCCACGAAGGCGTCGGCGAGGTCGTCGCCCTCGGCGAGGGCGTCACGGACCTTGCCATCGGCGATTTGGTCGGCAATGCGTGGCTCTGGTCCGCCTGCGGCGACTGCCAGTACTGCCGCACGGGCTGGGAGACCCTGTGCGAGGCCCAGCAGAACGCCGGCTACAGCGTGGACGGTTCCTTTGGCGAGTACATGCTGGTCGACAGCCGCTTCGCGGCCAGGATCCCGGCCGGCTCGGACCCCGTCGAGGTGGCTCCGGTGCTTTGCGCCGGCGTGACCGTCTACAAGGGCCTGAAGATGACCGAAGCCCGGCCCGGCCAGTGGGTCACCATCTCCGGCATCGGCGGCCTCGGCCACATCGCCGTCCAGTACGCCGTAGCGATGGGCCTGCGGGTCGCGGCTGTGGACATCGCCGATGACAAGCTGGCCCTGGCCAAGAAGCACGGCGCCGAGCTGACGGTCAATGCCCTGCACGAGGATCCGGCCGAAGTCATCCAGCGCGAAACCGGAGGTTGCCATGGAGTCCTGGTCACGGCAGTGCACCCGTCAGCATTCGGGCAGGCCATCGGGATGGCGCGGCGCGGCGGAACGATCGTGTTCAACGGGCTGCCGCCGGGGGACTTCCCGGCGCCGATCTTCGAGATTGTGCTCAAGGGCCTGACGGTCCGCGGCTCCATCGTGGGCACCCGGCAGGACCTGGAGGAGGCGCTCGAGTTCTACGCCCAGGGCAAGATCCACCCCACGGTCTCCACGAGGGAACTCTCCGAGGTCAATGCCGTTCTTGACGAGATGAAGCACGCCAAGATCGACGGCCGAGTGGTCATCAAGTACTGATGAAGGACGGACTCTGATGCCAGCGACAAAGCTCGACGCCGCCGTGACCCTCCCCGGGGAGGACTTCTCCCGGGTGGCTCTCACCCCGGAGGCGGTGGAACTGCTGCTCAAAATGTGGGTGCAGCACGGACCGCTGATGTTCCATCAGTCCGGCGGCTGCTGCGACGGTTCCTCGCCAATGTGCTATCCCGCCGGGGAGTTCATCACGGGGGACTCGGACGTATTGCTCGGCCTGTTCGACATTTCCGACGGGCTGCGGCCCCAGCCGCTGGAATTCTGGATGTCGCGGGAGCAGTTCAACTACTGGAGCCACACGCACCTGACTGTCGACGTCGTTCCTGGCCGGGGGAGTGGTTTCTCGGTAGAAGCGCCGGAAGGCAAGCGGTTCCTGATCCGCTCGACGCTGATGGAAAACTGGCCGGTCTAGGCGGCCTGGGTGGTCTGAAACGGAGCAGCTGCGCGCAAGCGGGCCGTGCAGGATAAACCTGCACGGCCCGCTTTTGCGTCTCACTATGTGGGATAAAAATGGCCGTCCAGTGGATGGACTCTAAGATGGATAGGTCTGTTTCCACCCCAGTTATCGAGATTGCGGACTTTCCTAATGAACCTTTTCCGGACCAAATCCATCGAGCAGTCCATGTCCGACGCCGATGAACCCGGACGCAAGCTGAAGCGCACGCTAAGCACGTGGGACCTCATGATCATGGGGGTCGCGGTTGCCGTGGGCGCCGGGATCTTCTCGGTCGGCGCCAAGGCCGCCGCGAACTTTGCCGGCCCCGCCGTCACCATCTCCTTCGCGATCGCCGCCGTCACCTGCGCGCTCGCCATCATGTGCTACGCCGAGTTCGCCACGGCCATTCCGGTGGCAGGCTCCGCCTACGTCTTCACCTACGCGACCATGGGTGAGATCCTGGCGTGGATCATCGGCTGGAACCTGATCCTCGAACTCTTCACTGCCGGCGCCGTGATTGCGAAGTACTGGGGCATCTACCTCAGCAAAGTCTTTGCGCTCATGGGCGTGGACATTCCGCCGTCGATCTCCCTGGGCGGCGTCGACCTCTACTGGGGCGCCTTCCTGATCGTTGCCATCTTCACCGTGCTGCTGGTCCTCGGGACCAAGCTCTCCGCCCGCGTCGGCAACATCTTCACGCTCATCAAGATCGCGGTGGTCCTCTTCGTGATCGTCGTCGGCTTCACGTACGTGAAGTTCGAGAACTACGCCCCGTTCGTCCCGGCCTCCGAGCCGACCGGAGGCACCGGAACCGCGGATGTCCTCAAGCAGTCGTTCTTCGGCTTCCTGACCGGCGCCGCCCCGGCCCAGTACGGAACCCTCGGTATCTTCGCCGGCGCCGCCCTGGTCTTCTTCGCCTTCATCGGCTTCGACGTCGTCGCCACCTCGGCCGAAGAGGTCAAGAACCCGCAGAAGACGCTGCCCCGCGGCATCTTCGGCGGCCTGGCAATCGTTACCGTGCTGTACATCCTGGTGTCGCTGGCGTTGACCGGCATGGTCTCCTACACCCAGCTGGCTGAGGCCAAGAACCCGACGCTCACCACCGCCTTCGAGGCGGTCGGCAACACCGACGCCGCCAAGGTCATTGCCTTTGGCTCCCTCGTGGGCCTGACCACCGTGATCATGGTGCTGCTCATGGGCCTCTCGCGCGTGGTGCTCGCGATGAGCCGCGACGGCCTGCTTCCGCGCTCCCTGTCCAAGACCAGCTCGGTGCGGGGGACGCCGGCCCGCCTGCAGATCATCTGCGGCGCCGGAGTGGCGCTCGTCGCCGGCCTGACCAACGTGGACCTGCTCGAGGAAATGATCAACATCGGGACCCTGTCCGCCTTCGTGATGGTGAGCCTTGGCATACTGGTGCTGCGCAAGAAGCGCCCGGACCTGAAGCCGGCCTTCCGTGTCCCGTTTGGCAAGGTGCTCCCTGTCGTCTCTGCGGTCCTGTGCCTGTATCTCATGACGAACCTGGCCGTGGAAACCTGGATCTTCTTCGCCATCTGGCTCGTGATCGGTATTGCGATCTACTTCGCCTACGGCCAGCGCCACTCCCGGCTGAATGAAAAGTTCGCGGAGGCCCGCGCCTCGGTGAACGGCACGGCCAGCGTGGCGGGAGCGCCCGCGGAGGACAACGAGGACGCGCTCACCCGCTCCTGAGAAGGGAGCGGTCGGGCCCCCGCATCGAAGTCGCCGGAGCCGTGCGAATACGCTGGAAATTTCCGGCGTATCCGCACGGCTCCGGCGACTTCGGCGTTCGGGCGCCGCTCCGTCAGGGCGGCGCTCCCTAAGATGGACACATGGCCCGCCCAGCAAGACCGGAACGCAAATCAGAGTTGCTGTCGGCAATTCTCGACTACCTCATGGACAAGACCCTGGCGGAGCTGACGTTTCGCGGCCTGGCCGACGGGCTGGGTGTCAGCAGCTACGTCCTGGTCTACCACTTCGGGCACCGCGAACAGCTGATCAACGAGATCATCCGCGGCATCGAATCCCGGCTGGACAGCATCCGCGCCACCGACGTCAGGGACATCGACCGGGACGCGTGGCGGGCCTTTCTGCTTGAGTCCTGGCAGTGGACCATGGCGCAGCGCAACCGGCACCTGGCCCGGCTTGAATTTGAGGCCACGGCGCAGGACATTGTGGCGGCGGTGCCGCGCGGCACAGCGCAGGAGCACTTCCGGATGTTGCACGAGAAGGCCCGGGACTGGCTGGTCATCCAGGGCATCCAGCCGGAATTCGCCGACACCGACGCCCGCCTGTTCACGGCCGCGTTCTACGGGCTGCAGTTCGATTTCGTCGTCAACAACCAGCCAGAGGAAGCCACCAAGGCCTTTGAGCTGATGATGCTGGTCTTCTTCAACAACCTCGACAGGCGCCTCGCCACCGACGGCCAGCTCATCTGAGCAGAACCTCAGGGAGCAGCGTAGCGGCCCTCCCACTCCACGAGGGGGCGCAGTTGCTCCCAGCGCTGTGCCACTTCCTCCACCGCCCCGGGACCGGCAAGCCAGCCGGGCTGGCCCACGTTGACGCCGGCCGTGAGGGATTTGTGCTTGAGCAGCTCCGCCCGGGGATGGTCCTTGTCGAAGCCCCGCGGCACCGTCTTTAGCCGTTCGCCCTCCACCGCGAACCCTGCCGTCTCGACCTTCCGCACGATTGCCTGCAGGGCATCGCCGCTGGCGGGATCGTCCACGGCACCGCGAAAGCGTGCCAGCTGGGCCGGAGTGTGGGTGTGGCAGCCGCCGCCGATCAGCAGGCCGTCGGCGCTGAGCTGGATATAGAAGCCCACGCCTTCGTCCACCGCCGCGAAGGCCCCCTGCGCGGTCTTATAGGGTGATTTGTCCGGCGAGAACCGCACATCCCGGTTGGGGCGAAAGAACTTGGCCGGTCCGAAGCGTGGCTCCAGCTCGGCCAGCAGCTGGGTCAGCGGCCCCTTCACCGCGGCCTCGTAGACCGGCTTGTGCTCGAGCCACCAGTCCCGGTTGTTGTTCTGTTCAAGATCGGCATAGAACCGGAAGGCGTCACTTGGAATGCCTGCGAATGGAGTGCCAGCGAATGCGGTCATGCCCAAATCCTACGGAGCCGCGGCACACGGTGGCGAGGGGCACGCGCACCCATGTGGATAACCGCAAAACGCCCCGCCACGGGAGTCCGTGGCGGGGCGCTTTGTTGGCTCCAGCGGTCACCGAATGCCGGTCACCGGCCGCCCAGGCGGCCGTCAAGGCCGGCCGTCAGGCAACGTTCGATGCAACCATCAGACCTTGTTGGCGGCCTCGGCGTCGGACTCAACCTGGCCGGCACCGAGGTTGGCGCGCAGCTTGGCGCCGAATTCGGCGTCGACGTTGGTCCAGTACGCGATGGCGCGTTCCTTGATGCTGGCGTTCTTGACGCCGCTGACGGCGCCGGTGACGGTCTCCAGCAGGCGGGCCTTCTCGCCGTCGTTGTACACCTCGCGGTACAGCGTGCCGGCCTGGCCGAAGTCGCCGTCCTCGGCGTGCAGGGAGTGCGCGGAGAGCGTGAGCTCGCCGTCGTTCTCCCAGCCGCCGCCCGCAACGCCGGGCTCAACGGCAGCCGGGCCGCCCACGGAGTTCGGTGCGTACACCGGAACGGACGGGGCGTTGAAGTGGTAACGCCCGGCGCCGTCCTGGCTGTAGTTGTTGACCTGGCTCTTGGGCAGGTTCACCGGGAGCTGGGCGTGGTTGGTGCCGACGCGGTAGCGGTGCGCGTCCGCGTAGGAGAAGATGCGGGCCTGCAGCATCTTGTCCGGGGAGGCGGCGATGCCCGGCACGAAGTTCGACGGCGCGAAGGTGGCCTGCTCGATCTGCGCGAAGTAGTTCTCCGGGTTCTTGTTCAGCTCCATGGTGCCGACCTTGACCAGCGGGTAGTCCGCGTGCGGCCACACCTTGGTGAGGTCGAAGGGGTTGAAGCGGTACGTCTTGGCGTCCTCGTACGGCATGACCTGGACGTGGAGGTCCCAGGAGGGGAAGTTGCCGGCGGCAATGTTTTCCTGGAGGTCGCGGATGTAGAAGTCGCCGTCGGCGCCGGCAAGGGCCTCGGCCTCGTCGCCGGTCATGGACTTGACGCCCTGGTTGGACTTGAAGTGGTACTTGACCCAGAACCGCTCGCCCTCGGCGTTGATCCACTGGTAGGTGTGCGAGCCGTAGCCCTGCATTTCACGCCAGGAGGCCGGCAGCCCGCGGTCACCCATGAGCCAGGTGACCTGGTGGGCGGACTCGGGGGAGAGGGTCCAGAAGTCCCACTGCATGTCGGCGTCGCGCAGGTGGGTGCCGGGGAGGCGCTTCTGGGAGTGGATGAAGTCCGGGAACTTGATCCCGTCGCGGATGAAGAACACCGGAGTGTTGTTGCCGACGAGGTCGTAGTTGCCCTCGGTGGTGTAGAACTTCACGGCGAAACCGCGGGGGTCGCGCCAGGTGTCGGGGGAGCCTGCCTCGCCGGCAACGGAGGAGAAACGGATGAGCATGTCCGTCTCAACGCCGGGCTGGAACAGTGCGGCCTTGGTGAACTTCGAGACGTCCTCGGTGGTCTTGAAGGTACCGAAGGCGCCGCCGCCCTTGGCGTGCACGACGCGCTCCGGGACGCGCTCGCGGTTGAACTGCGCGAGCTTCTCGATCAGGTAGTGATCGGTCAGGATGATCGCGCCGTCGGCGCCGACGGACTTGGAGTGGGCGTCGGAAGTGACGGGAGCCCCGGACTGTGTCGTGGACACGGCGGGCGCAGAGATGATCTCAGTCATAGTTCTCCTTGGGTTGGGTTTCTTAGTTTCGTTCGGAGGGAAGCTGTTGGGTGCGCTGGCAGTCCTGGCAGATGCCCTGGTACAGCACGTCCGCGATCTGGATGGTCATCGGCTTGGCGTCCGCGTTCCAGTGCGGGGTCAGGCAGGGCGCGTGGCCCACGGCGCATTCGACGTCCTCCACCCGGCCGCAGCTGATGCACACGGCATGGTGGTGGTTGTCCCCGACCCGCGTCTCGTACAGCGCGGGGGAGTGCGGGGGCTCAAAACGGCGCAGCATGTGCAGATCCGTGAGGTCCCCGAGGACCACGTAGACGGACTGGGCGGTCAGGTCCGGCAATTCCTGCCGGGCGGCGGCAAGGATTGCCTCTGCCGGCGAATGCGGGTGATGTTCGACGGCGGCCAGCACGGCCAGGCGCTGTTTGGTCACCCGGCGGCCGTGGGCACGCAGGGCGGCTGCCCATGCGTCGTGGGTGCCCGAGGAATCCGTCATACCCTCATTCAAGCACTTATTATGACTGCCTCACAATAAGGCGTGGCTAATATTGTCCGGCCGTGTCACAGGGCACTCCCGGTTCGCCACTAGAGTTGCCCGGTGGAGAAATTGTTGGCGGACATCACGCCGTTGCGTGAAAGTCCCGCCTTCCGCCGTCTGTGGCTTGGGTCCGCCGTCTCCGCCCTGGGCAGCCAACTGACCTTGGTGGCGGTCAGCCTGGAGGTCTACCGGCTGACCCAGGACAGCCTCTACGTGGGCCTGCTGAGTCTCTTCGCCCTCGTGCCGCTGGTCTTTGGCGGCCTCCTGGGCGGCTCGATCGCCGACGCCCATGACCGCCGCACCGTGGCCCTCCTGGCCTCGTCCGTCCTCTGGCTGACCACCGCCGCGCTGGCCCTCCAGGCGTGGCTGGAAGTGGGCAACGTGTGGCTGCTCTATGCGCTCGTGGCGGTGCAGAGCGGCGCCCAGGCCATCAACCAGCCGGCACGCAGCGCCATCATCCCGGTGCTGGTGCGCAAGGAGTTGCTGCCGGCCGCAAATGCCCTGAGCATGATGATTTTCGGGCTGACCATGACAGCCGGCCCGCTGCTGGCCGGCGTGCTCGTGGCGTGGGCCGGGTTCGGCTGGACGTACACGATCGACGTCCTCAGCTTTGCGTTTGCGTTCTGGGCCCTCCTGAAACTGCCTTCCATGCCGCCGGGCGAGCACGCCAGGCCGGCCGGGCTGCGTTCCGTGGTGGAGGGGTTCCGTTTCCTTGGCACCCGGCCCAACCTCCGCATGACGTTCGTGATCGATCTCGTGGCCATGATCTTTGCCCAGCCCCGGGCGCTCCTGCCGGCCATCGGCGCGCTGATGATCGGCGGCGGTGAGGCCACAGTGGGGATCCTGTTGGCCTCGATGGCCGTGGGGGCGTTCCTGGCCGGCCTGTTCTCGGGGCCGCTGGGCGGCGTCCGCCGGCAGGGGGCCGCGGTGGTGTGGTCCGTGATGGGCTGGGGCGGCTCGGTGGCGGCCTTCGGCCTGGTGGTGGTCCTGGCCGGTCATTCCGGCGACGACGGCGTGGGCATGTGGCTGCTGCCCGCCGCCCTGTGCTGCGCGCTGGCCGGCATCGCGGATTCCGTGAGCGCAGTCTTCCGGACCACCATCCTGCAGGCCTCCACCCCCGACCATCTGCGCGGGCGTCTGCAGGGCGTCTTTGTGGTGGTGGTCGCCGGCGGACCCCGGATCGGGGACATGCTGGCCGGCGGCGCGACTAAACTTTTGAACGAGGGGTGGGTCCTGCTGCTCGGCGGCGTGCTGTGCATTGCTGTGGCCTGGATATTGGCCCGCCAGCAGGTCGGATTCCTGCGGTACGACGCGCGGAACCCGGTGCCGTAGCGGTTCGTTTTCCTTGGTAGGTCAGTGAATTACAGGGCATCAGCTTGCAGTACACGTATCAGGAGGACCAGTGCACAAGCATCACAACGGACTGAAGACCGCGGCGCTGTTCGGAGTGCTGTGGGCGGTCCTGCTGGGCCTGGGGGCGTTCATCGCCGCGGGGACCCGCAGTGCGGCGCCGATCTGGATCATGGCCCTGATCGGGGTCGCCACCACGGCCTATGGGTACTGGAACAGCGACAAGCTCGCCATCCGTGCCATGCAGGCCTATCCCGTCACGGAGGCCGAGGCGCCCCAGCTGTACCAGATCGTCCGGGAGCTGTCCGGCCGGGCCAACCAGCCGATGCCGCGCATCTACGTCTCGCCCACCATGGCGCCAAATGCCTTCGCCACCGGCCGGAACCCGCAGAACGCGGCAGTGTGCTGCACCGAGGGCATCATGCGGATGCTGGACGCCCGCGAACTGCGCGGCGTCCTGGGGCATGAACTGATGCACGTCTACAACCGGGACATCCTGACGGCGTCGGTGGCGGCCGCCGTCGCCGGCGTCATCACTTCGGTGGCGCAGATGATGTTGCTGTTCGGCGGCGGGGACCGCCGCAATGCGAACCCGTTCGCCGCGATCGCCATGGCCCTGCTGGCCCCGTTCGCCGCATCCCTGATCCAGATGGCCATCTCCCGTACACGGGAGTACGACGCCGACGAGGACGGCTCGTCGCTGACCGGAGATCCGCTGGCGCTCGCCTCCGCCCTGCGCAAGATCGAGCAGGGCGTGCAGCTGGCGCCGTTGCCGCAGGACCAGCGGCTGGTCAACGCCTCGCACATGATGATCGCCAACCCGTTCAAAGGCGGAGGCGTGGCCAAGATGTTCTCCACCCACCCGCCGATGGCCGAGCGGATCGGCCGGCTGGAGCGGATGGCCGGGCGGCTTAACTGAAGCAGGCTGCGGGTCTGGCGACGCGCGAGTAGTTCCGCGACACGCAAAAGGGCTGGCGACACCGTCGCCAGCCCTTTTGCGTGTCGCGCAAATTTGCGCCGCGGGCGGGCCGCTAGCTGCGGAAGTTAACGAACTGCAGGTCGGCCTCGTCGAAGCCCTTCAGCAGGTTCATGGTCTCCTGGAGGTCATCGCGGGACTTCGAGGTCACCCGGAGCTCGTCGCCCTGGATCTGTGACTTGACGGACTTGGGGGCCTCGTCCCGGATCAACTTGTTGATCTTCTTGGCGAGGTCCTGGGCGATGCCCTCCTTGATGGAGGCCTCGAGCCGGAATTCCTTGCCGGAGGCGTAGGGCTCGCCTGTGTCGAGGGACTTCAGCGAAATGCCGCGGCGGATGAGCTTGGACTGCAGCACATCGAGCACCGCGAGCACCCGCTCCTCGGAGTTGGCCTTCATTAGGATCTTCTCGCCGCTGAAATCGACCTCGGCGCCGACGCCCTTGAAGTCGTAGCGCTGGGCAATTTCCTTCTGCGCCTGGTTCAGCGCGTTGGCGACTTCCTGCTTGTCTACCTTGCTGACGACGTCGAACGTGGATTCGCCTGCCATGACTTTCCTCCTGATGTTTGCCGGGTGCCTGCGTGAGGCCGGGATGTCTGCATTCCAGACTAGTACGGATGCCCCCGATGTGGCGGCCGGCCTTGCGGCCCGGGTTTCACAGTCCGCTCATAGCTCAATCACGGCGGGAACGAAGCCGGGCTGGCCAGAGTTGCAAGAGTTGGAACCGCTGCTGAAAGGCAAGAACATGCACCAAAAGGCCGTCCGCTACGTCAACCGCACTACCGCCGCCGCTGCCAGCACCCTGGCCGCGACGGCGAGCTCCGTTGCCGCCGCCGCGCTGGCGGCGTCCATCATCCTGAGCCCGGCCGCTGACGCATCAGTCCGCATGGACGGGGTCCACACGGACCTGGCCCGTGCCGTCGAGCTGAACCAGGTCACCGCCGAGCAGGCGGCACGATTCGAGGCAAGACTGGCGGGGCGGATTCTCGGCGAGGCCTGAAATTCCGCGGATTTTGGCCCTTTTTCGGCCCTTTTATGATCTGCTGAGGCGCCGATTCGATTCTTCGGCGGAAGTTCTGTAAAGTTGTCTTGCCCGCGGGTGCTGGAAGCGGAACGGACTGGAAACAGACGTTCCGGGACTGGAAACCGCGAGTGATCTTCTTTTGAAGTTCGGCAGATTACCCGAGCGGCCAAAGGGGGCTGACTGTAAATCAGCTGGCAACGCCTACGGGGGTTCGAATCCCTCATCTGCCACCCTTGGAGAAGCCTCCGGAACCATTAGGTTCCGGAGGCTTTTTCTTTGTCCGCGGCCCAACGGCCCGTCTCCACAGTGCAAAGGCCTGCCTCAAAGGCCCGCCTCAAAGGCCCGGCTCAGTCGGCCGGGGGATTCGGAATGGTTACCGTGGTGCCGGCGGGCGGAATCCATTCGCCTCCGGTCAAGAGGCTCAGGTTGGCTATCCGCAAGGCATAGAGCGGGACGCCGTAGCGGCTCGCGATGCCCGAGGGAGTGTCTCCGGCGCCCACCCTGTACAGGAGCCGTCCCTGCCCGTCCTGCCCGGTCACGCTGCCGCCGGCCCCTAGCTGGGGCACGTCCACGCCCCTGAGGTCGATAATCTCTCCTGCGGCAACGGACACCGCTTCGTTGAAGCTCCTGAGGATCTCCGGAGTCATCCGGAAGTGGGCGGCGATGCCCTCCCAGGTGTCGCCGTCGACGGCCGCGTAGCGCATTGGCAGGAGGAACCCGTTCACTTCGGTCGTCCCCCGCAGGCCTCCGGACGCCGGGGACGTTGCGGGGGCGGACGCCGCCGGCCGGCCCGCCGGAACTCCGTCCGGGGCCTCTGCGCCGGAAGAACAGGCTGCCAAAAGAATGGCGAGAGCCGCGGCGAGAACCGCGGCCAGGAGAACTGCGGCGGCGGGCCGGACCCGCTGCGCACCGGAATCGAGATTCACCCTGGGTGTCCTGTCGATCGGGGCCTCCCCCCGAGGCTCGCTGACGCCAATTATTCCATACGTTTTATGAAACCCGCTGTTCCGCCAGGCAGCGCCCCCGCATTCGGTATAGTGCCGGTCATGGACGACAAAGCAATCTTGCACACTTACCTGCGCACGCGGCGACAAGACCTCCTAGGGAAGCTCGAAGGCCTCGGCGAGTACGATGTGCGCCGGCCCCTCACGCCCACGGGAACCAGCCTGCTGGGACTGGTCAAGCACGTGGCCAGCGTCGAACTCGGCTACTTTGGCGAGGTCTTCGGCCGTCCCAGCGAGCTGAAGCTGGCGTGGTTTGCCGACGACGCGGAGCCGGATGCGGACATGTGGGCAGCCCCCGGTGAGACGCGCGAGCAGATCACTGAGCTGCACCGGCTCTCGGCGGCCCACAGCGACGCCACCATCGATGAACTGCCGCTCGACGCGCCGGGTGTGGTGCCCTGGTGGCCGGACGAGCGCAAGCACGTGACCCTGCAGCAGATCCTCGTGCACATGTGCGTGGAGACCGCCCACCACCTCGGACACGCCGACATCCTGCGCGAACTCATCGACGGCAGCGCGGGCCAGCGTCCCGGGGATCCGAACCTTTCGCCGCGCACCGCCGAGGAATGGGCCGTGCACCGGGCCCGCATCGAGGCTGCCGCCGTCGCTGCCGAAGCAGCGGGGGCAGGCCGGTAGGAGCCCGAAGGCGACCCGGAGAGGCGGAATGATCCTTCCGTGCGGGAAATAGCTCAACTAGCATGGCGGCATGAGTCGGTTGCGTCGAAGCGGTCTGCTGGTTGTTGCCATGCTGGTTGCCGGCATGGCGCTAGCGGCAATCACGGGGTGCTCCGGCCCGGCACTGAAGTCGTTCGCCGGAAGTTGGGGACAGACCGTCAAAGATCAGCCCAACCTGACGATCACCGACGACGGCTCCTTCCAAGGAACGGACGGCTGCAATCGTTTGACGGGCAAAGGATCGATTTCGGGCGATTCCTTCGACTTCGGCCCGATCGCATCCACCATGATGGCCTGCAACGACGTCGACACGTGGCTATCGCAGGCGCACGCCGCCAAAGTGGATGGGACTGTGCTTGTCGTATACGACAACAGCGGTAACAAGATCGGAACCCTGGCCAAGCAGTGACATTGCCGTCTTCGCACTCTGTGGGCGTTCGTGTTCCGGCAAACACCCCGCTTTTCTGCAAGCTAAATCTCAGTTTTCGGTGCGGAGCCAACGTAGGGTGGTCCGGTCCGCTGTTGAAGAAGAAGGAGCATTCGTGAAGTCGTTTGCCTGTGGTGATGTGGTTCCCGGTTGTGACGCCCGCTGGGTGTGCAGTACCGACGATGAAATTCTGGTCAATGTGGCCGCCCACGCGGCGTCCGCACATGGGCTGGAGGAGCTGCCGGCCGACGTCGTGCAGTCGGTCCACAGAGCCATCGTTCCCGTTAGTTGATTCACGAGGCAGGCGGCCTCCCGCCCGACGCCGGGGCCGCGCCGGGCCCGGATTGGGAGAAGCAACTGGCGGCCGCCTGCCGGGGTGTTGGCCTTTCCGCGGCCTACCAGCCCATTGTTGATACCGCGCGCGGCACGGTGGTGGGCTATGAGGCCCTGGCCCGGTTTCCGGGTTTCGCCGAAAAGAATCCCGAGGTGTGGTTTGCCGCCGCGCGCACGCACGGCCTGGCAGCCGAGCTCGAGGCCGCAGCCTTGCGGGCGGCGCTCGCGGCGCGTCCCACTTTGCCGCCGAACTGCTTCCTGACCCTCAACGTCTCACCGGAGCTGCTGTTGACGGAGGAGATCCGTGGCATCTGGCGCGGCCAGGGAAACCTCGCCGGACTGGTGGTCGAGCTGACAGAGCAGACCCCGATCGACTCCTATCTGGAGCTTGAGCCCGACCTCAACCAGCTGCGCGCTGCCGGCGCGCTGATCGCCGTCGACGACGCCGGTGCCGGCTATGCCGGGCTCCGGCACCTGCTGGCCCTGCGGCCCTCGCTGATCAAGCTGGATCGTGAACTGATCCAGGATGTTGACCGTGACGAAGCCAAGCGTGCCCTGATCTCCATGCTCGGAACCTTTGCCAGCCGCGTCGATGCCTGGATCCTGGCCGAGGGAGTGGAGCGCGTGGAGGAACTGGACGCCCTCGTCGCCCTCGGCGTACCCCTGGTGCAGGGGTATTGCCTGGCCCGGCCCGGGCCGGCGTGGGAAAAAATCGATCTCGACGTTGCCCACCGTCTGGCGTCCAACCCCCCGGCGACGCACCAGAGCATCATCCGGGACATCGTGGAACCCGCGACGACGGCCGCCACCACTGCGACGGCGGCGGCCGCGTTTGATGACAACCCGGCCCTGCAGTCGGTGGTGCTGATGGGCGATCATCTGCGGCCCGTTGCGGTGCTCGACCCCTCCGCGGCGGCCCTCGGCATCGTGAGCCCGGGAATGCGGGTCAACCTGGACACGCCGCTCAGCGAGGCCCTGGCCCGTTCCATGACGCGGACCCAGGCCAACCGGTTTGACCCCCTGCTGGTGACGGACAACGCCGGCCGCTTTGCCGGCGTCGCCCGCATGGAGCGGATGATCACGGCGCTGGCCGCGGACAGCTAACCGTCCGCCGGGTCCGGGCCGCCGGGTTGTCCGTCCCGCAACTGGCCTTCCAGCAGCCGGTCCGTGGCGGGATCGGACAGGCCATCGAAATAGCGGTCCAGGACGACGCGGAACACGGTTTCGCCGGGCTCGGCCCGCTGGAACAGCGTCATGGATGAGTGCAGCTTCCGGGTGTCGATGCCGCCGAAAATTTGCACCGCGGACCGCCCCTGAAGTTCGGCCACTGCGGCGGCAGCCTCCCGCAGCCGCGGGCCAAGGACGCCGTGCCGGCAGTAAGCGCGGGCCTCGGCCAGGGAGGAGATGGCGTACTTCCGGGCGGTTTCGCTGCGGCCCAGGCCCGCGAGCTGGGGGAAAACGAACCACATCCAGTGACTCCTCTTCATGCCTGACCGCAACTCCGCCAGGGCGTGCCCGTAGGTTCCGCCGGCGTCCTGGGCCGCCACGAACCGTTCAAGATCGTAAGGGTGTTCCATGCCCGCTAGGCTACGTCCCCCGGTGCCGGAGTGACAGCACGGCGACAGGCCGCCCGCGGGCGAAGGGGTCATTCGGCCGGGGCGGGATTGCCGATCCCGGGCGTATCGTGTCCCCCATGGCGAATGTCTTGGAGATGGTCGGCGTTGTGAAGCGGTTCGGTCCCGTGGTTGCCTTGAATGGGTTGGACTTTTCAGTCGAGGCGGGCGAGGTCCACGGCTTCCTCGGACCGAACGGCTCCGGCAAATCGACCACGATTCGCCTGCTGCTGGGCATGCTTCGCGCCAATGCTGGCTCCATCCGGGTGCTGGGCCTTGACCCGTGGCGCGACGTCGCGAGCCTCCACCGGCGCCTGGCCTACGTCCCCGGGGATGTGGCGTTGTGGCCCAACCTGACCGGCGGAGAAGTGATCGACCTCCTCGGCCGGCTCCAGGGCGGCCAGGACCTGGCCCGGCGGGCCCAGCTGTTGGAGCTCTTCGACCTCGATCCGACCAAGAAGTCCCGGGCCTATTCCAAAGGCAACCGGCAGAAAGTGGCCCTGGTCGCTGCCCTGGCCACCGACGCTGAGCTGTTCCTGCTGGACGAGCCCACCAGCGGACTGGACCCCCTGATGGAGGAGACCTTCCGCGGCTGTATCCGGGAACTGCGTAACCAGGGCCGCACGGTACTGCTCAGCAGCCATATCCTCAGCGAGGCCGAGGCACTTTCGGACCGCGTGAGCATCATCCGTGAGGGCCGGGTGGTGGAGACGGGGCGGCTTGATGAACTCAGGCACCTGACCCGCACCTCCGTCACTGCCGATGTCGCGGTGGTACCGGCGGGCTTGGATGCCCTGCCAGGCGTGCACGACGTCGTCGTCACGAACCACCGCGTCAGCGCCCAAGTGGAACCGTCCGGCCTGGCCCCGTTCATGCGGGCGTTGACCGACGCGGGACTCGTCGCGCTGACCAGCCAGCCGCCCACTCTGGAGGATCTCTTCCTTCGCCACTACGGCGCTGCGGTGCCCGTGGCCGCGGCCGGGTCGAGCAGCGGACGCACCGCCGATGCGTGAAACGTTGGCGGGGACCGGAGTCCTGATCAGGCTCGGGCTCCGCCGCGACCGATGGCTGTTGCCGGCGTGGATCGCCGGATTCGCCGCGACAACGTATTCAACCGCGGTGGCCGGCGCCGAGCTCTACCCCGATGTCGGGAGCCGGGTCGAGGCCGCGACGGCCCTGAATGCCACGGCCTCGCTCGTGGCCCTCTTCGGCAGGGTCTACGACCCCACGTCCCTCGGTGCCTTGTCCCTCATCAAGTACACGGCGTTCATGGCTGCCATCCTCGCCGTCCTGATGGTGTTCATTACCGTCCGCCATACCCGCAGCGACGAAGAGTCCGGGCGGCTCGAGCTCCTGGGCGGCGGCCGGATGGGCCGCGACGCGCCGCTCGCGGCCGCCCTCACCATCAGCTTCGGAGCCAGCATTGTCCTGGGGCTGGTCACTGCGGTGTCTTTGGCCGCCGGCGGACTTCCGGCGGCCGGCTCGATCGCGTTCGGACTGGGCTGGGCCGCCACCGGCATGGCATTCAGCGCCGTGGCCGGGGTCACCGCCCAGCTGACGGCCAGCGCGCGGGCGGCCACGGGAATGAGCCTCGGCGTCGTTGCCGTGACCTATGCGCTGCGTGCGGTGGGGGACCTCGCCGAACCGGGGCCCTCCGCCCTGTCCTGGCTTTCGCCGATCGGCTGGAACCAGCAGATCCGGGCCTTCGCCGGGGACCAGTGGTGGGTGCTCGCCCTGCCACTGGCACTGTGCGCCTTACTCGTGCCCGTGGCCTTGGCACTCCGCGCCCGTCGGGACCTCGGCTCCGGCCTGCGCCAGGAGCGCCCCGGCCCGGCTCGCGGCTCGCTCCGCGGGGTCGGGGACCTCGCTGTGCGGCTCCAGTTCCGGCTGCTGGCGGCCTGGGCGGTCGCCTTCGTGGTGTTCGGCGTGGTGATCGGATCGCTGGCCGGCAACGTCATGGACTTGTTGAGTTCGCCCAACGCGCAGGACCTGATCATGATGCTGGGCGGAACCCAGGCCATGACGGATGCCTTCATCGCAGCGGAGATCAGCATCATGGGACTGCTGGCCGCTGCCTACGGCCTGTCCGCGGCCAGCTGGCTCCGTGACGAGGAGACCGACGGCCACGTCGAGGCACTGCTGGGCACCGCCACCACCCGGCCGCGGTGGGCGACCAGCCATTTCGCCCTGGCGCTGGCCGGCGTCGCCGTGCTCATGCTGCTGGCCGGAGTGTCGGTCGGGGCCGGCGCAGCCACCGTCCTGGCCGATGCCAACCAACTCGGCCGCGTCACACTGGCCGCTGCCGCCCAGATCCCCGCGGCCTGGGTCATGACCGCTGCGGTGCTGGCGGTGTTCGGCTGGGCGCCCCGGCTCACCGGGACGGTCTGGGCCCTGCTGCTGCTCTTCGTCGCGCTTGGTGAGTTTGGCGTGCTGTGGAATGCCCCGGAGTGGCTGATGGAGCTCTCCCCGTTCCGGCACTCGCCGCTGCTGCCCCTGGATTCCGGCGCCGTCGGGCCGTTGCTCGGACTTACGGTGATTGCCGCGGCGCTCGCCGCGCTGGGGTACGCCGGCTGGCGCCGCCGGGATCTGGCCCCGTGAGCGGGCCAGAGCAGCCACTACTCGCCACTAGGGGGCAGCGGTAATATCAGATTCGAGAGTTCTTGGCGCATTCCGGCACTGACGGGACGCCACTCTCGGGCCGGGTCGGAGGGCGGGATGCAGGACGCATACGGGCTATATACCCCGACCACGCTGGTGGAAATCGGGCTTCTGCTGGCGACATTTATCCTCTGCTCCCTGATTGGCACTGAGCGGCAGGTCCGGCAAAAGGTCGCTGGCTACCGCACCCACGTCCTGGTCGGCCTCGGATCGTGCACGTTCACCCTGATCTCCGCCTACGGCTTCGCCGCCGCGCTGGCGCCCGGGGCCACCATGGACCCGTCCCGTATTGCAGCCCAAATCGTCAGCGGCATCGGCTTCCTCGGTGCCGGGGTGATTTTCAAGGGACGGAACGTAGTCCGCGGCCTGACGACGGCCGCCAGCATTTGGGTTTCTGCCGCCGTCGGCATGGCGTGCGGGGCCGGAATGCTGTCCCTGGCTGTTTCGCTGACCGCTTTCCACCTCATCACGTTGTACGTCGTTTCTCCCGTGATCAGGAAGATCCCGACCCCCGACGCCCACCGGGTCCTGCACCTGGGCTATGACGACAACCGGGGCGTGCTGCGGCAAGTGTTGGAGATCGCCACGAATATGGGGTTCAGCTCGTCGATCCTGAGCATCAATAAGGCGGGCGATGAACAAAAGCCGATCGTCCTCATGGACATCCGCTTCCATGGTCATCTTCCGCTGCGGGAACTCGTCCCCTACCTCCTTGATGTGCCCGGCGTGCAGAGTGTGACCGTTCGCGGCAGCGATCCGAACGAGGACGACGACGATCCCAGCGCCTGAGAACCCCATCAAGCACACCACCGGGACTCCCGTGACTGGCGCACGCTGATTGAAGCCGTTCGGGATGACCGTTAGAGTCTGCGGATGACCGAGAACAGCGTCGCTTTGACGGATACCGTGTGCGTGCGGGTGCTGCGCAGGTCCGACGCCGGGCACCTGGCCGACGCCTACCGGCGGAACCGGGAGCACCTGGCGCCCTGGGAACCGGTGCGGTTTGAGGAATTCTTCACCGCAGAGGGACAGGCCGCCAGCATTGAATCCAAGCTCGGGTTGTTCATCGCGGGAACGGATGTGCCCTGGGTCCTCGTGGAAGGCTCCCGCATCATCGGGGTGATCAACCTCAGCGGGATTGTCCGGGGGCCATTCCTCAGCGCCCACCTCGGCTACTGGGTGGACAAGGACCTGACGGGGCGGGGAATTGGCTCGGCCGCGGTGGAGTTCGCCCTCCAGACCGCGCGCAACGAACTGGGACTGCACCGGCTGCAGGCCTCAACCCTCCCGCACAACGCCGCGTCCCAGCGGATCCTGAAGCGGGCTGGCTTTGAGGAGATCGGTTTGGCAGCCCAGTACCTTCGGATTGCCGGATCCTGGCAGGACCACATCCTCTTCCAGCGGATACTGTTCTGATGGCTGATGTTCCGGTTGCACCAGGTCCCGTTGCGCCAGGTCCCGTTGTGCCAGTTCCCATTGCACCGGTTCCCATCGCACCGGGGGACTTTGGTGCCCTGCACCATGTAGAACTCTGGGTGCCGGACCTGCAGCGGGCCAGGGACCAGTGGGGCTGGCTGCTGGGCAGGCTGGGCTACGAGGCCTACCAGGACTGGGCCCACGGGTGCAGCTGGCGCCGCGGGCCGACGTACATCGTCGTCGAGCAGTCCCCGGCGCTGACCGGAACCGCGCACGACCGCAAAGCCCCGGGCCTGAACCACCTGGCGTTCAGCGCGGGGACCCGGGCTGACGTGGACGCCATGGCGGGCGAAAGCGTCAGCCACGGCTGGGCCGAGCTGTTTCCGGACAAGTATCCGCACGCAGGTGGCCCCGCCCACTTCGCCGCCTACCTCGTAAACGCGGACGGCTACGAAGTGGAGCTGATTGCTGCAGGCTGATGGCGTCGGTGCACTACGGATTGGTTGTCGGAGGTGCCTGCTCGGCCTTCAGTTCCTCGCCGTGGGCGATGATCGCGTAGATGATCAGCACGTCCATGGCGATGACGATGACGGACCACCACGGCTGCTGCGGAATGAGCATCAGTTGAACGACCGCACTGAAGCCGGCAACGACGACGCCAACGACTCGAGCCCACGTTGCGCCGGCGAAGAGCGCGACGGCGGTGAGGATCAAGAGCACCCCGAGGGCGACATTCCACCAGCCCCACCCCTTCGCATCGAAGAGGAACAGGGTTCCCGGGGTCGACAAATAGTAGGTGTCGGGTCCGGTGAGCGCGACGAGGCCTTGAAGGCCGCTGAAAACGCCGTTGATGATCAGAATGACTCCGGCGAATCGGACCCAACCGGTCCAGCCGGTCGCAGTGACAGGGTGATGGGCAGTACTCATAGTGTCGACCGCTTTCCGTTGAATGCTCTGCCGTCGGCCTCATGGTCGGCGCAGTCGTAGGGTGAAGCTAGTACCGATTCCGATTATGTTCCTCGCAGTCCGGACCGGTCAATCGCTATAGGTCCTCGGAGCCGCCCGCGCCGGGCTCATTGCGATTGCCGTGGATCCGGGTACGTTGAACCATGACCATCCTGCTTGTTGGCGGCGGCCCGGACACCGTAACCACAGCTGCCGTCTTCGACCGCTTCGTCAAGGAACTCCGGCACCGGGCTACCGGCAGGGTTCCGCGCGTCGCTGTGGTTCTCTTTGACCATGAGGGCAGCTCGGAATATTTCCTGCCTGCCTATGTGGTGCCGTTGGAGTCCCGGACAGCCTGCGAGGTCGTCCCGGTCCTCCTCGGCTTCAACCGGGGCGCGGACCCTGCCGCGTTCGACGACGTCGACGGCATCGTCGTCGGGGGCGGGCCGACGCCGGGCTATCTGGAAGGCTTGCTGCCGTCCGCGCAGCCCATCCGCAGTCTGGTCTCCGACGGTGTGCCGTATATGGGATTCTCAGCCGGCGCGATGGTGGCTCCGGTGCGGGCGATCGTGGGCGGCTACCGGATCCGCGGCACCGAGGTCTGCCCGGCGGATTGGTCGGAGGGTCTGGAAGAAGTGGAGATCCTCGACGGGCTGGGCCTGGTGCCTTTCGCCGTCGACGTGCACGCCGCGCAGGCGGGAACCCTCGGCCGGGCCGTTGGGGCGGTGGCAAAAGGTCTCGTGGACCGCGCGGTCGCCGTGGACGAGGACACTGCCCTGGTCCTGCACCACGCGGACCTGGAGGAGCTGGACGTGATCGGCACCGGGAACTGCTGGACGATTCGCGGCGTTGGCACCAAAGCCACCGTCTCGGTTCTGTCGGCGCACAGCTAGGTTCCGGCACCCACCCCTTGGCACACTTGTTACCCGCGGGTAACATATGACTCATGCATCTCCTGTTCCGGACTCTCCTGCTGCTGTTCACGTCCTCACGCCGCTCACCGTTGAGCATCTGGGACAACTCCTCGCTGCCGCTGCGGGTCCTGCCCACGGACATCGACATCGCCCTGCACGTCAATAACGGCATGTACTTCTCGCTCATGGACCTCGGACGCTTCGACCTCATGGCCCGCAGCGGCACCTGGAAGAAGATGCGCCGCCGGGGCTGGACGCCGGTCGCGGCGGGGGAGACCATCGCGTTCCGCCGTTCGCTGCAGCTCTGGCAGCAGTACACGATCGAGTCCAGGATCATCGGCCTGGACTCTAAGGCCATCTACTTCGAACAGCGGATGGTGGTGGACGGCGAAGTGTACGCGCGGGCCTATATCGCCACCCGGCTTCTGAGCAAGGGCAAGCCCGTCAGCCAGGAGGAAATCATCCGCGAGTTCGGCGCCCCGCCGTCGGACCTGGAGCTGCCCGGGTGGATCCACGAATGGCGCGAAACCAACGCCCTGCCCGGCGCCAGGCGTCCGGCCCCGCACGCCTGGGCGTGACCTGCCTACAGCCCCGCCCGGATGTGCCAACAGCGAAATGCCGGGGACAATCCGCGCCCCCTCCCGTACCGTTGACTCATGGCTACCGTAGACATCACAGGTGAACAGTTCGCATCGACAGTCGAGGATAACGACATTGTCCTCGTGGATTTCTGGGCCGAATGGTGCGGCCCGTGCAAGCAGTTCGGCCCCACGTACTCGGCGATCTCCGAGAAGCACCCGGATGTCGTCTTCTCCAAGGTCGACACCGAAGCCGAGCAGCAGCTCGCCGCCGAGGCCGGCATCACGTCGATTCCTACGCTGATGGCCTTCCGCGAAAAGGTCCTGGTGTTCTCGCAGCCTGGCGCCCTGAACGCGCAGCAGCTCGAGCAGGTGGTCGACGCCGTCAAGGCCCTGGACATGGAAGAAGTCCACGCCCACGTGGCCCGGTCCCAGGCCGAGGCCGCCGCAGCTGCGGCCAAGCAGGACGGCACCCAGATCCCGGAGGCCTGAACCGCCACGGCTTAATCCCAGGCTTAACGCAACGCGGGGTCACTCCGCGCCCATAAATCCCTCTGGGATGGGCGCGGAGTGACCCCGCGTTGTGGTTGGAAGGGTGGGTTAGAGCGTTTCGAGCTTGACCGGCTCGGCCAGCAGCGCGCTGAGGGATTCGTTCAGGTCCTGGACGGCCGTGCCCTTGGAGTGCTTGTCCAGGTCCGCTTGGCTGGCCCACCGTTCGGTCAGGACGAGCTTGTCCTCGCTGGCCTCGGTGAGCTCGTAGCGGATGCAGCCGGGCTCGTTGACCACCTCGTCGATCGCGATGTCCAGGGCGAGCTTCACGCGGAAGAATTCGCCGTCGTTGGGGATGAAAATGGCCTGAAGGTCAACGGGTGCACTCATGGCAATCACCCTACCGGGCTGCCGGGCAGGCGCCGGACCATGACCCAAGATTTCATAGGACTTCCAAGCTTTGCCCTTCTTTTGCCTCCGCACTGTTGGTAGCGTCACACCATGCTTGCTTACACAGCCGGGGACACTGACGTCCCGCTGCTCGAGGAAACCATTGGCGCGAACTTCGAACGGATCGCGGCGCGGTTCCCGTACCACGACGCCCTGATCGAGGCGGCTGCGGTACCCGGCGAAGAGGCCCGGCGGTGGAGCTACACCAAGTTGAACGACGACGTCGACCGCCTGGCACGTGCGCTCCTCGCCCTGGGCGTCGCGAAGGGCGAACGGATCGGCATCTGGAGCCCCAACTGCGCCGAGTGGACCATCCTGCAGTACGCCACCGCGAAGGTCGGGGCGATCCTGGTCAACGTCAACCCCGCCTACCGCAGCCATGAGCTCGAGTTTGTGGTCACCCAGAACGGCATGCGCATGCTGGTCACCGCGCCGTCTGACAGGAACAGCGACTACACAGCGATGGCGCGGCAGGCCCTGGCGGCGTGCCCGGATCTGCGCGAGCTGGTCTTCCTCCCGGGCACCGGCCTGGACGGGCTGACCGCCGGCGAACCCGGCACTGACGCGGAGCGCACCTATGCCGAGCTGCTCAAGCGGGCCGACGACGTCGGGCACTCCGAGCTGAAAGCGCGCATGGCGGCACTGGACGCGCAGGACCCCGTCAATCTGCAGTACACCTCCGGCACCACGGGGTTCCCGAAGGGCGCCACGCTGACGCACCACAACATCCTTAATAACGGTTTTTCGATCGGCGAACAGCTGGGCTACACGGAACACGACCGCGTGGTGATCCCGGTGCCCTTCTATCACTGCTTCGGCATGGTGATCGGGAACCTCGCGGCGCTCAGCCACGGGGCCGCCACCATCATCCCCGGCCGGTCATTCTCGCCGGCCGCGGCGCTGGAAGCTGTGCAGGACTTCGGCGGAACCTCGCTGTACGGGGTGCCGACCATGTTCATCGCCGAGCTCGCCCTGCCGGACTTCGCCTCCTACGACCTCTCGACACTGCGCACGGGCGTCATGGCCGGCTCGCTGTGTCCCATCGAGGTGATGAACCGGGTCATCACGGAAATGAACATGAAAGACGTCGCCATTTGCTACGGCATGACGGAGACCTCGCCGGTGTCCACGATGACCCGGAGCGTGGACACCATGGCCCAGCGCACCGAGACTGTGGGCCGGACCATGCCGAACCTGGAGAGCCGGATCGTGGACCCGGTCACGGGAGAGGTGGTGGAGCGCGGCGGGATCGGCGAACTCTGCACGCGCGGCTACGCGGTGATGCGCGGGTACTGGAACCAGCCTGACAAGACCGCCGAGGCGATCGACGCCGACGCCTGGATGCACACCGGGGACCTCGCCCGGATGGACGCGGACGGGTACATCGTGATCGAGGGCCGGATCAAGGACATGGTGATCCGCGGCGGCGAGAACGTCTATCCGCGCGAAATCGAGGAATTCCTCTACACCCACCCGGACATCCAGGACGTGCAGGTGATCGGTGTCCCGGACGAAAAGTACGGCGAGGAGCTGATGGCCTGCGTCATTTTGAAGCCGGGGGCCGCGCCGATGGACGCCGCCAGCCTGGCCGAGTTCTGCCGCGGCAAGCTGGCGCACTACAAGATCCCGCGCTACGTGGATGTCCGGGAGAGCTTCCCGATGACCGTTTCCGGCAAGATCCGCAAGGTGGACATGCGCCAGGAAGCGGCGGCCCGGCTGGGCCTCCAGACCGGCGGCTGACAGCAACGCGGGGTCACTTAAGGCCCATCCCGGGGCGCTGGACGGGCCGTAAGTGACCCCGCGTTGCGGCGATTCCGGAGGGCCTGTGGATAACCTCAGCGCCGAGGCTGATCCGCGGTCACAATGGTGCGCATGGTCCGCATTGTGCCGCTTCCCGAAAGCCTCACCCTCACACCGTTCACCGTCTATGAGTCGCGCGCGCTGGGTATTCCGCCCAAACGTCTACGGGCGCACGATTTGTCCGACGGCGGCCGCCTTATCTATCTGCCGGCAGGCCGGCAGCTTGAGATCGTCGAACGGGCCAGGGTCCTCGCCGCTGCTACCCCGGGTGCCTGGGCGTCCCATGAAACCGCGGCCGTGCTGACCAGGCTCGGGCTGCCGCCATGGTTGGGCGAATGCCCCACCATCCACCTCAGCAAACCCCATGAACTGCCCAGAGTCCGCCGTGCCGGGGTCACGGGTCACCGCGTGCGGCTCATTCCGGGCGAGCTGACCGACGTCGACGGCATCCCTGTCACGGCGCCGCCCCGCACTTGGCTGGATCTGGCCGCAGTCCTGCCGCTCAACTACCTCATCGCGATGGGAGACCAGCTCATCCGACAGCCCAGGCCCAGCCTCGAACTGAGGTCGGAGCCCTACGCCTACAAGGATGGCCTGCGGCTGCTGATCCGCCAGCATCCCAACATGAAGGGCGTCGAGAAGGCGCGGCTTGCGCTGGACGAGATGCGGGTGGGAGCAGACTCTTTCCCGGAGACATTCCTGCGGCTGGCGCTGTTGGATGCGCGTCTGCCGGAGCCGGAGCTGCAATTGAGGCTCGACCCGGAAGACCCGCGCTCACCGGCTGCAGACATGGGCTACCGGAGGTACGGGATCGCCATGCAGTACGACGGCGCCCACCACCTCACTCGGGAACAGCAGTCTCGGGACAACCGGCGGGACGAAGCGTTCCGCAGCGCAGGATGGGCGTATTTCAAAGTCAACGCCGACGATCTTGCCGAGGGATTCGACGGCGTCATCGCCCGGATCAAGAGGGCCCGGCTCCGCGCCTGAGCAAACTCCTGCCCTCCTGAACCGCCCACACCAACGCGGGGTCAGATCGCGCCCATAAAGGGGCCCCGGATGGGCCGTAAGTGACCCCGCGTTGCTCCTGAGGTCAGTGGCTGCGGTGGTCCTGGATGGTCATGCGCGGGCCAAATGTCGGTTTCCGGAAGCCGCTCAGCCCGATCATCCGGACCACCCGCTGCCGGTGCCCCGCCCATGGAGCCAGCAGCCTGAGCATGCCGGCGTCGTCTGTCCGGCGGCCGGTCAGGGCGGCGCCCACGTAGGCCGCAAGGTGGTAGTCGCCGACCGAGATCGAATCCGGGCAGCCGTGCGTGCGCTGCACTACCTCCGCCGCCGTCCAGACCCCGATTCCGGGCAGCGTCTGCAGCTTGGCCGCCGCCTCCGCGGCGGGGAGGGCGGCGAGCCGTTCCAGCGCGGCGGCCGAACGCAGCGCCCGCATGACGGTTCCCGACCGCTGCGGGCCCACGCCGGCCTTGTGCCACTCCCAGGACGGGATGTGCAGCCACTGCGCGGCCGTCGGCTGGACCAGCAGATTGGCGGGCGCGACGGTGCCGGCGCCCGGCGCCGCCGTCCCGAAGCGGTACATCAGGTAGCGGTATCCGCGGCGGGCCTCGATAACGGTGACCTTCTGCTCCAGGATGGTCGGCACGAGTGAATCGATTATCCTGCCGGTTGCAGGCAGCCGGATCGCGAGGTTCCGGCGTCGGGCTTCAACCACCATGCGCGGGAGGCTCGCGTGGAATGCGGGCTCGTCGAAGCCGGACCAGTCGTCGTCGCTCCCGAGCATGCGCGGGACGGAATCGACGGCGTCCCCCGCTCCGGGACCCCAGGCCTGCGCGTCCACGGCAGGGTCAGCCCGCGTCCCGGCCGTTGCCAGGCGCAGCGTGGCCGGACCGCGGGGCGTCGTGAACGCGAACCAGATGCCGTCCGGGGCGGTGCGGATGGACGGGTCGCCGTGGCCGCGCAGCAGCGTGCCGATGGTTTGCATCAAGTCGAACGGGCCGCCCGGGTGCCACCGCAATGAGGCGTCCGCCGCGGCGGCAATGCCTGCGGGGGCGTCTGCAAGGCTCATTCGAACATGTTCCCACGGCCCGCTGACAGCAGCGGCATCCGCGGCAACGATGCAGGGGCCGTACGGCCCTTAACCTCCCGCGCTGCCGGGGCTAAAATCCGGCTAGTGGCGTGCTGTGTCCGCGCCCGCCTCTGGGCACCGAATCCTTGTTTTTAGGAGAGTGTGATGGCTGGTGGAGTGGTACATTTCGAAATTCCCGCAGACGACGAGGGCCGCGCACGGGAGTTCTACAGTTCGGCGTTCGGCTGGGAGGTAAGCCAGGTGCCGGAAATGAGCTACGCCATGATCAAGACGACGCAGACGGATGCCAACGGCATGCCCTCCGTGCCGGGCTCCATCAACGGCGGCATGTTCCGCCGCGAAGGCGACCTCACATCCCCGGTGGTCACTGTGGATGTCGATGACATCGACGCGGCGTTGGAGAAGATCAATGCCCTGGGCGGCAGCACCGTCTTACCGCGCGAGGCAATCGGCACCATGGGCTGGGCCGCCTACTTCCGGGACACTGAGGGCAATGTGGTCGGCCTCTGGCAGAACGCCCCGCGTGAGGGCGGCGCCGGGGCAGCGAACGCCGGGAATGACATCGGCGCCTGACGGGCCGGGCACGCCGGCCCGCAGTGCATCCACCTCACTGCATCCCGGTGGTGAGCCACAGCGCCACGACCGCCAACGGGACGGTGAGGACGACGGCGGCCACGCCGGCGAGGGCAAAGCCTCCCCAGCGGATCTCCACATTCAGGGAGCGGAGCCGCTCGTGCCACAGCAGCGTGGCCAGGGACGCCCAGGGGGTCACCAGCGGGCCCAGGTTCACGCCGATCAGCAGGGCCGCCAGCCGGGCCGGGGAGCCGCCCACCGGTTCCAGGGCCAGATAGGCGGGGAGGTTGTTGACCGCGTTGGCTGCCCCGGCGCCCAGGCCGGCGAGCTGCAGGAGCGCCGGCAGGCTCTCGCCCGTGCCGGCGATCCCGGTCAGGAACTGGGTGAGCCCGTTGGCGTGCAGGGTCTCCACCACCATGAACAGCCCGGACGTGAGCATCAGCGGGCGCCAGGGAATCATGGACCAGCGCAGGACGGAGCGCCGCCGCCAGAGGAAGAGCAGGAGCAGGGCAGCAGCCGCCGCGAGTGCCGGGATCTGCACCGGAACCCCGGAGACAAGCGCCGGGAGCAGGACCACCATGACCCCCGACGCCGAGTACAGCAGCACCCGGTCCCGGACCTTGTGGACGGGCTGGGGGCCGTACGTGCCGCGCAGGTCCTTCCGGAACGCCAGCCACAGGAGCACCAGCGGCACGAGGATGCCCACCAGGGCCGGGGCCCACACGAGCGAAGCGAACGCGGCGGGGCTGAGGTTGAGCCGCTCCTGCGCGAGCAGGTTGGTCAGGTTGGAGACCGGCAGCAGCAGCGAGGCCGTGTTCGCCAGCCACACCGTGGTCAGCGCAAACGGCAGCGGCGGAATGCGGGCGTGAATGGCCAGCAGCACGACGACGGGAGTCACCAGCACCGCCGTCGTATCCAGCGACAGGAAGACCGTGGAAACGGTGGCCAGGGCGATCGCGAGGAACCACAGCAAGAGGACCCGGCCGCGGCCCAGGGCGGCCAGATGCTCCGTGACGACGCGGAAGAGCCCGGCCTCATCCACCAGTTCGGTGACAAGGGACATGGCGACCACGAACGCCAGAATCGGCACGGTGCGTGCTGCCAGCGCCTGGAAGGCGGGGACCGGCAGCAGCCCGGACACCAGCGCCGCGCACCCGGCCAGCAGCATGCCCGCGGGCAGCGCGTAGCTCTTGAACTTCTTCAGCCGGGCGATCCTCTTCACAGCCATATCCTCGCATCTGCCAGAGCCGTGGGAGCGCCGTGGCCGCGCCGACGTGCCCGCCGCGCCGGAGACGGTAACTTTGTACCTATGAAGTACGCCCCGTCCGTCCTGGACCTCATTGGCCATACGCCGCTCGTCAAACTCAACCACGTGACCGATGGCATCGCAGCCACGGTCCTGGTGAAGCTCGAATACCTGAACCCCGGCGGTTCGATCAAGGACCGCATTGCGGTCAAGATGATCGAGGAGGCCGAACGAACGGGCCAGCTCCTGCCCGGCGGCACGATCGTGGAGCCCACCTCGGGCAACACCGGCGTCGGTTTGGCGCTCGTGGCGCAGCAGAAGGGCTACCGCTGCATCTTCGTCGTGCCGGACAAGGTCGGCGAGGACAAGCGGGCCGTGCTCCAGGCCTACGGCGCGGAAGTGGTGGTCACGCCCACCGCCGTCCCGCCGGACAGCCCGCAAAGCTACTACGGCGTCTCCGACCGGCTCGTCACCGAAATCCCCGGCGCCTACAAGCCGGACCAGTTCTCCAACCCCGCCGCCCCGGCCAGCCACTATGAGACCACGGGCCCTGAGATCTGGCACGACACCGACGGCCGCATCACCCACTGCGTGATCGGCGCCGGGACCGGCGGCACGATCACCGGCACCGGCCGGTACCTCAAGGAAGTCTCCGCCGGGCGCCCCGGCGCCGAGGGTGGCGTCGTGAAGATCATCGGCGCGGATCCCGCCGGCTCGGTGTACTCCGGCGGCACGGGCCGCCCGTACTTTGTCGAGGGCGTCGGGGAGGACATGTGGCCGGCCAACTACGACAAGTCGGTCCCGGACGACGTCATTGCCGTCAGCGACGCCGACTCCTTCGCGATGACGCGCCGGCTGGCGCGCGAGGAAGGCCTGCTGGTGGGCGGCTCCTCGGGCATGGCCGTCGTGGCCGCCATGGAAGTCGCCAAGGACCTCCCGGCCGACGCCGTCGTCGTGGTCATCCTGCCGGACTCCGGCCGCGGCTACCTGGCCAAGATCTTCAACGACCAGTGGATGCGTTCCTACGGCTTCCTGGCCGGCGGGGACGAGGCGTCGGTGGGCGAGATCCTCAAGGCCAAGACCGGTGAACTCCCGGACCTCGTGCACATCCACCCGAACGAGTCCGTCCGCGACGTCATCAACATCATGAACGAGTACGGCGTCTCGCACATCCCCGTTTTGTCCCAGGAACCGCCAGTCGTCATGGGCGAGGTGCTGGGCGCCGTGGACGAACGCACCCTCACGGCCAAGCTCTTCCGCGGCGAGGCCAAGCTCTCGGACAAGATTTCCGAACACATGGAGGCCCGGCTCCCCGTGATCGGCTCGCTCGAATCGATCTCGACCGCCCGCGAACTCCTCTCCGACGCCGACACCCTCATGGTGACGTTTGTCGGCGCCCCGGTGGGGATCCTGACCCGCCACGACCTCCTCGCGTACCTCAGCAACTGACCAGTTCAAGGAGTCCCATGTCTGTGCCCGAAAGCCCGTCCTCAAAAAACCAGGGTTTCAACACCCGCGCCATCCACGCCGGCCAGGCGTTTGAGCCCCGCACCGGGGCGGTGGTGCCCCCCGTGCACTTCTCCTCGACCTATGCCCAGGACGGCATCGGCGGGCTGAGGGCCGGTTACGAATACGGCCGGGGCACCAACCCCACCCGTGACTCGCTGCAGGAGCAGCTGGCGGCCCTGGAAGGCGGGAGCGCCGCGTTCTCCTTTGGCTCCGGCCTGGCCGCCGAGGACTCGATGATCCGCGCCCTCACCCGCCCCGGTGACCATATTGTGCTCGGCAACGACGCCTACGGCGGCACGTACCGGCTCATCAGCCGGGTCCTGGGGGAGTGGGGCATCGGCAACACCCCGGTGGACATGTCCGACCTCGACGCCGTCGCGGCCGCCGTCGCAGCGGGCGGCACCGCCGACAGTACCGCCGACGGTGGCGGCAAGACCCGCCTGGTGTGGGTCGAGACGCCGTCGAACCCGATGATGAAGATCACCGACATCGAGGCGCTCGCGAAGGTGGCGCACGACGCCGGCGCGCTCCTCGTGGTAGACAACACCTTCGCCTCCCCGTACCTGCAGACCCCGCTGGCCCTCGGCGCCGATGTGGTGGTGCATTCCACCACCAAGTACATCGGCGGGCACTCCGACGTCGTCGGCGGCGCGATCGTGGTCAACGACCCCGACCTCGCCGAGAAGATCGGCTTTGTGCAGTTCGCCGTCGGCGCCGTGTCCGGGCCGATGGACGCTTTCCTCACCACCCGCGGGCTCAAGACCCTCGGGGTGCGCATGGACCGGCACAGCGACAACGCCCAGGCCGTGGCCGAATGGCTGCTGGGGCGCCCCGAAGTGGAGGCCGTGCTCTACCCGGGCCTGCCCACCCACCCCGGCCACGAGCTGGCCAAAAAGCAGATGAAGAAGTTCGGCGGCATGATCTCCGTGCAGTTCAAGGGCGGCGAGGCCGCGGCCCGCAAGGTGGCCGAATCGACCTCCGTGTTCACCCTGGCGGAGTCCCTGGGCGGGATCGAATCGCTCATGAACTACCCGTCCGAAATGACGCACGCCTCGGTCAAGGGCACGGAACTGGCGGTCCCGGTCAACCTGATCCGGCTCTCGTGCGGCATCGAGGACGTGGAGGACCTGATCGCCGACCTCGACGCCGCGATTTCCTCCCTGGCCGCCGGCAGCTAACTGCACCGTAGCTGCACCGGCAACCGACCCCGGCGCCCGGATCATTCCGCCGGGCCACCCTAGCTTTCTCTAAGAGAGTCAGCTAGGGTGGTCCGCATGGCACTTCGATCCGACTGGTCCCAACGGACCTGCAGCATGGCCCGCGGCCTCGACATCCTGGGCGATCCCTGGAGCGTGCTCGTCCTGCGCGAGGTGTTCTTCGGCAACGGCCGCTTCGAAGCCATGAAGGCCCGGCTGGGGGCGGCCGATTCTGTGCTCACCAAGCGGCTCGCCGGGCTCGTCGCCGCCGGGCTCCTGGCCCGGAGGCCCTACGACGACGGCGGCCGCACCCGCCAGGAATACGTCCTCACCGCCATGGGCGAAGACGCCCTCCCGGTGCTCAACGCCGTCGTGATCTGGGCCGAAAAGCATCTCCCGGCGCCGTCCGGGCAGGCACACATGTTCGTCATCCACAGCGGCTGCGGGGAGCGGACCTCCTCGGCTGACACGTGCACGGCCTGCGGGGAACCGCTGACGGCCGCCAACACGAGCTGGCACAGCCTCTCCCGCACCGCGGACCCCGTGCCGCTGGCCTCGGCCGGCACCGGGACACCTGTCCAGAACGGAACCGCCGCATGAACGCCCCTGAAACCACCGTGACCCCGGCGCCCGTCCGCCGCCGCATCCACCCGGCGTGGACCGTCGCCGCCGTGGCTTTCCTCGCGCTGGTCGGCGCGGCAGGGTTCCGGGCGGCCCCGGGTGTGCTGATGGTGCCGCTGCAGAACGAGTTCGGCTGGTCCACCACCGTGCTCTCCGCCGCGGTCAGCATCAACCTCGTGCTTTTCGGGCTCACGGCACCGTTCGCGGCAGCGCTCATGGAACGCTTCGGCATCCGCGCAGTCACGGCCGTGGCCCTGGTGCTGATCGGCGCCGGCAGCGCGCTGACGGTCCTCGTGACCCAGTCCTGGCAGATCCTGCTGACGTGGGGGCTGCTGATCGGGCTCGGCACCGGGTCCATGGCGCTGGTCTTCGCCGCGACCATCGCCAACACCTGGTTCGCCAAGAGCCGCGGCCTGGTCATCGGCATCCTCACCGCCGGCAGCGCCGCCGGGCAGCTCGTGTTCCTGCCCTTCATCGCGGCCCTTGCCCAGGACCCGGGCTGGCGGCAGGCCTCGCTCCTCATCGGTGCCGGCGCGCTGGCCGTGGTGCCGCTCGTGCTGATGTTCCTGAAGAACTCACCGGCCGACGTCGGCGTGCTGCCCTACGGGGCGACGCCGCCGGCCCCCGGCCCGAACGCCGGCACGGAATCCAGCGGGCCCGAACCGACAGGACCGGCCGCCGGGCAGGAAGTGCAGGAGCCCCGCCGGAACGCCGCGGTCCGTGCCCTGCAGGTCCTCAAACGGGCCAGCAAAGTGCGTACCTTCTGGGCCCTGGTGGCTGGCTTCGCGATCTGCGGCGCGACCACCAACGGGCTGATCGGCACCCACTTCATCCCCTCCGCCCACGACCACGGCATGCCCGAAACCACCGCGGCGGGCCTGCTCGCCGTCGTCGGCCTCTTCGACATCATCGGCACCATCGCCTCCGGGTGGCTCACGGACCGCTTCAACCCCCGGATCCTGCTCGCCGTGTACTACCAGTTCCGCGGGATCGGGCTGCTGGTCCTGCCGCTGCTGCTCAGCGCTACCGTCCAGCCCAGCATGATCGTGTTCGTGGTCATCTACGGCCTGGACTGGGTCGCCACGGTGCCGCCGACCGCCGCGATCTGCCGCCAGGTGTTCGGTGCCGACGGGAGCGTCGTGTTCGGCTGGGTATTCGCGGCCCACCAGCTCGGCGCGGCCGCCGCTGCCCTGGCGGCCGGGGCGGTCCGGGACGCCACCGGCCAGTACACCTACGCCTGGTTTGCCGCCGCTGCCATGTGCACCATCGCCGCCGTCATCAGCGCCACCATCCGCAAGGACGCCCGGAAGCCGGAGTCCGTCCCGGTCCCGGCGTAGCTGTTCTGTAGACTGACCCGACAGCGAGGGCGCGTTTGCGCCGCCCTGGACGGAATCGACCAAACGGCCAGCGTCTACATCAGCAGCCCGATGGGGGAGTACATGTCAGTGCCCGTTTCAGACCGCAGCCCGGCGCGGTATTCACCCGTCCCGCACCTGTTCCGGCTCTCCGTCATCCCGGCCATCGCCGCGGTGGGCTACTTCATCTGGATCTCGCTCGGAGTCTGGGGCAAGCACGGCCTGGACTTCAGCGTCTACTGGTACGGCGGCAAAATCCTCAACGACGCCGGCGCGGCACCCTCAGCCCTGTATGCGGGCAACGTGGACTGGGCCGGCGGACCGGCGCTGATGTTTACCTACCCGCCGTTCGCCGCCATCGTCTTCGGCCTCTTGGCCCGGCTGCCCCTGGCGGCGGCGCTGACCCTGTTCAACGCCGCCGGCGCCGGGGTGGCGATCCTGGCCGCGGTCCGAACGGTCCGGTACTGGAACGCGAAAGCCTCCTGGCGCGACACCTTCCGGGCACCGGGCAACGGCTGGGCCGCCGCCGTCCTGGTCCTGGCGGTGCTGAACCTGGGTCCCTGGCGCGAGACCCTGGTGTTCGGCCAAATCAACGCCCTGCTGATGGGCCTGATCGCCGTGGACCTGTTGGCCCGCAACCGGCGCTGGGCCCGCGGTTTCCCCGGCAGCGGCTTCCTGGTGGGCGTCGCCGCCGGCATCAAGCTGACGCCCCTGGTGTTCGGGCTCTACTTTCTGGTCCGCAGGGACTGGCGCGGGCTGGGCAACATGGCCGCCGGCTTCACCGCCACCGTGGCGGCCGGCTGGCTGCTCCGGCCCGCCGAATCCCTGCAGTTCTGGCTCCAGATGCTGCCCGACACCTCCCGGATGGGGGGAGCGGGCTACGTGGACAACCTGTCCATTAAGGGCGCCCTGCTGCACTTCGGGGTCCCGGAAGCGCACGTCACCGTGCCATGGCTGCTGCTGAGCCTGGCGGTTGTGGCCGTGGGCGCCGCAGTGATCAAGGCCGCCAGCGATCAGGGTGCCCGCGTCGTGGCCGTATCGGCGACCGCGATCACCATGCTGCTGATCAGCCCGGTCTCGTGGTCCCACCACTGGGTGTGGGTCGCGGCGGTCTTTCCGGCTTTCGCCTGGACCCTGCGGGAAGCTCCGCGCCGGTACGTCGGGATGCGCTGGACCATGGGCGGCGTGCTGGGCCTGTCGATCCTCGTATTCCTGTTCTCGCCCAAGACCATCGGTACGGCCCTCGGCGCCGAAAACCTCGACATCCAGACGCCCGGGGTGTGGATCATGGCCTCCAGCGCCGGCGTCTTCTGCGCCCTGGCCCTGCTGGTGTGCTGGCTCGTGGCCCTGCGGCGGGACCCGCTGGGGCCGGAGCCGGACCTTGCACGCGGGCCGGCTGCCGAACGGGACGTCCCGGCCGCCGTCTCCACTTCCTCAGCCTCCTCGTAGGCACCGCTCGTAGCAGGCCGCGCACCTAGCAGGCCGCCACCTGGTAGGCGCCGCGCCGGCCGCCACCGCTAGGCTGGTCGGCATGAGCTCCCCCGACGGACGTAAGACGGCCCTTGTCACCGGTGTCGGCCGGCTCGCCGGAATCGGCGCAGGCATCGCACGCCGCCTCGCCGCGGACGGCTGGGACCTCGTGCTGACGTACTGGCAGGACTACGACGCGCGGATGCCGTGGGGAGTCCAGCCGGACGACGTCGAACGCCTCACCGCCGAGCTCGAGGCGATCGGTGCCGCCGTCGTGGCGCTGCCGGCGGATTTCCAGGACCCGCACGCCGTGGACCGGCTGATGTCCGCCGCCGCGGCGGAGGCCGGAACCCTGCAGGGTCTGGTGCTCAGCCACGCCGAATCCGTGGACTCCTCCATCCTGGACACGTCCCTGGAGAGCTTCGAGAGGCACTTTGCGGTCAACACCCGGGCCAGCTGGCAGTTGATTGCCGCTTTCGCCCGGCAGGCCGGTCCCGAGGGCGGCGCCATCGTGGCCCTGACCAGCGACCACACCGCTTTCAACCTGCCCTACGGGGCATCAAAGGGCGCACTGGACCGGATCGTGATCGCCGCCGCCCGCGAACTCGGCCCGCTCGGGATCAGCGCCAACGTCCTGAACCCGGGACCGGTGGATACCGGCTGGATGGATGAGCCGCTCCGTGACGAACTGGCCCGCCGGCAACCCGGCGGCCGGCTGGGCACACCGGCGGACGTGGCCGGCACCGTCGCGTTCCTGCTCTCGCCCGAGGGCCGCTGGATGTCCGGGCAGCTGGTCAAGGCCGACGGTGGATTCTCCGCCTGAGCCACTGAACGGCGGGAACGCTCTGATTCATGGAGCGTGTGTGGTGTTGGGGCAACGTCCGGTGGTGGCCGGACCCGGTCAGCCGGCGCTCAGCCGGCGGTCAGCAGGGCGAGGGCTGTTGCCAGTTCGGTGGCGGCGCCTTGGAGGAGGCAGGCCGTCTCCCGTGCCCGGGTCTTGCGTCCGGACTGGAGGTCGGCATCGATGAGGTCGGCGATGAGTTCGAGCCGGCACGCACCGGCCTTGGATGCGGACCAGGACAGGCTTTGGGCGGCCAGGCGCGCGGCCTCCCAGTCCCCGACGGCCAGGGCCTGGTGAATCTTTTCGACCCGGTGGGGAAGCATGAGCTGGAATGTGCTGACGAAGTCGTGGAACTTCCACGACTGGACCGTCCCCGTGCTCTCCTGAAGCCGGTCGCGGTCCAGGACGAGTGCCGCGCTGATGCGGGCCCGGTGCCTGTGGGGTCCCTGACCGGAAGCGGACCTGTCCTGGCCGTCCCCGCCCGCGCCGGCAGTGGCGTGACGTGCCGGAAAGAAACGAAGTGTCCACGCGGCTGGCTTCGCGTTGAGACTCATGATGTCCCCCTATACTTGGCAGCCTGTTCCACCCGTCGGGCAGGAAGAGTGCTCAGCTCCTGTCTGGGACGGGCGGGACTACGTCGGTTCGACCGGCCAGAGAAGAAGTGCCGTGGGCTATTTGGCTGCCTCTGCTCCGGTGGCGATGGCACCACTGTACGAATGCGCCCCCGGGAGGACACGAGTGTTGGCTACCCGTAAACCCGGCAGTCACCACTTGTATCACTGGCCTCATCCGTAGCGCGTGACGAGCGGACACGGAAACACTGCCGCGAAATACCCCGCGGCTCTCAGCGGAAGGCGGGGAGACCCGTGATGTGCTGGCCCAGGATCAGGGTGTGGACCTCGTCGGTGCCCTCGTAGGTCCGGACGGATTCCAGGTTGGCGGCGTGCCGCAGCGGGGAATAGTCCAGCGTGATGCCGTTGCCGCCCAGAATCGTGCGAGCCTCCCGGGCAATGCTGAGCGCCTCCCGCACGTTGTTCAGCTTGCCGAGTGAGATCTGCTCCGGGCTCAGCCTGCCGGCGTCCTTGAGCCGGCCCAGGTGCAGGGCCAGGAGTGTGCCCTTCTGGATCTCCAGGACCATGTTCACCAGCTTCTCCTGCGTCAGCTGGTACCCGGCCAGCGGCTTGCCGAACTGCAGCCGCTCCTGGGAGTAGGCCAGCGCGGCCTCATAGGAATCCCGCGCGGCGCCCATAGCTCCCCACGCGATCCCGTACCTGGCCTCGTTGAGGCAGGAGAAAGGACCCCTCAGCCCGCGCGCCGCGGGCAGCAGCGCCTCCGGGCCCAGCCGGACGGCGTCGAAGGTGATGTCGCACTGGATGGAGGCGCGCATCGAGAGCTTCTGCCCGATCGGCGTCGCGGTGACGCCCGCGGTGCCGGCGGGGACGAGGAAGCCGCGCACGCCGTCGTCGGTCATGGCCCACACCACCAGCACGCCCGCCACGGAGGCGAGCCCGATCCAGCGTTTCGCGCCGTCCAGGATCCAGCCCGCGTCATCGCCGGAGCCGTCGCGGCGGGCGAAGGTCTTCATCGAGGCAGGGTCCGAGCCGGCCGTGGGCTCGGTCAGGGCAAACGCGCCGATCAGTTCGCCGGCGGCCATCCGGGGGAGCCACTCCTGCTTTTGGTCCTCGGAGCCCCACTTGTGGATGGCCGTCATGGCGAGGGAGCCCTGCACGGAGACGAACGTGCGGACGCCCGAATCGCCGGCCTCGAGTTCCATCGCCGCGAGGCCATATTCGACGGCGGAACGGCCCGGGCAGCCGTAGCCCTCCAGGTGCATGCCGAGCACGCCGAGCTCGCCAAGTTCCGGGGCGAGCTCGAGGGGGAACACGGCGTCCTCGTACCAGCCGGCGATGCCCGGCCGGATCCGCTGGTTCGTGAAATCGCGGACGCGCTCGCGCACGCTGCGCTCCTCCGCGCTCAGCAGGGAATCGATGGCCAGGACATCGGAGACGTCGGAAAGGTTGGCCTCATTGTTCATGCCAGCTTCGTTGCTCATGCCAGCATCCTACGGCCGCACCTGCAGGGGCGCGCCGGCGTCGGGCTGGTGCTGCAGGAAGTAGCCCCGCGTGGACGGCGCGAAACGGCAGGCGGCGGCCAGCGCCACGCCCAGCCCCAGGAGCAGCACGCCGCTGATGAAGGCCCCGCCGACGCCGAAGATCTGCGTATCACCGTAGTCCGGATCCCACATCTGCACCGCCGAGACGAAGAATGCCGCAGTCAGCATAAGGGCGCCGAGCAGGGGCATGACGCCGCGGAACCAGAAGTTCCGGGCCGAGCCGCGCAGGCTCGCGCGGAAGTACCAGACGCACGCGAAGCCGGTCAGGGCGTAGTAGAACGCGATGAACAAGCTGATCGAAGTGATGGAGTCGGCGAGCAGGTTCTCGCTCAGGAGACTCATCAGGACGTAATAGGCGACGGCAGCGGCACCCATGACCTGGGTGGAATACCCCGGCGTCTGGTTGCGCGGGTGGACCTCGCCGAACCTGCGCGGCACGGCTCCGTGCACGCCCATGGACAAGGTGCCGCGGGCCGTGGGAAGGATGGTGGTCTGGGTCGAGGACAGCACCGAGGCCAGGACGGCGACGACGATCAGCCAGCCCCAGGGGCCCAGCACCACGTCCTTCATGGCCAGGAAGACATCGTTCTGGTTGGCCTCGTTGCCCAGCCCAATCCCATCCGTGCCCACCGTGGCATACATCATCACCAGCAGGGCCACAGAGACGTAGATCGCCACGAGGACAAGCGCGGAAATGACGGCGCCTCGGCCGGGCGTGGTGGCAGGGTTTTCGGTCTCCTCGTTCACCGCGAGGCAGGTATCCCAGCCCCAGTAGATGAACAGGGCCAGCAGGGCTCCGTGCACCACCGCGCCCGGATCGGCGAACGCACCGGCGGGGTTGAACCACTCAAGGTCGAAGGCTTGGCCAGTGGCCGCGCCGGGCACCCCGCCCGCGATCCGGAAGATGATGGCCATCGCGAAGATGCCCAGTGAGAGGTACTGCACGTAGGTCAGGACCCGCTGGACATGTTCCCCGAGGCGGATGCCGCGGTAGTTCACGAGGGTCATGAACACGATGAACAGCACGCCGGTGGCGGTGACCACGAGGCTGTTCCCGGCCAGCGAACCGTCGCCGATCAGCAGCCACAGGTACTGCCCGGCGACCTGGGCGAGGTTGGCCAGGACCAAGACGCCGGCCAGGGCCACGCCCCATCCGCCCAGCCAGCCGGCCCAGGGACCGAACGCCCGGCGGGCCCAGATGAAGGTGGTCCCGCAGTCCGGCATGGCGCTGTTGAGCTCACGGAAGGCGAAGGCGATGAAGAGCACGGGCACGAAGCCCAGCAGCAGGATCAACGGGGTGTAGTTGCCGTTCACCGCCACGATCAGTCCCAGGGTCGCCGCGAGCGAATAGACCGGCGCGGTGGAGGCCAGCCCCAACATGACGGAGTCTCCGAGATCCAGGATCCCGGCGCGCAGTCCCTTGGCCGGAACTGCCGCGGGACCCCCGGGGCCGCCGGCCGTCGTCGTCGTCGTGGTTCCGGTGCTCATAGGGCAATACCTGCCTTGCTGGAGTGGGCCTGGTTCGAGGCCGGGGCGGGCGCGTCAATCGTGTTGGGCACGAACCGGCAGAAGTAGTCGGTGATGGGCCCGTCCGACTCGCGGATGCCGCAGCCGACCGATTCGCCGTCGACCACCCAGAGGCCGAGCACAGGGCGGTTGCCGTCGAAATCGGGAAGGGCATGGAACTGCTGGTAACACCAGCCTTCCCGGCCATAGTCGCCGGGCTGTTCGAGGTCGATGCCGGCGGCGTGGATCCTGATGTTGTCCCCTTCGCGGCCATGCAGCGGCTTGGCCACCCACTCCGTGAGCGGCCCGGGACCGTCAAGATAGGCCGGAAGCAGGTTGGGGTGGTCCGGGTAGAGGTGCCAGAGCGCCGCGAGCAGGGCCTTGTTGGACAGGAGCATCTTCCAGGCCGGCTCCACCCAGCGCGGATTGTGGGCGCGCTGCAGCAGCCGCTGCCCGAACGGCTCCTTCATCATCAGTTCCCAGGGGTAGAGCTTGAACATGGTGCTGATCATGAAGTTGTCCAGGTCCACGAAGCGGTTGAGGTTCGGATCCCAGCCGATGTCGGACATGTTGATGCCGATGGTGGTCCAGCCGGCCTGGCTCGCGACGTCCCGCATGTAGGCTGCCGTCATCCAGTCCTCGCCGGATTCTTCCGCCTCGGAGTGGGCGACGTGGAGCGTGCTCATGCCGGTGCGGTACTGCAGCCTCTTCCACTGCCGGATGAGGGCTTCATGGATGCCGTTCCACTGGTCCTTTTCGGGATGGACGTCCTGCAGCCAGAACCACTGGGCGACGGCGGCCTCAATGAGTCCGGTAGGGGTGTCCGCGTTGTACTCCAGCATCTTGGCCGGGCCGCCCCGGCCGTCGTAGACGAAGTCGAAGCGGCCGTAGACGTCCACATCGCCGGCCTGCAGCGATGCAGCCGCCAGTTCCATGGCCTGCGGCCCGATCCCGATGTTGCCCATGGCCCCGGTGGCGAGGAACTTCGCGGCCTCGAGGCACATGCGGTGCATGTCCTCGGCGGCCTGTTCGAGGGTCTCCACTTCGTCCATGGTGAATTCGTAGTAGGCGCCTTCGTGCCAGTACTCGACGTTCGTGCCGTCCGGCAGGGCCGTGGTGGAGAAAACCAGGCCTTGTGCTTCAATCCGCTCTTTCCAGTCCGGCCGCGGCGCGGATCCCAGTCGTTTCATCCCTAGCCTCCCGTGCTTCCGCCCTTGGCGCTGCCGCCGAAGCCGCCCCTGCTGACCGTGCCGCCCTTGGCGCTGTACCCCGTGGACGCCTTGGCCCCGGTGGGAACTGTCCTGCTGTAGCTGGGGTAGCCCGACCGGTTCTGGCCCAACCCGGGCACGCTGGCGCCGCGGGAGTAGAAGTACCAGGCGTAGATGCCGGAGCTGCGGCCGTCCGTGCTGCTGTTGTTGCACTGCGCATCGTCGACCCGCTCGCCGGTGTCGTCGTTGAAGCACACCTGGGCGTAGTCGGCCTCGTCCTCGTTGCTGGCCACCATGGCGGTGATCGTGCCGGCCAGGAGCGCCGTGACGCCCAGCCCGACGACGGCGGTACGGCGCTGCGAACGCTTCTTTCGCGCCGCCGCGGCCGCCAGGCCGCGCTCGCGTTCCAGGGCGAAGGGGTCAACCACGGCGGGGGCAGTGGGGTCAGCCGGAAGTCCCGGCGGCGCGGGCTGGCCGGGCTGGTTCTGCAGCTCGGGCCGGAGCTCCGGCTGTGGAATCTGCCACGGAGGCTGCTTCCGGTCCTGCCGTGGACTGTCCGGGTGCTCGTCGTTTCGGCCCAAATGTGTCCCCTCACGTCTGGCCGCAGGGTATCCCGCGGAAGGCTTGCGTGCTTTTCCCGACGCCAGCCTAACCGGCCTCCGGATCCCGGGCGATGGAAAGGGCGTGCCGTGTCTGCGGCGGGCGCGTGGGAAGCGTGCCGGCGCTGAGTCCGGGGCCGCGGGCACGCCGCAGGCCTACACTGGTGCCATGGAAACCGCATCCGTGCTTGCTGTCTGCAGGGTTCACCAGCTGCTCGATGATCCCGGCAGCGTCGGGGTCACCGCGATCGACAAGCGCCCCGTGGACGGACCGGTGAAAGTCCACAAACTTGGCCTGCGCGGTGATATCCAGGCGAGCAGGATCCACCACGGCGGCGAGGACCAGGCACTCTACGCGTACTCGCAGGACGACGCCGACTACTGGGCCGGCGAACTCGGCCGGGACATGCCAGCGGGCATCTTCGGCGAAAACCTGCGGATCACGGGCCTCAACGCCTCCAACGCCGTGATCGGCGAACGGTGGAAGGTCGGACTGGACGTCGAGGTGGAAGTCACCTCCCCGCGCATCCCCTGCGCCACCTTCCAGCGGCGGATGGGCGAGCCGCACTGGGTCCAGCGGTTCACCGAGGCCGGCAGGGTGGGCACCTACCTCCGCGTGGTCCGGACCGGCAGCATCGAGGCCGGAGACCACATCCACCGGCTCTTTGTCCCTGCCCACGGCGTGACAATCGCCAAGTGGTTCACCGATCCCACCCTGGAGGACATGGAGGCCCTGCGCGACGCCGACGCCGACGGCCAGATCCGCCTGCAGCCCGAGTACCACCAGAGGTTCGTACAGCTGCAGCGCCGTCTCGGGGTCTAGGCGTGGGGAGCCGGTGTGCGCAAGCTCACCAGCCCCCGTCGGCCCCTCAATTACCACTGTTCCGCTCCATGCCCTACACTTGAAATATCCCCCACTCCGGAAATCCCTTATTCCTGCCCAATTCTTGAGGCAGGACTGGCAAGTGTTGGGGCCCGCAAATGTGATGCGGGCATTTTCATAGGGAGAGCCGGCAAAAGAAAACGCTGTACAGACTGCTGGGATAGCAGCCAAGAGATGCAGCGGGAAGTCCTGCCACGGGATTGCGAAAGCGCCGGACTTCTATGTGACCCGCCGGTCAACCGTACGCCCGGCAATTCGTGTCACGCGTACTGCGGCTCCGCTCACCTCGGGTTGTGCCGCTTGGCCCCTATGGATGAGGAAATTTCACCTATGCCCGAAAATCAGAACAACTCCGTCGACACCGAACTCGCCACCGAGAACACCCAGGCCGACGTCGAGACTTCTGAAACGGCTGCCCCCGCAGCCGGCTCCGCCCCGGAATTCACCGAGGCTCCTGCGAACGTTGTAGCACCGGCGGCCGAAGCTGCCCCGCAGGCTGACACCAAGACCGAGGCCACTTCCGCCCCGGCCAAGGACGAGGACGCCGAGGAAGAAGGCGTCAGGTTCGTAGACCTCGGCATCGATGGCCGTGTCCTGGCCGCCCTGCAGGACGTCGGCTACGAGAAGCCGTCCCCGATCCAGGCAGCAACCATCCCGCTGCTGCTCGAAGGCCGCGACGTCGTGGGCCTGGCCCAGACGGGTACCGGTAAGACTGCAGCATTCGCAGTACCGGCACTGTCCCGCCTGGCCGAGCTCCACGACCTCAACGGCCCGTCCCGCAAGACCCAGGCCCTGGTGCTGGCCCCCACCCGTGAGCTCGCGCTCCAGGTTGCCGAGGCCTTCACCTCCTACGCCAAGCACATCGACGACTTCACCGTCCTGCCGGTGTACGGCGGCTCCGCCTACGGCCCCCAGCTCGCCGGCCTGCGCCGCGGCGCGCAGGTTGTTGTCGGTACCCCCGGCCGCGTCATCGACCACATCGCCAAGGGTTCCCTGGACCTGTCCGAACTCCAGTACCTCGTGCTGGATGAGGCCGACGAGATGCTCCGCATGGGCTTCGCCGAAGACGTGGAGCAGATCTTCCAGCAGACCCCCGCGGGCCGCCAGGTTGCGCTGTTCTCCGCCACGATGCCGAGCCAGATCCGCCGGCTCTCCAAGCAGTACCTGAACAACCCGGCCGAGGTGCAGGTCAAGTCCAAGACCACCACGGGCGCCAACACCCGCCAGCGCTACCTGCAGGTCATGGGCCCGCACAAGCTCGATGCGCTGACCCGCATCCTCGAGGTCGAGGAGTTCGAGGGCGTCATCGCCTTCGTCCGCACCAAGATGGCCACCGAGGACCTCGCCGACAAGTTGCGCTCGCGCGGCTTCCAGGCTGCCGCCATCAACGGCGACATCCCGCAGCAGCAGCGTGAGCGCACGGTCGAGGCCCTGCGCGACGGCAAGATCGACATCCTGGTCGCCACCGACGTCGCCGCCCGCGGCCTGGACGTCGAGCGTGTCAGCCACGTGGTCAACTACGACATCCCGCACGACACCGAGTCCTACGTCCACCGCATCGGCCGCACCGGCCGCGCAGGCCGTTCCGGCGACGCGATCCTGTTCATGACCCCGCGCGAGAAGTACCTGCTGCGTTCCATCGAGAAGGCAACCCGCCAGCCGGTGGAGCAGATGCACCTGCCCACGGCCGAGACCGTCAACACGCTGCGCCTGGGCAAGTTCGCCGAGCGCATCACGGAGACCCTCGCGTCCGAGGACGTTGCAGCGTTCCGCGACCTGATCTCCTCCTACGAGGAAGAGCACAACGTGCCGGCCTCGGAAATCGCCGCCGCACTGGCCGTCATGGCCCAGGGCGGACAGCCGCTGCTGGTCAAGGAACTGCCGGCAGCGCCCGAGTTCCAGAAGCGCGAGCGCTCCAAGGACGGCTTCGGCTCACGCGGCCCGACCCGCACCCTGACCGAGGGCAACGCCACCTACCGGATCGCCGTCGGACGCCGCCAGCGCGTCATGCCGGGTTCCATCGTTGGCGCCATCGCCAACGAAGGCGGTATCTCCTCGGCCCAGATCGGCGGCATCGACATCCGCTCGGACCACTCCCTCGTGGAGCTCCCGGCGGACCTGAGCGCCGATCAGCTCAAGGCACTGTCCCGCACCCGGATCGGCGGCGAGCTGATCCACCTGGAGCTCGACAACGGCCGTAAGCCGGCCGGCGACCGCGGCTCCTACCAGGGCAACCGTGGCGGAGACCGTGGCGGCTACTCCGGCGGCAGCGGCAACTTCAAGGGCAACGGCGGCTTCAAGCGCGAATTCCGCAAGGGCGACGGCGAGCGGTCCTCCGCTGACCGTGGCGGCCGCTCCTTCAGCGAGCGTTCCGAGCAGCGCACCTTCGGCGCGGACACCCGCAAGCCCCGCACCGAAGGCGGCTTCAAGCCCCGCAACAAGTGGTAACCACTAGCACCATCTGAGAACGGGCCGGCTCCCTGAGCCGGTCCGTTCTTGTTTAAGCATTCCGGCCCCGTGTTCGCTTCGTCACAGCCGCGGCCGCCGATTGGTCCCGGGAGCCGATCCGGGCCCCCAAAACCGCGCCGGGAGCCCGGATTTCCGCTGTTTCCGGCCGGTCCGGCGTCGTACGGCCGCCGATTTGTTGGTGGGCGAATCTTCCGGTAGAGTATTTACTCGTTGCCCCCCTAGCTCAGTGGTAGAGCGCGTTCTTGGTAAGAACGAGGTCACCGGATCGATTCCGGTGGGGGGCTCTGAATGAGGGCCTGTGTCAAGGCGGTTTTTGACCGGCTTAGCGCAGGTTTTCCTCATTTACGGCGGTGTAGCTCAGTTGGTTAGAGCGCACGACTCATAATCGTGAGGTCGGGAGATCGAGCCTCCCCACCGCTACAGACAAAACCCCCGGAATCATTGAGATTCCGGGGGTTTTTCTGTCTCCCCACTGTCAGTCATCGCTTCCCTTGTGCTTGTCGTCGCCGGGCTCGTTTTCGCCGTGTCCGCCGTGGTCGTCGCCCGGTTCGCTGGAGCCGGCAGGTGCCGGGGCGGGAACCGCGGTCCGGTCCTCGCCCGGTTCGCTGGAGCCGGCAGGTGCTGGGGCGGGGACCGCGTCCTCGGTGGCGGAGGGACTCGGCGAGGAGGCCGGGCTGCGGTCCTCGGTTCCGGACGTGCTGCCCGTGGATGTGGGGGAGCCGGAAGCGGCGGTGGTGGCGTTTTGCGGCAGGAGGACGGTATTGGCGGGGTTCGTTGTTCCGGCCGGTGAGCCGTTCAAGGTCTGGGCGTTGACTGCAAGGGCCGCGGATCCGGTGAGCAGGACACCGGCTGCCGTGAGGACGAGGACTGTTTTAGTTTTCATGTCTCCACCCTAGGAATCCGTGGGAAAGGACGGGTCTTGGGGAAATCCAAGAGTTGTCCAAGTTTGCGCCCCCGATCAGCCAACTCACGCGGATTGCGGCAGAATTCGCGGCAGGCAGGAACATAATCAGGTATGCAGATCCTGGTAGTGGAGGATGACGAATCAGTTGCCACCGGAGTCCTTGACGGACTGGGCCGGGCCGGCTTCGGGGCCAGCCACGTCGGAACTGGCGGCCAGGCCCTGGAGGTGGTCCGCGCGTCCAGTCCCGATTTTGTCCTTCTGGACCTGGGGCTGCCGGACATGGACGGCACCGATGTGTGCCGCGCCATTCGGGCGCTGACCTCGATTCCGATCATCGTGGTCAGTGCCCGGGATGAAGAGATTGACCGGGTCCTGGCGCTGGAACTGGGCGCCGATGACTATCTGGTCAAGCCGTTCGGGATGCGGGAACTCATCGCGAGAATCCGGGCGGTGGCGCGCCGCTCCGAAGAACGGCTCCCGGATGGCCGGCCCGGGACGGAGCTCAGCAGGAACATCGGCGGCCTGAGTATTGACCAGCGCTCGCGCCGCGTGCTCCTGGACGGAGCCGAGGTTTATCTGACCGCCAAGGAGTTCGAACTCCTGTATTTCCTGGCCGCCGACCCCGGCGCGGTGTTCGAGCGCCGGGAAATCCTGCGAGCGGTCTGGGACGGCGACTGGTACGGCACCACGAAGACCGTGGATGCCCACATTGCCGGAATCCGCAAAAAGCTCGGTGACCCCCGCTGGATCGAGGCCGTCCGCGGCGTCGGGTTCAGGCTCGGGGTGCCTGGATGAGATGGCGGCTGATCGGCGCCTTCATGCTCATCACCTTGCTGGTGGTCCTGGTCCAGGACATTCCGCTGGGAAACTATCTGGTCCGTGTGGAACGGGAGCGCCTCACCACGTCCCTTGAACGCGACGCTTTTCTCCTGGCCGGCCGGGCCGGCGACGCGTTGAAAGCCGGCGGTCCACTGCCTCCGGAAGTCGCGGCCGACGTGCGCCGGTATGGGGAGGCGGGCGGGGCCCGTGTGGTGATCGTCGACGCCGTCGGGACGGCCGTGGCGACCTCGGACGACGATCAGGCGGCCACCGGATCGCCCTACAGTTCGCGGCCCGAGATCGCCTCCGCACTGACCGGTCAGATCAACGCGGGCCAACGGTATTCCCAGACACTGGGCCTGGACCTGCTCTACGTCGCCGTTCCCGTCCTCAGCGGTGAGAAGATTTCCGGCGTCGTCCGGCTGACGTATCCGGCGTCGGTCGTGGCCGAGCAGGTGAACGGCCAGCTGCGTACCATCTGGACTGTCGCCGGAACCACGGTACTGCTCGCCGGCATCCTGGCCTACGTCATGGCCGGCGCCGTGACCCGGAGACTCCAGCGGCTGCGGGACGCCACGGAACTGCTCGCCGACGGAAACCTGGATACCCGAACCGACGAAGGGGGCGCCCCCGAGATCAAAGCCCTCGCGGGTTCCTTTAACCGCATGGCGGACCGGATGAAACACCTGCTCGAGCAACAACGCGGCTTCGCTTCCGACGCCTCCCATCAGCTCCGCACCCCGCTGACGGGGCTGCGGCTCAGGCTCGAGAACGCCCACGACACGATCCCCGCCGACCCGGAAGCGGGCCGGACCATGGTGGCCGCCTCGCTGGAGGAGACGTACCGGCTGCAGCGCATCATCGACGGGCTGCTGTTGCTCAGCAAGGCCGAAGGCAGCCCGGCCGCGCCGGTCACCACCGACCTCGTCGAGGCAGCGAAGGCCCGCAAGGAACAATGGGAGGCCCTCGCCGAGGAGACCGGTGTGCGCCTGAGCCTGGACGGCCCGCCTGCGGCAGACATCCTGATCCTGCCCGGGGCCGCCGAGCAAATCATCGACAACCTGATCGACAACGCCCTCGCCGTCGCCCCGCCGGGGTCACTGATCCAGCTCGTGGTCTCCCACGGTGAACAGCCAGGCACCATCGAACTGCACATCCTGGACGAGGGCCCCGGGCTTTCCCCGGAAGACTGCGAACGGGCATTTGGCCGTTTTTGGCGCGGCACCCAGGGCGGCGAGGGCAGCGGCCTCGGTTTGTCCATCGTGCACCAACTGGCCCGGGCCAGCGGGGCAGAAGCAACACTCAGGCCCAGGGCCCCCGGGCCCGCACCGGGCACCACCGGCCTGGACGCCTGCGTGCAATTCAGATCAGCCTAAAAATCAACGGCGTCAGCGCAGTGCGGGCACGCCCGGACACCGGCTGAATCGTCTCCTGGTCAGCCGTGTGCCTTCCCGCAACGCGCGCCCGTGACAAGAGGCACTTTTCGCCGTAGCTTTGCAGCAACTGACGGTTGGGGATATCAGTGGACCTTCTTGGCACCATCATGGCTCCGTTCAAATGGCTGGTCTCAGCCATGATGGCGGGCTTCCATGACGGACTCAGCGCCATCGGCATGCCGGCGGCCAGCGGCTGGACCTGGACGCTGTCCATCATTGGGCTGGTGCTGGTGATCCGCGCCGCCCTGATCCCGGTGTTCCTCAAACAGGTCAACGTCCAGCAGCGCATGAGGCGGTTGCAGCCGGACCTGAAGAAGCTCCAGGACAAATACAAAGGCAAGACCGATCCGCTCTCCCGCCAGGCCATGGCGCAGGAACAGATGGCCCTCTACAAGGCGCACGGCACCAACCCGTTCTCCGCCTGCCTGCCCCTGCTGATCCAGATGCCCTTCTTCTTCGCGCTGTTCCAGATGCTGTCCGGCATCAGCGCCGCGGCCGGCCAGGGCGAAGCCGTCGGGGCCATGAGCCCCGAACAGGTCGCGCAGTTCGACGAGTCCACGATTTTCGGCGCCCCGCTCTCGGCCTCGCTGCTGCACGGCGTCGGCGGCAGTCAGCTCTCGGTGTGGATCCTCTCCATTGCGATGATCCTGGCCATGACGGCCTCGCAGCTCATCACGCAGCGGCAGATCATGGCCAGGAGCTTGTCCGGCGAGGCCGTGGCGCCTCCGTTCATGGGCCCGCAAAAGGTGCTGCTGTACAGCCTGCCGGTCGTCTTCGGTGTGGGCGGGATCTTGTTCCCCATCGGCGTCCTGATCTACTGGACCACCACCAACTTGTGGACCATGGGGCAGCAGTTCGCTGTCCGGTGGGACAGAATGGGACCATGACGCGCATCGCAATTATCGGCGGCCACGGCAAGGTGGCTTTGGAACTGTCCAGGATCCTCGCGGCGGAAGGGCACGGGGTGACCTCCTTTATCCGCAACCCGGACCATGCGGCCGACGTCACGGACACCGGCGCCACACCGGCGCTGCTGGATGTGGAGAACGCGACGACGGCGCAGATCGCCGGAGCCCTCCGCGGACACGACGCCCTGGTGTGGTCGGCCGGAGCCGGCGGCGGCAGCCCCGAACGGACCTACGCCGTGGACCGCGACGCCGCGATCCGTTCCATGGACGCCGCGGCGGAAGCCGGCGTCAGCAGGTACGTCATGGTGTCCTATTTCGGGGCCGGGCCGGACCACGGAGTCCCCGCGGACAACGGCTTCTTCGCCTATGCCGAAGCCAAGGCCGCGGCGGATGAGTACCTGCGCGGTTCAGGCCTTGACTGGACCGTCCTGGGCCCCGGAACGCTGACCGCGGGACCCGGCAACGGGATGATCGACGTCGACCCCGCCGACACGTCCGACGGCACCGAAACCGCCCGGGCCAACGTCGCCCTGGTGGCGGCGGCGGTCCTCGGGCTGCCGGCCACGATCGGGCGCACCATCGAGTTCCGGGACGGCACGCTCCCGCTCGCGGCAGCGCTGGAAACGTTGGGCTAGCCCAGGACTCTTCCCGATAGGGTGGTGGGGGCGGTCCGCGCATCCACCCGGGATGCCCCGGCCCGCCTCCGGGGAAAGCGGGCACATGGATCAGTTGGCACTCATCGTTGGACTTCTGCTGGCTACGGTGGGCGCTGTCGGTCTCGGAGAGAAGCTGCGGCTGCCCTACCCGGTGCTGATGCTGATCCTGGCCGTTGCCCTGACGTTCATCCCCGGCTTCCCGGAGATCCAGATCCCGCCCGAGCTGATCCTGCCCATTTTCCTGCCTCCGCTGCTCTTCGCGACAGCGCAGCGCAGTTCGTGGGCTGTTTTCCGGGTCCGCTGGCGCACGTTGCTGATGCTTGCCGTCGCGCTCGTGGTGGTCTCGACGGCGGTGGTCGCGGGCGCGGCCTGGCTCATGATCCCGGGCATCGGCATACCGGCCGCGATCGCCTTGGGCGCCATGGTGGCCCCGCCCGATCCCGTGGCCGTGGACTCCATCGCCAGCCGGGTCCACATGCCGCGGCGGCTCATCAACGTGCTCCAGAGCGAGGGCCTGTTCAACGACGCCGCCGCCATCGTCATCTTCCAAGCGGCCGTGGCCGCGGCCGTCGCCGGCACCAAGATCGCCTCCGACGTCGTCCTCCAGTTTGTCCTGGGAGCTGCGATCGCGGTGGTTGTGGGGATCGGCATGGGCTGGCTCACGAGCCTGATCACCCGCCTGGTGACCTCCATGGTGGCCCGGAGCGCCGTCACCCTCGTGGTGCCGTTTGCCGCCTACATCCTGGCTGAGGAGGTGCACGCCTCCGGGGTGATCGCCGTCGTCGTCACCGCGCTGGAAATGCAGCGCCACTCCCGGCCCGGGGACGCCGCGGAGAGGGTCACCCGCACCGCGTTCTGGGACGTCGTGGAACTGCTGGTCACCGGCCTGGCGTTCGGGCTGGTGGGGCTGGAAGTACGGCAGGTCATCCACGACGAAGGCAGCGGCGTTTTCGGCATGGTCGGGACGGCCGCGGTGGTGTGCGTCCTGGTGTTCGCCGCACGCTTCGCCTGGCTGGCCATGATGTCCGGCCTCTCCCGGGCGAGGAAGGATGTTCTGCGCCCTACTTCGGCCAAGGACGTGCTGATACTCACGTGGTGCGGCATGCGCGGCCTGGCCACCCTGGCGCTGGCCCTGGCTCTTCCGCTAACCGTTGCGGACGGCACGCCGTTCCCGGCCCGCAGCGAGCTGCTGGTGATCGCCTGCGCCGTGCTGCTGGCCACCCTGGTGCTGCCCGGGCTGACGCTGCCGTGGCTCATGCGGGTCCTGAAGGCGTCCGAGGACGGTTCCGAAGAACGCGACGCCGCCCGCGTGTTGGCAAGCCGGGCGCAACAGGCAGCGATCGCGGCCCTGAAGGACAACGAGCTCATGAAGGAGCTGCCGGCGGATAAGGTGGCGCTCGTGAAGGAGAAAATGACCCGGCTGCACGCCGAGCTGCTGGACGGGAGCCTGCGGAATGAAAGCGCGGGGGAGCAGCGCAAGCGTGGCCGGGAACTGGCGATCGCGGTGCAGACGATCGCCCTCGATGCGGCCCGCCGGGAAGTCGTAGCGGCCCGGAACGAGCCGGGCATGGACCCGGAAGTCGCGGACCGGGTGCTGCGGCAGCTGGACCTGCGCACCATGATCATGCCGGACTAAGGCAACGGATCCGGGTCAGCCCCGCGCGGGGAGGGCCAGCTCCAAGGCATTCGCCTCGACGTAGTCCAGGGCGTGCCGGACCGCGCCCGCCGTGACGATCGCGTCGCCCAGGGGTGAGACTGTCACCCGCGGGGGAGTCGCGGTGAAGCGGGGAAGCAGGGCTGTGATGCCGGGCAGGAGCGCCCCGGCGGACTCGGCGACGGCGCCGCCGATCACCACCTGCTCGGGGTTGATCAGGCTCGCGATCGAGGCGATGACCCGGGCCATGCGCTCCGAAATCCGGTCCAGGATGGCCAGGGCCGCCGGGTCTCCCGCGGCCGCGTCCGCGAAGACGCGCGGCGCACTGGCAGGGCCGCCCGCGGAGGGTCCGCCGCCGGCAGCCGACCACTGCCGCACCAGGGCGGCGATGCCGTCGCTGGAGCCAACACCCTCCACCATGTCCAGATAGCCCATCTCGCCGGCGGCCCCGCCGCGGCCGTGGAGCAGGCGGCCGGATTCCATCACGCCGGCGCCGAGGCGTTCGCCGGCCAGGAGCACCACCAGATCATCCACGCCCACGCCGGACCCGCGCCAGCGCTCACCGAGCGCAGCCAGGTTGGCGTCGTTCTCCAGGAGCACGGTCCAGCCGTGCAGCTCCTTCAGCGCGGAGCGGAGCCCGACGTCGAACAGGCTCCAAAACCGCTGCGTCACCAGAACGTTGCCGTCGCGGTCCACCGGCGCTGCGATCCCGGCGCCGACGGCCAGGACCCTGCCCGGGTCAGCTCCCGCCGCTTCCAGCGCCTCGCGGCAGGCGAGATCGACGACGCCGATCCGCTCCTGCGCGGGGATGTCCGCCGCGCGGAAGCTCCCGCTGGAACGGCCGATCACCGTGCCGCGGAGGTCGGCCACGGCGGCGGTGGTGGTCGCGGCACCAATGTCCAGGCCCAACACGAAACCCGCTTCCCGGTTGAAGGCAAAGCGCCGGGCCGGCCGGCCCTTCCGCGGACTGGCAGGGTCTGCCGGCTGGTCCTGCTCCACGATCCAGCCCCGGCCGATCAGATCCTCGCAAACGGCAATCACCGAGGCCCGGGTCAGCCCGGTCAGGGCCATCAGCTCGGTTCCGGTGGCCACATCGGCGCCGCGGATGTGGCGCAGCACGGCCTGGGCGTTGACGCGGCGCAGCAGCTGCGGCGTGGCGGCGGCTGCGTGCGGCATCACTTCTTGACCTCTTCTGTCCCCGGACCCATAATTGTTCAGGCAATATATTTAGCTTGTATCTAAATTACCAGAAGCCCTCCCAGACCCGAAGGAATCTCCTTTGACCAACACCGCCACGCTGGCAACCCTGTCCGGTTCCGATCTCGCCGCCGACCCCAACTGGTGGCGCCAGGCATCGGTGTACCAGATCTACCCGCGGAGCTTTTCGGACTCCAACGGTGACGGACTGGGCGACATCAAGGGCATCACCGCCAAGGTCCCGTACCTGAAGGAACTCGGGATCGACGCCGTCTGGCTCTCCCCGTTCTACCCCTCGGCGCTCGCCGACGGAGGCTACGACGTCGACGACTACCGCGACGTGGACCCCAAGCTCGGCACCCTGGCGGACTTCGACGAGATGTCCGCCGCGCTGCACGCCGCCGGCATCAAGCTCATCGCCGACATCGTCCCCAACCACTCCTCGAACCGGCACGAGTGGTTCCAGGAGGCTCTGGCCTCCCCGCGCGGCTCCGCGGCCCGCGAGCGCTACATCTTCCGCGACGGCCTCGGCGAAAACGGCGAACTCGCGCCGTCTGACTGGGAATCCGTCTTCGGCGGCCCCGCCTGGGAGCGCATCACCGAGCCCGACGGCACGCCCGGGCAGTGGTACATGCACATCTTCGCCAAGGAACAGCCGGACCTGAACTGGGCCAACCGGGAAATCCGCGACGACTTCCTCAAGACGCTCCGCTTCTGGTCCGACCGCGGCGTGGACGGCTTCCGCGTCGACGTCGCCCACGCGCTGACCAAGGACCTCACCGAGCCGCTGATCTCCAAGGTGGAGCTCAGCGCCGCCAACACCGGAACGGACGGCTTCCCGGACGGCTCGCACCCGTTCTGGGACCGCGATGAAGTCCACGAGATCTACGCCGAATGGCGCGAGGTGTTCAACGAGTACAACCCGCCGCGCACCGCCGTCGCCGAGGCCTGGGTGCACGCCACCCGCCGCGCCCGTTACGCCAGCCCGGAGGGCCTGGGCCAGGCGTTCAACTTCGACCTCCTGCAGGCCGACTTCGCCGCAGGCGAGTTCCGCGAAATCATCGCCCGGAACCTCGCCGAGGCCACCGAGTCCGGGGCCTCCTCCACCTGGGTTTTCTCCAACCACGACGTCGTCCGCCACGCCACCCGCTACGGCCTGCCCCAGGGCGGGGGCAAGCACGCCCAGGGCCAGGACGGCAAGGGCTGGCTGCTGGCCGGCGCCCCCGTCGAGGAACTCGACGTCGAACTCGGCCTGCGCCGGGCCCGCGCCGCGACCTTGCTGATGCTGGCCCTGCCGGGATCGGCCTACCTGTACCAGGGCGAGGAACTGGGCCTGCAGGAAGTCGCGGAGATCCCCGACGCCGAGCGCCAGGACCCCACCTTCTTCCGGAACAAGGGCGTGGAGATCGGCCGCGACGGCTGCCGCGTGCCCCTGCCCTGGGCCCCGGAGGGCACCTCGTTCGGCTTTGGCGCCGGCGGGGCACACCTGCCGCAGCCGGCCTGGTTCGGCCGCTACGCGGTGGCAGCCCAGGACGGCGTGGAAGGGTCCACCCTCGAGCTCTACCGCACGGCCCTGAAGCTGCGCCGCGAACTGCAGACCTCGGAGGAACTGCAGTGGCAGGAATCCGGCAGCGCCGACGTCCTGCGCTTCAGCCGTCCCGGCGGCTGGCAGACGGTGACCAACTTCGGCGACGCGCCGGTTGACCTGCCGGCCGGCGAGGTGCTGGTCAGCAGCGGCCCGCTGGATGGCGGGCAGCTGCCGGCCAACACCACCGTCTGGCTGCGGTGAGCCCCGCACCGCAGGCTTCGCCCGGCACGCCCGCCGGCGCCGGGAACCTTCCCCAGGAACTCGTCTACGGCTGCATGGGCCTGGGCGGCGACTGGTCGGCCGAGCCGTACTCGTCCGCGCACGTGGACGAGGCGGCCGCGGCCGTCGAAGCCGCCCTGAACGCGGGCATCACACTGTTCGACCACGCGGACATCTACACCAACGGCAAGGCCGAAGCCGTCTTCGGCGAGGTCCTGGCCCGCACCGCCGGGCTGCGGGAGAAAATCCGGCTGCAGACCAAGTGCGGCATCCGGCTCAACGAGCAGGGCCTGGAGGCCTACTACGACCTCAGCCGGGACGGCATCCTGGAGCGGGTCAACGAAAGCCTGGCCCGGCTCCGGACGGACTACGTCGACGTGCTCATGCTGCACCGCCCGGATCCCCTGATGGATCCGGCGGAGGTGGCCTCCGCCGTCGGGCAGCTCATGGCCGAAGGCAAGGTGCGGGCCGTGGGCGTGTCCAACATGTCGGGCCCGCAGATCGAGATGCTGCAGGACCGGCTCGAGGTTCCCGTGGTGGGCAACCAGCTCGAAATGAGCCTGCTGAAACGGGCGTGGCTGGAAAGCACAGTGCTCGTCAACCATGCCGAGGGCACGGACTACAGCTTCCCGCACGGGACCGTCGAGCACTGCGTCCGGAACGGCATCCGTCTGCAGGCATACGGGTCGCTGGCCCGCGGCCTCTACACCGGGGCGCCGGCGGCCGCTCGGACGCCGGCCGAGGAGGCCGCCACCTCCCTCGTGGCCGCCCTGGCCGCCGAGAAGGGGACCACGGGGGAAGCGATCGTGCTCGGCTGGCTCATGAGGCACCCTGCAGGGATTGCGCCCGTGATCGGCACCGCGAACCCGGACCGGATCCTCGCCTGCGCCGGAGCCGCCGAGGCCGCCGCGGCGATGACCCGCGCCGAGTGGTACGGGCTCTGGGTCGCGGCCCGGGGAAGCAACATCCCCTAGCCTGTCCGTCCCACCCAACTGGCCGGCAGCCGAGGCCGTTGGGAGCCCGAAAACGGCTTCTGCTGCCGGCCAGCTGGGTGTGGACGTGATTTTGGTCGTAATGGTCGCCGCTGAGGGCCGGATCGCTTAGCGGCAAGTGCCCCCGGGCGACTAGCGTAGACGCATGACCTCTACCACCACCGCCGAATCACTTCGGCCCCAACGCAACATCCCGGCCGACATCGCCCGCTCCTGGCTGCTGGTTAACGCGATGAAGACCGATCTCTTCGACCAGTCCGCCGTCTCCCGGGCCGATGCGATCATCCTCGACATCGAAGACGCGGTGGACCCCTCGCAGAAGGACGCCGCCCGCGCCAACGTCGTGAACTGGCTGACCGCCGGCGGCAGTGCGTGGGTCCGGATCAACGACGCCACCAGCCCGTTCTGGGCCGACGACCTCGCCGGCCTGCGCGGCACCCCCGGCCTGCTGGGCATCATGCTGGCCAAAACCGAATCGGCCGACCAGGTCACGGAGAGCTTCCACCGGATGGACGGCAAGACCCCGGTGATCCCCCTGGTCGAGTCCGCCGTCGGCATCGAGGAAGCCAACAACATCGCCAAGGCCCAGGGCGCCTTCCGCCTGGCCTTCGGCTCGGGCGACTTCCGCCGCGACACCGGCATGGCGGCCACCGCGGAAGCCATGGCCTACCCCCGCGCCAAGCTCGTTGTGGCCAGCCGCGTGGGCAACCTCCCCGGCCCCATCGACGGCCCCACCGTCGGCACGAACCACCCGATCCTGCGCGAACAAACCGGCATCACGGTGATGATGGGGATGACCGGGAAGCTCTGCCTCGCAATCGACCAGACGCCGGTCATCAACGAGGTCATCAGCCCCACCCCGTCCGACGTCGCCTGGGCCACGGACTTCATGGCCGACTTCGAAGCCAACGGCCGCGTCATCCGGGACGGCTCCGACCTGCCGCGCCTGGGCCGGGCCGAGAAGATCATGAAGCTCGCGGTAGCCTTTGGCGTGCAGCCGGCCCTGTAGCCGCCACACCACTCGAGGAGACCCCGTGACCGATACCCGCTATCTGGTGCACGGGGTCTTTTGGGATGGTCCGGCGCCCGGGCCCGCCGCAGCGTCCGGCGGCAGGCCGCCGGCGATGCGCCTGCAGGACCCTGGCGGCGCCCTCACCGCAGTGACGATCGACGCCGGCACCCGCCTCGGTTTCCGGCTCGCCGCCGCGGGGAAACAGTGCCTTGGGCATCACTTGGTGCACGGACCCGCGGACCGGGACCACGTCCTGTGCCCGGACCGGGCTCCCGCCGCCAGGGGCAGCCAGTGCGGGCGGTGCTTCGTCCTGGATGAATTCCGGCTGATCCATGACTTCCACCGCGGCGGCCGGGTCCCGCCGGGCCTGCGCGCGTACCTGATGCAGCCGCACTGGCTCTACGTCGCCACCTTCGCCAACGGGGCCAGCAAGGTCGGCACCGCGTCCCACCGGCGCAAATGGAACCGGCTCGCCGAGCAGGGCGCCGTCGTCGCCCGGTACGTCGCCCGTGCCGAGGACGGCCGCGTGGTCCGCCTCCTTGAAGACATGATCACGCGCGAGGCCGGGCTGCCGCAGCAGGTCCGCGCTGCCGCCAAGGCCGCTGCGCTGCTCGCGCCGGCAGCCGCCGTCGATCTCGACGCCCTGAACGGACGGCTGGCAGGGGAGGCCCGGACCCTGATTGCCGGTGCCGGCGGGGAGGGCTTCGCGGTGGTGGATGAGCGGTGGGCCCGGCCGGAACTCTCCGCGAAGGCCTGCGCCCCGGCCGCCCGGCATGCTTATCCGCACGACCTGGCGGCCGGAGCGCACGGGTTCCGGATCGACGCGCTGAGCGGCAGCATTGCCCTCGCGGCGCTGGATGGCAGCGGACTGGAATTCGTGGTGAACCTGGGCCAGCTCAAGGCCCGGGTGATCGAACTCGGTGACCACGGCTCGGATGTCCCGGCCGTGCAGGAAGCCTTGTTCTGACGCTGGAATTGCCCCGCGGCGCGCAAATTACCGGGCGCGCCCGTATTCCGCGTCGGCAGGCAATTTGAGTGTCGCCAGGAATTTTGCGGCTCGCGGTGTCGTCCGGCCGTCCCGGTAGACTGGCACGGTGCTGAATGAATTCTGGGCCACCGCGTCAACCACCTACAAGGTGATTGTCTTCAGCGCCATGGGCCTGATCGCCCTCGGCATCATCCTCAGCGTGGTGGGCAACAGCACCGGCAACCAGCCCCTTGCCCTCGCCTCACTGGCAGTGATCGGACTCGGCCTGGTCCTGCACATTGCCGGGCTTGTGGTCCGCGGCCAGGCGATCCGGAAAAACCTCAAGCGCTAGCGGCCGCGTTCCGCACCACATGGCTCCGGGCATGCTCCACCGCGTCGGGGAGGGATGTGAACAGGTGCTTGTGATGCCGCAGAGAGCGGATGACCCCCACATTGGTCACGAGCTCCAGATGCTGCGGCTGGACCCCCTTCAGCAGGACCGTGACCCCGCGCAGCTCCAGCGCGGAGACCACCTCAACGAGCATGTGGGCGCCCGTGGCGTCCAGCATCCGCAGCTGGGAGAGCCGGATGACGGCCACCTGGATGTCCCTGACCTGGCTGATCTCCTGCAGGACCCGCTCCGCTGCACCGAAGAACATGGCCCCGTCCAGCCGGAAGATGGCGATGTGCTCGTCGCCCGGAACAGGCGGCCCCGGGATGTCCTCGCGCCGGACCCCGCTCAGGGAAGCGAATGTCCGCAGCGTGAACACGGCGGCCGCGGCGAGTCCGATCTGGATGGCCACAATGAGGTCGAAGGCGACGGTAATGAGGGCGGTGACCACGAAGACCGCGGCGTCGGCCCGGGTGGAGCGCAGGATCGCCGTCACGGTGTGCCGCGAGACCATGCGGACGGCCGTGACCATGAGGATGCCGGCCAGCGCCGCCAGCGGGATCCTGCCGACAAGCCCCGCCGCCAGGTAGATGATGGCCAGCAGCACCAGGGCGTGCACCACCGCGGAGAGCCGGGTCTTGGCCCCGGAACGGACGTTCACGGCGGTCCGGGCGATCGCGCCCGTGGCTGGCATGCCGCCGAAGAACCCGGCAGCGATCGAGGCCAGCCCCTGGCCGGTGAGCTCCCGGTCCGGGCTGTACGCGCCGGACGGACGGCCGTCGGGGCCGACCATGCCGGCGGCCACCCGGGCCGAGAGCAGGGATTCGATGGCGGCGAGCGTCGCGATGGACACGGCCGGCATCAGCAGGCCTCCCAGCGCGGCCGGATCGACAGAGGGCATCGAGGGCGCCGGCAGGGAGTGCGGAAGCGCGCCGATCCGCGGTATGTCCAGCGCCAGCATCTCCGACGCCGCGGTGGTGAGCAGCACCGCGATCAGGCTCGCGGGCAGGGCCTTATTCAGCCTCGGCAGCAGGTACATCACGGCCGCGACGCAGGCCACCACCGCGAGCGTCTCCAGCACGGTCGGCATGGTGGCCTGCGACGCGCTCTCGACGGCGGCCAGGAGGGTGTTGTGGCCCGGCGTTCCCTCGGTGCCCGTGGCCAAGGGAACCTGCTGGAGGAAAATGATGGCGGCGATGCCGAGCGTGAAACCCTCCACGACCGGCCACGGGATGAACGCGACGGCCCGGCCCAGCCCGCTGGCGCCCAGGACCACGACCAGCAGCCCGGCCAGTACAGAGACCAGGGCAATGCTGCCGACGCCGTGGACGGCGACCACCGGGGCCAGGACCACCACCATGGCGCCGGTCGGGCCGGAGACCTGGACGTTGGATCCGCCCATGACGGCGGCGACAAGTCCTGCCACCACCGCGGTGATGAGTCCGGCCTCCGCCCCGACCCCGGAACTGACCCCGAAGGCCAGGGCCAGGGGGAGCGCCACAATGCCCACCGTGATGCCGGCGAACAGATCCGTCTTCCAGGCGGACCTCAAGAGCTCGTAGTCGCGGCGGGACGGCACAAACCGGGCGAAGCGTCCCCGGGCCGTGGCAGATGTCGTCGCCGGGTCTGCTGCCTGGGCCGCGCTCACGTTGCCGCGGCGTCGAGGTGGCCGGTACTGTCGGCGTCGCCCGCGCGGTCGAGGTGGCCTGCCGGCAGCTCCTGCGCTATCCGGAGCTGTTCGCTGGAACCGGCCAGGGTGTCCAGCAGGAAGACCCGGGCGATCGCGAGCAGCTCCTTGATCTTGGGATGAGCCAGCCGGTAGGTCACGACATTCGCCGTCCGGACCGATGTCACCACACCGTGCCGGCGCAGCGTGCCCAGATGCTGGGACAGGTGCGAGGGCTCCAGCCCCGTCTCGGCGAGCAGGTAACTGACCGGTGCCGTATTGTCCGGCGCGGCCGCCAGAAGCTCGAGGATCCGGATTCGGGCCGGGTGCGCCAGGGCTTTGAACAGGTTGGCCTTGATTTCATACAGGGGGGTCTGAGCGGCGGAGATCATGGCGGGGAAACACTTTCTCGCATCCGTTCGCGGCCGGGGTCCGGCGGCGCCCTCGGCGATACGGATTGATGGATTGATGTTTTCATCATATCGCGCCGGTCAAGACCCGCCGGAGCGCCCGTCAGTGCCCGTCCGGTCCCCGGCGCGCACCCTGTCACGAAGCCGGACGGCTCCGGGCGTGGCGATAGGCTGGAACCATGACTATCAATCCGGACCTGCAGGGGCGCAGCTACCCTGCCGCAGAGGTGTATGACGTCGGCCGCGAGAAGATCCGCGAGTTCGCGCGCGCGGTCAAGGCCACCCACCCCGCCCACTTCGATGTTGCCGCCGCCGAGGCGCTGGGTCACAGCGACCTCGTGGCGCCGCCGACCTTCGCCATTATCGTCGCGCAGCGCGCCGACGCGCAGCTGATCGAGGATCCGGAATCCGGGATCGACTTCTCCCGCGTGGTCCACGCCGACCAGCGGTTCACGCACCACCGCCCGATCGTCGCGGGCGACCGGCTGGTCGCCGAACTGCACGTCGACGGCGTCCGCGCCATGGGCGGCGGAGCCATGATCACCACCCGCTCGGAAATCTTCGCCCTTGCCCCCGGCGATGCCACCGGTGCCGCCGGCGATGCCACCGGTGCCGCCGACGTCCGCAAGCCCGTCGCCACCACCACCTCGTCCATCCTGGTCCGCGGAGAGGGACAGTAGCCATGAGCATCGACATCGCAGCACTCACGGTCGGCCAGCACATTGGCAGCCGCAGCATTACCGTCACCCGCACCGACCTCGTCAAGTACGCCGGCGCATCCGGTGACTTCAACCCGATCCACTGGAACGAGGCCTTCGCCACCGGCGTCGGCCTGCCGGGTGTGATCGCCCACGGCATGTTCACCATGGGCGCGGCCGTCCAGCTCGTGACCGACTGGGCCGGCGATCCCGCCGCCGTCGTCGACTTCCAGACCCGCTTCACCAAGCCGGTTCCCGTCGCCGACACGACGGGGACACCGGAGGCCGGTGCCGTGATCGAGGTCAGCGGGGCCATCGGGGCCCTCGACGCCGACGCCGGCACCGCCCGCGTCGACCTCACGGTCGTCTCGGCCGCCCAGAAGGTCCTCGTCAAGGCCCAGGCCGTCGTCAGGGTGGCCTAGCCCATGGCTCTGCTGTGAATCTGGCTGCTGTGAGCAAGGAAGTCTTCGTCCCGCCCGCCGAGATCACGCACTGGCGAAACGCCGTGGTGGTGGCCTACGCCGCGAGCGGAATCGCTTTTTCCACCTGGGTGTCCCGGCTGCCGGCCATCCGCGACGGTCTGGACCTGACCCCGGGCACGATCGGGCTGCTCCTGCTCTGCATGACGGCGGGATCCTTCGTGTCCGTGTCCGCCTCGGGCCTGATTGTTCTTCGCCTTGGCTCCAAGCGCACCATCCGGATCGGCAGCATCATGGTCGGATTCGGGCTGGCGCTGGCAGGCTTCGGCACCTCGGTGCTCGCCAGCCCGGTGGCGGTTGCCGCGGGTCTGGCAATCATCGGGCTGGGCACCGCCAGCTGGAACACCGCGTCCAACGTCGAAGGGGCGGCGGTGGAACGCGCCGTCCGGCGGCACATCATGCCCCGGCTGCACGGCTCCTTCAGCCTGGGCACTGTTGCGGGCGCCGGGCTGGGCGCCTGGGCTGCCGCCGCCGGGATCCCCGTCTTCCTGCACCTGGCCGTGGTGGGCCTGCTGGTGGCCGGCTCGGTGACCACCGCGGCGGCCTGGTTCCGGGCGGACATCACGCCCCTCGAGGCAGAGCGGCCCTTCAAGGCGTCCGGGACAGACACCTTCGAGGATCCTTCCACCGGTCCCATCCCGATCGTCCGGCAGGCGGACGCGGTCCCGGAGCCGCCGCTGGACAACAAACGCCTCATTGCCCAGGCCTGGCGTGACAGGCGCACCCTGCTGCTGGGCGTGCTGGTCCTCGGGCTGGCCCTGGCCGAAGGAGCGGCGGGGGACTGGGTGGCGCTGGCGCTGGCCGACGGCCACGGCCAAACCGACGCCGCCGGAGCTGCCGGGTACGGGCTGTTCGTCACCTTCATGACCATCGGCCGCTTCGCCGGCACCCTGGTCCTGGACCGCTTCGGCCGGGTCCCGGTGATGCGCTGGTGCGCCGCGCTGGCGGTTCTGGGCCTCGGCCTGTTCGTCTTCGCCCCGGTACCGTGGCTGGCCTACGTGGCCCTGGCCATCTGGGGACTCGGCGCGTCCCTGGGCTTCCCGGTCGGCATGTCCGCCGCGGCCGACGACCCCGTCAAGGCCGCCGCGCGGGTGTCCGTGGTGTCCACGATCGGCTACGGAGCGTTCCTGTGCGGGCCGCCGCTGCTGGGCCTGCTGGCCGAGCACGTCGGCATTCTCCACTCGCTGCTGGGCGTCATGGTGATGCTGATCGTCAGTTTCCTGCTCTCCCCGGTGGCCCGCAAACTCCCCGCGCCCGTACCCGTGCCGGGACAGTACAGCTAGCCAGGTGCCGCCAGTACCGGCTTAGCCGGGCGGATGATCCCGGCTAGGCTGGTCAGGTGACCCAGATCCAGCTCTCCGCCCTGACCACCTCCGCCGTCGGCGGCCCCGCCGGCAGCTATATCGAGGCCAGCACCGAGGCCGAGATCATCGACTCCGTGCGCACCGCGGACGCCGCCGGCCAGTCCCTGCTGATCATCGGCGGCGGCTCCAACCTGTTGGTGTCCGACGCCGGGTTCCCCGGCACGGTGCTGAAGATCGCCTCGGAGGGGTTCACCGTCGACGCCGAGGACTCCTGCGGCGGCGTGGCGGTGGTGGTCCAGGCCGGCCACAACTGGGACGCCTTCGTTGAACACGCTGTGAAGCATGCCTGGTCCGGCGTCGAAGCACTCTCCGGGATCCCCGGTGCCACGGGCGCCACCCCCGTGCAGAACGTCGGCGCCTACGGGGCCGACGTCTCCCAGACGATCGCCGTCGTGCGCACCTGGGACCGGGAACGCAACGCGGTGAAGACCTTCACGAATTCCGAACTCAAGTTCGGCTACCGGGACTCCATCCTTAAGCAGACAACCGTCAACGGCTCACCGCGCTATGTGGTGCTCACCGTGGAGTTCCAGCTCCCGCTCGGCCGGAAGAGCGCCCCGGTCCGCTACGCCGAACTCGCCCGGGTGCTCGGCGTCGAGCAGGGCCAGCGCGCCTACTCCACCGACGTCCGGCGCGAGGTGCTGCGGCTCAGGGCGTCCAAGGGCATGGTCTGGGACGCGGACGACCGTGACACCTACTCCACGGGATCCTTTTTCACGAACCCGATCGTGGCCGAGGACGTCGCGGCACGGCTGCCGCAGGAGGCCCCGCGGTACCCCGCCGGTGCGGACGGGCTGACCAAGCTCTCGGCGGCGTGGCTGATCGACCAGGCCGGGTTCGCCAGGGGCTTCGGCCTGGACCCGGACAGCGTCTCGGGCGGCCGGGCCTCGCTGTCCACCAAGCACACCCTTGCCATCACCAACCGGGGAGGGGCGAGCGCGGCGGACATGCTGGCCGTCGCGCGCGAGGTCCGCCACGGCGTCGTCGAACGTTTCGGCATTGAACTGCACCCGGAGCCGCTGCTGATCGGCGTCGATCTCTAGGGAAAGTCCGGCCCCAGGAAAAGGGCCGCTGCCCGGGCAAGGCCGGGGCAGCGCCGGCCGGGCACCGCCGCGCCCCGGCTACGGTTCCGTGTGGCGGGGTGCCACCTTGCTGAAAAGCATGAAGGTGAAACCGGAGGCCGCGGCCCCGAGCAGGAAGACCTGGCAGAACGCCACGGACTGGACGCTGGGCCCGCTTTGCAGCACCAGTCCGGCGCACGCAAACGCCACGGCGCCGGCGAGGAACGCCAGGGAGCCGAGCAGGAAGGCCTGTACGGTGGCCGGAAATTCGCCGCCATAGTCGAGCTGGAGCTCCCGGCCCTGCGGGGCGATGCTTCCGTGCTTCACGGCCGCCTGCACCCGTGCCTGAGACCGTGACTGAGACCGTGACCGTGCCCGCGGCTGCAACGCCGCGGCCGTGACGAAGCTGGCCACGGACACCGCCATGGACGAGGCGGCCACCAGCTGCAGGGTGCTCATCATGGGCGAGAGCCGGGTACCGCTGGCGATGGCGACGGCGAGCCCGGCAGCCATGCCGGCGGCGCTGGACGCCCAGCCCAGCAGGGCCAGCTTCCGGCACAGGGGCCGCAGCAGCGGCCACACCTCACTCATAGTCATGATTCAAGGGTAGGGAAGCCTGCTGGATGGCGGCTGGGAACAGCCGGGCAACAACCCGACAGGCAGCACACGCGACTTACCATGGTTCCATGGCAGCAGTGACGGGCGTCCGCCGGCTTGGCCCCGGAATCATCGGCAGGCTGCGGCTCGCCGCCCAGGGACTGCTGGGACCGGGGTTTCAGTCCGTCCCCGACGCCGTCCGCGGCATGACTGCGATGCAGGCCCAGGACCTGCAGGCCGTGCTCTGGGCCGTCGGCCAGCGCGTGCCGGGTTCCCGCGCCGAAGACGTACGCGGGGCGCTGGACCGGGCGGAGATCGTCCGTTCCTGGCCAATGCGCGGCACCTTGCACGTGCTGGCGCCCGAGGACTTGAAATGGATGCTGGCCATCACCTCCGACCGGCTGATCCAGGGCCTGGCCCGGCGCCACCGGGAGCTCGAGATCACGGCCGCGGACGTCGACGCCGCCGCGGCAACTGCCCTGCAGCTGGTCTCCGGAGGAGCTGCCAGCCGGGCGGAGCTGTTCCAGGCCTTCGAACGGGCGGGCCAGTCCACGGCGGGCCAGCGCGGCATCCATCTGCTCGGGATCCTGTGCCAGCGGGGGTTGCTGGTGCAGGGTCCGCTGGCCGGCAACCAGCAGCTGGTCGTGGCCTTCGGCGACTGGATCACCGAGTCGCGGACCCTGGACCGTTCCGACGGCATCGCCGAGTGGCTGCTGCGCTACCTTCGCAGTCACGGCCCCGCCACGGAACGTGATTTTGCCTGGTGGGCCGGCATTCCGCTGACGGAAACCCGGGCCGCCCTGGCCCGGGTGTCGGACCAGCTGGCGGAACTGGAGTTTGAGGGGACCAGCTACTGGCTCTCTGCAGAGACAGCCGCGCTGCTCGACGACGGCGTCCCCGGTCAGCGCACGGTGCTGGCGCTGCCGGGGTTCGACGAATTCCTGCTCGGCTACGCGGACCGGTCCCTCGTGCTGCCGCCGGAGCACGCCGACAAGATCGTCCCCGGCGGCAACGGCGTGTTCAAGAAGACCATTGTGGCCGGCGGCGGCGTGATCGGCACCTGGGCCGGGCCGCCGGGCCGCAGGGGAGCCGGCGTCGTGCCTGAACCCTTCGACGCCGTTAACGGGCTGCGGCCTGCAGCCCAAAAGTCTTTTGGGCTGCAGGCCGCGAAATACCGCAGATTCCTTGGCGCCTGAACAGGTGCCTGAAGGGGTGTCTGAACGTATGCCTGTAGGGTGTCCCGGACGGGCTCCTACAGGTTTCCGGTGGCGATGCGGAGCATGCGCCGCAGCGGCTCCGCGGCGCCCCACAGCAGCTGGTCGCCCACCGTGAACGCGCTGATGTACTGCGGACCCATCTCGAGCTTGCGGATCCGGCCCACCGGAATGTCCAGGGTGCCGGACGCCGCCACGGGCGTGAGCTCGGCCATCGAGGCTTCCTTGGTGTTTGGCACCACGCGGGCCCACTGGTTGTCCGCGTCCACGAGCTTCTCGATCTCGGCGACCGGGAGGTCCTCGCGCAGCTTCAGGGTCAGGGCCTGGGAGTGGGAGCGCATCGCACCGATCCGGATGCACAGGCCGTCCATGACGACGCGGTTCGCGGCGGAGGTGCCAAGGATCTTGTTCGTCTCCACCCCGGCCTTCCATTCCTCCTTGGACTGGCCGTTGCCGAGGTCCGCGTCGATCCAGGGGATCAGCGAACCGGCCAGCGGAACGCCGAACTGTGTGGCGTCGATGCCGGCGCGCTGGTGTGCCAGGACCTTGCGGTCGATCTCGAGGATCGCCGACGCCGGGTCGTCCAGTTCGGTGCTGACCTCGGCGTTGAGGCTGCCGAACTGGTTCAGCAGTTCACGCATGTGGCGCGCCCCGCCGCCGGAGGCCGCCTGGTACGTCATGGACGTGCCCCATTCGACCAGGTCGTTCTTGAACAGCCCGCCCAGGCCCATCAGCATGCAGGACACGGTGCAGTTGCCGCCGACGTAGTCCTTCACCCCGCCGGAGAGGCCGGCGTCGATGACGTCCCGGTTGATGGGGTCCAGCACGATGATGGAATCCTCATTCATGCGCAGCGTGGAGGCGGCATCGATCCAGAGGCCGTCCCAGCCGCGGCTGCGGAGCTCGCCGTGGACCTGCTTGGTGTAGTCCCCGCCCTGGGCGGTGACAATAATGGGCAGCTTCGCCAGGGTCTCGAGGTCGAACGCGTCCTCAAGCTTGCCGGCGGCGCCCGCAGCGGCGCCGGCCAGGGCCGGGGCGGCACCGCCCGCGTTCGAGGTGGAGAAGAAGACCGGGTTGATGTTGGCGAAGTCGCCCTCATCCTGCATGCGCTGCATGAGGACGGAACCGACCATGCCACGCCAACCAACCAGGCCGACGGACGGGGTAGCTGCTGTAGTCATGGGCCCAGTTTAGACTTCACGGCCCGCCCGGCGCAGTCGGTTACGTCACGCGTTATAGTCGCCGCGGGGCTCTTCCAGCAGTGCCGCCTTGCGCCGGCGCAGCGCGAAAACCGCCCCGAACGTGAAGACCTGGGTCACCACCACCAGCACGATCGCCCCGAGGATCTTGTTGCCGCCCAGGATCATGGTCAATCCCACGACCGCGGAGAGCAGTGCGAGCAGGGGCAGGAGCATGTACCCCAGGACAAAGAGGGTCTCGGGCTTCCTCAGCATTACTTGGCCTCCGTCCGGCGCCACAGCGTGATCCGGTAGCGGGTGCCGTTGGCGGAGGTCAGCCAGCCGTTGGCCGGGAGGCTGGCCGAGACGGTCCAGTCGTAGCCGAGTTCCGGAGCGAAGGTGTCCCCTTCGGCGTTGGTGTCGATGGTGGTGACGACGGCGACGTCGGCAAGGTCCAAGGACTGGGCAAAGATTTCGCCGCCGCCGATGATCCACACGGTCTCATGGCCGGCCACGAACTGGGATTCAAGCAAGGCGTCATCGAGCGACGCGACGGCGACGGCGCCTTCCGCGCCCGGGGTGTCCTGCCAGGTGGCCTGGCGGGTGATGACGATGTTCGTCCGGCCGGGCAGGGGGCGGTACTTGTCCGGGAATGATTCCCAGGTCTTGCGTCCCATGATGACCGGGTGGCCGGTGGTGAGGCGGCTGAAGTGCGACATGTCCTCGGGCAGGTGCCACGGCATGTCACCGGCCTTGCCGATCACCCCGGTGCTGGTCTGGGCCCAGACGAGCCCGAGGCCAGTGGTGGACGCTCGAAGTTGTTCCGTGAAATCGCCGGGCTGCACGCCCGCGGTGTTGTCGTTGCTCATACGGCTATCGGGGCCTTAATCGTCGGGTGGTGCTGGTAGCCGACCACCTCGAAGTCCTCGAGGGTGTAGTCGAAGATGGAGTCCGGCTTTCGGGTGATGTTCAGCTGGGGGTAGTCGTAGGGCTCGCGGGCGAGCTGCTTGAGGACCTGGTCCATGTGGTTGTCGTATATGTGGACATCCCCGCCGGTCCAGACGAATTCGCCCGGTTCCAGGCCGGTCTGCTGCGCGATCATGCGTGTCAGCAGGGCGTAGGACGCGATGTTGAAGGGCACGCCCAGGAAGGTGTCCGCCGACCGCTGGTACAGCTGGCACGAAAGCTTGCCGTCCGCCACGTAGAACTGGAAGAACGCGTGGCACGGGGGCAGGGCCATGTCCTTGAGTTCGGAGACGTTCCAGGCCGAGACGATGTGCCGGCGCGAATCCGGGTTGGACTTCAGGTTCTCGATGAGCTCGGCGATCTGGTCGATGTGCCCGCCGTCGGGCGTGGGCCAGGAACGCCACTGGACCCCGTAAACGGGACCGAGTTCGCCGTCGGCGTCGGCCCATTCGTCCCAGATGGTGACCCCCTGGTCCTGCATCCATTTGACGTTCGTGTCGCCGCGGAGGAACCAAAGCAGCTCCACCGCCACGGACTTGAAATGCACCCGCTTGGTGGTGATCAGCGGGAAGCTCTTGCTCAAGTCAAAGCGGAGCTGGCGGCCAAAAACGCTCAGGGTGCCGGTACCGGTGCGGTCCGATTTGTGCGTGCCGTGCTCGAGGACGTCGCGCAGGAGGTCTTCATAGGGCGTAGGGATGCTCACCGTTCCAGTCTACTGAGAACTCGCTGGCTCTCCTTATTTGTGTGACCCTCCCTGCCTCGCCCGCAGGATCGCCAGCAGTGCCGCGTCGTCGAGCCCGGCAGTGCGGCCTTCCGCAATGCAGCGGTCGACGGCGGCGATCACCTCCACCGGGACCGTGCCCGGCGGAGGTGCGGGCGGGGTCAGGATCGGCTGGCTGCCGGCGACCACCGTGCCGTTGCGCCGCCGGGTTTCGACCAGTCCGGCCAGTTCGAGTTCCTTGTAGGCCCGCGCGACTGTCCCGGCCGCGAGGCCCAAGTCCGACGCGAGGCTGCGGACGGTCGGCAGCCGGGTTCCCGCTGCCAGCGTCCCGGCGCTGATGAGGGAGGCGATCTGCGTCCGGATCTGCTCGAAGGGGGGAACTGGCGAACGCAGGTTGACGGCGATGCCCGCCGTCACGCGGCGACTTCCTTCCGCGGCAGGGGAGCGGGGGTCTTCCGGGCCAGGCCGCCCACGGGGATGACGGCGATGACCACGGCACTGGCGGCCAGGACAGCGCCTGCCAGGGTCGCCGGCCACCACGATCCGGCGGCCGGATCGACGGCGTCGCCGAACGCGTCCGGCCCGAACACCGCCGCCCAGGCATTGGTCTGGGTCAGCAGGAGGACACCGGCCTGGGCCGTGAGGGTTGCGGCGAGGGTCCGCACGACGCGGTGGACAGTGATGGCTCGCAGCGCGGGGTCCAGACCGCGCGGGGCGTCGCGGACGCCCTGGCGGGACCGGGCCCGGAGGAACGCCGGCAGGGCGGCAACGCAGGTCCCGGCGGTGAGCAGTGCAACCGGAACCCAGCCGCGATCTTCGGCCAGCAGGGCCTGTCCCGCGGCGGTGACGGCGAGGGCTGCCAGGAAGACCAGCAGCGCCAGGACCGCCGTGGTCAGCAGGGCCGGGCTGACCGGCTGCCGGGGCCAGGTGCGCGGCGCCTCCGGCATTCCGTAGTTGCGCTGCAGGACCAGCTCGCCTCCGGCGATGACCAGCAGGACGCAGGTGCCCATCACGGCCACGAGTCCCGCAAGTCCGTAGCCGGCGGCCGCCATGATCACGGGGGCGAGGAAGGCTCCGGCGACCAGCGGCACGGCGGCCGCGAGGCCCAGGAGCGCTCCAAGTGAGGAGACCAGCCTGGCGGCCGGGTGCTGGCGGCCGGCGGCGATCCCTGATTCCGGCCGGTTCCGGACGCCCAGCCCGGCGGAAGCAAGCCGAGGCGGCCGCCACCACCACATCACGAGCAGGACCACGGTCGCAGCGAGGCCGGCGAAGTTCGTCCACGATCCCGTTTGCTGGGCCGGATCGGGACGGGCCGCGAAGTTCCCCGCGATGACCGCCAAGCCGGCAGCCACTGTGGACACTGTGCGCAGCAGCCGGTTCATCGCGATGGTCCGCAGTACAGCGTTGTCCGCCGCGTCAAGGGCCTCCAGCTGCCGGCGGCGGCCGATCAGCCACAAAACCAGCCACGTGCCGACGGCCAGCACCAGCAGGGCGCCGCCGAGCCATGCGGCCACCTCCGGTCCGGGGATACGGCCGTCGCCGCCGCTGTTGTAGTAGCCGTACGCGCCGTCGCTGACCGTAGTGGGAGCCACGGCCGCGAACCCGGGCAACGTGGCAGTCCGGGCGATGGCCGCGGCAGCCGAGACGAAGATCGCAGCCGTGGTCAATGCCAGCCTGCGGGGCAGGAAGTCTTTGATGCGCCGCACGGACAGCACTGCCTGCCGCCGCATTCGCCGCGGACCCGGGTAGGTGACCTGTCCCAGGGCATGCACGCCCAGGCAGCCCAGGACCGGCCATGCCAGCGCCGGGATGATCGAGTCGGCGCCCACCACGGCGGACGCTGACGGATTGGCCGGGATGATACCCAGGGTCATGGCGCCCTGGAGTGAGCTCGCGAGCCAGCCAATCACACCTACCCACAGCCCGTGCTCCGACACTGTCTGCGGCGACGTTCCGGTCCCGGGAGCCCAGATCACCCACCGCAGGACGGCATACACCAGCAGGGCGGCGATCGCCGGGCCGAGCAACAGCATCGGCGGCACGTTCAACAGGACCGGCACGGAATCCCCCAAGATTCAGCAGTAATGTATCAAGCTATTGATACAAACTAGGCTTAGGGCCCCCCGGGGTCAAGGACCTCAGTCGTCGAACGGCTTGAACCGCTCCACCGCGACCACTTTTTTCTTGCTGCCGCGGGCCACGTGGCAGACCACGATCTCGCCCGGCGCCAGGAACGGGTCCGAGGACGGCAGCAGGTCCCGCAGCCGGGAGTTCATGTGCTTCGCGAGTTGCTTCAGGACCGTGGGCAGGGCCGGACGGTGCGTACACAGCGCCACGGCCCGCTGCTTGTCGAACAATCCCTCGACGACGGCTGCCGTCTTGTGCGGGCTGCGGCTGTGCCGGTGCTCGGTGAGGGCCTCGTTGAGCTTGACCTTGGCGTCGGCCGCCTTGGCGTAGGGTGCGATGGTGGCCACGCACCGCAGCCACGGGCTTGAAACGATCCGCGCGGGCTTCCACGCCTGCAGGAGCCGCCCCACCGACTGCGCCTGCCGCATGCCGGTGGCGGCCAGCGGGCGGTCGCCCTCGGCCTTGGACCAGGACGAGCGGGGCTTGGCCTTCGCATGGCGCACGATCAGCAGCGGCCAGGTCGCCAGCTCCCCGCGGTCGTGGGCGTTCACCAGGTGCTGCAGCGGCTCGATGTCGCTCGGGTTGCTCAGGAGACGGGCGGCCTTCTCGGGCGGGCACCACATGACGCTGTCGACTTCCGTGCCGTCCGGGATCAAGACGGCGCCGTCGACGTCGACCGCCCAGTAGTGGACCACCTTCAGCCCGGCCGCCACGTGGTAGTGGATGGGCGGGAGCGGGATCCCCAGCGGAGCGGTGAGCCCGATCTCCTCCTCCACCTCGCGCACGGCGCACTCCGGGATGGTCTCGCCGGCGTCGATTTTGCCCTTCGGCCAGGACCAGTCGTCATACCGCGGACGGTGGATCAGCAGGACCTCGAGCTGGTCCTTGTTTACCGAATTGAGGCGCCACGGGATGGCGCCCGCCGCCGTGACGGAAACCTCTTCGCCGGGTTGGTCAGCCTGGTCCGCAACCAGTGCATCGCTGCTCACACTCACGATCCCTACCGCAGGCTGGTCGAGCGCTGGCGCGAGCGGGAGGCGAGCAGCCAGGACTGCACGTCCTTGAGGTCCTGGCCGTCTTCCGCCAGGTGGTGGCGGGTCCATTCACCCTGCTTGTCCAAATGCCAACTCGCGGTTTCGGGCACCATGTAGCGGTTGAGCAAGTCCAGGACATAGCTCGTGTCGTCGCCGCTCGTCAGCTGCACGAGGGCTTCAACGCGGCGGTCGAGGTTGCGGTGCATCATGTCGGCCGAGCCGATGTAAACCACCGGGTCGCCGGCATTGGCGAAAGCGAAGACGCGGGAGTGTTCCAGGAAGCGGCCCAGCACGGAGCGGACCGTGATGTTCTCGCTCAGGCCCGGAACGCCGGGCCGCAGGGAGCAGATGCCGCGGACAATGACATCCACCTGCACCCCGGCCTGGGACGCGCGGTACAGGGAATCGATGATGGCTTCGTCCACCATCGAATTGACCTTGATCTGGACGCGGGCGGGGATGCCGGCCCGGGCGTTCCTGATCTCGGTCTCGATCCTGTCGATCAGCCCGGAACGGACCGAGCGCGGCGCCACGAGCAGCCTCTTGAACGTGGACTTCGGCGCGTAGCCGGAGAGCTGGTTGAACAGCTTCGAAAGGTCTTCGCCGACCTGTTCGTTCGCCGTCAGCAGGCCCAGATCCTCGTAGTAGCGGGCCGTGCGGGGGTGGTAGTTGCCGGTGCCGATGTGGCAGTAGCGGCGCAGGCCGTCCACTTCCTGGCGGACCACGAGGGAGAGCTTGCAGTGGGTCTTGAGCCCCACGATGCCGTACACCACATGGACGCCGGCCTGTTCCAGTTTCCGGGCCCAGGAGATGTTCGCCTGCTCGTCAAAGCGCGCCTTGATCTCCACGAGCGCCAGGACCTGCTTGCCGGCCTCGGCGGCGTCGATCAGGGCATCGACAATCGGGGAGTCACCGGAAGTGCGGTACAGGGTCTGCTTGATGGCCTGGACTTTGGGGTCCGCGGCTGCCTGTTCCAGGAACGCCTGGACCGACGTGGAGAAGGAGTCGTACGGGTGGTGCAGGAGGATGTCCCGTCGCCGCATGGCGGCAAAGACGTTGGCCGCCTTGGACGTTTCCGATTCGTTGAGGTAGCGCGAGGTGTGCGGGACGTGCTTGGGGTAGTGCAGGTCCGCCCGGTCGATCCCGGCAATCACCGAGAGCCCGCGCAGGTCCAGCGGCGCCGGCACGGAGTAGACCTCGGATTCCTCGACGCCGAGCTCGCGGATCAGCAGGGCACGGATGTTCGGGTTGATGTCATTGGTGACCTCAAGGCGGACGGGCGGGCCGAACCGGCGGCGCAGGAGTTCCTTCTCCAAGGCCTGCAGCAGGTTTTCGGCGTCGTCCTCTTCGACCTCGACGTCCTCGTTGCGGGTCACGCGGAAGATGTGGTGTTCCAGGACCTCCATGCCGGCGAACAGCTGGTCCAGGTGCACGGCGATCACTTCTTCGAGCGCTATGAACCGTGCCACCCGTCCCGGGACGGAGCCGGCGCGGGCGCCGTCGATGGAGATCAGGCGCGGGAGCTGGTCAGGGACCTTGACACGGGCGAAGAGCTCCTTGTCGCTGACCGGGTTGCGGACCACCACGGCGAGGTTCAGGGACAGCCCGGAGATGTAGGGGAACGGGTGCGCCGGGTCCACGGCCAGCGGCGTCAGGATCGGGAAAACCTTTTCCGCGAACATGGCGCTGAGCTGGTCCTTGGCCTGCGAGTCGAGCTCCTCCCAGTGCATCAGGTGGATGTGCTCATAGGCCAGCGCCGGACGGATCTGTTCGGCGTAGACCCGGGCGTGGCGCTGCTGCAGCCGGTGGGCCTCCTCGCCGATCTGCTCCAGGACCTGCATGGGGCTCAGCCCGGCAGGGGAGGGGACGGCGAGCCCCGTGGCGATCCGCCGCTTCAGCCCGGCCACCCGGACCATGAAGAACTCGTCCAGGTTGGAGGCGAAGATGGACAGGAAGCTGACCCGCTCCAGCAGGTACAGGTTGGGGTCCTCGGCCAATTCCAGGACCCGCGCGTTGAACGCAAGCCAGCTCAGTTCCCGGTCCAGGAACCGGTCGGGGCGGATGTCGCCTTCCGGTTCCAGGTTCGGTGCGAACTCCGGAATGTCGATCCGGTCCTGCGTGGCGCGCGAGGCCGGCACTTCGGAGGAGCCAAAGCGGGCACGTACCGGACGCGCCCCCTTTTCCGGCGTTGCTGGTTCAGACGTGGATGTCCGGGCGGTATCCCGTGGCATGGTGTCTCCTCAATGCTGGCGCGATGTAGCTTCAACCTTACAAGCAATCATGGCCGGATGACCCCAGGTTTCGGCCCGGGCCGGGACGGTTATCCGCCGACTTGACTAACGCCGTCCGGCGCTGGAGCGGCGGCCGGTGACGGCTGCTGCGGCAGCGGCGCGTACATCACGTCGACATCCCAGCGGGTGAATCCGAGCCGGCGGTAGAGGGCGACGGCGGGGGTGTTGTCGGCATCGACGTAGAGCATGACGGCGCGGAGCCCCAGGTCCTGAAGATGCCTGATGCCGGCGACCGTGAGGGCCTTGCCCAGCCCGGATCCCTGGGCGTCGGGGGTCACGCCCACCACGTAGACCTCGCCCATTGCGGGGTGGTCGCCGTGCCGGGGGTGCACCTTGGTCCAATGGAATCCCAGGAGCCGGTCCGCCGGATCGACGGCCAGCAGGAAGCCCGCGGGATCAAACCACGGTTCGGCCATCCGGGCGTCCAGATCGGCCCGCGTCATGTTGCCTTGCTCCGGGTGGTGGGCGAAGGCGGCCTTGTTTGCGGCCAGCCAGGCGTCCTCGTCCCGGCCGGGCACGAAGGCGCGGAGCTGTACGCCGTCCGGGAGTTGGACCTCCGGCAGGGCCGCTGCCGCCGTCATCAACCGCATCTTCCACAGCTCACGCACGGCTCCGTAGCCGTAGCGGGCCGCGAGGTCGGCCGCGGCCTCGTGGTTTCCGTGGGACCAGGCTTTCAGGCCGGCGAAGCCGCGGACGGTCTTCAGTTCGCCCAGCAGGCGGTCGCCCACGCCCTGGTTGCGGTAGCTGGGATGGACGGCGACCTCGAGGATGCCGGTGCCGTCGGGTTCCTCGATGACGACGGCGACGCCGGCCAGGTCCTGCGCCGTCGCGGGATCCAACTTGTCGTCCGGGGCATAGAGGGCCAGGGCAAGCACCGAGTGCTCGCCCGCATCGCCGGCGCGCAGCGTGACAAGGGTCTGTTCGGACAACGGCGGATTGCCGTCGGACTCTTCCGCCGCGGCGACAAGGGCGGCGACGTCCCGCAGCAGCGCGGCGTCCACGGTTCCTTTTTCAGTGTGTACGGGCCAGTTTTCCGGGTGCGCAGGGCTCATGGTGCAAGGCTATCGGGTGCATGGGGGTCAGCGGCCGATTTTGTCGAACTGCGGACGGCCGCGTATAGTCGTTATCTCGTCCGGCGTTGAGCCAGATGCGAGGGGGATCCACCACTGGGGTGGCCTCGATACGTTCGACCCGTATGTCCTCCACTGAGAAATACTGTTAAATACTGAGAAGTTTGTGCCGATGGTTTGGTGCACCAAGAAGGCCCCGGACTCTGGATTCCAGAGTCCGGGGCCTTCTGCGTTCAGTGCTTGTGTACAGTGCCTGCGTACCGGCGCCGCCGCGCGGTGGCGGCCGTGGCGCGCTCAGGCCTCGGTCAGTTCGTCCTCGGGCTGGCGGACCAGGGTCAGGCGGTAGCCGACGTTGCGGACGGTGCTGATCAGGTTCTCGTGGTCGGCGCCCAGTTTGGCCCGCAGCCGCCGGACGTGGACATCCACGGTGCGCGTGCCGCCGTAGTAGTCGTAGCCCCAGACTTCGGTCAGCAGCTGCTGGCGGGTGAACACCCGGCCGGGGTGCTGGGCCAGGTATTTCAGCAGTTCAAATTCCTTGAAGGTCAGGTTGAGCGCGGCGCCGTTGACCCGTGCGGTGTAGCTGGCCTCGTCAATCACGACGCCGGCGGCCCGGATTTCGGTCGGCACGTCTTCCTTGTCCGGAACGGCGCGCGCGACGCCGAGCCGGATCCTGGCCTCGACTTCTGCCGGGCCCGCGGATTCCAGGAGGATGTCGTCCACGGCCCACGCCGAGGAGACCGCGGCCATGCCGCCCTCGGTGAGGATCAGCATCAACGGGGCGCTGAGGCCGGTGGCCTTGAGCAGCTGGGTGAGGGAACGTGCGCCGACCAGGTCCTTGCGGGCATCGAGCAGGACGATGTCGCAGGGGTCGGTCTCGAGCAGGGCAGTGGGCTCGGCCGGAAGGATATGCACCCGGTGGTTCAGCAGTTCCAGAGCAGGCAGGACGTCCACGGATGTTCCCGTGCTGTTCGTCAATAGCAGGATGTGCGACATTGTTCCTCCAAGGGGTGTCCGCGCATCGTTGGGCGTCTTGTTGCTGATGTTGAGTATACCTAAAGGCCCCATTCCGGCCATGGTCCCGTCACCTCCGGCGCCTCCTTTTGCGACACATACCGTTCACATAGGGCAGGATTGAACCGTCAGGGCCCGCGGCCCGTCGAAATTGAGCCGAGTCGAATTGGGGTCCGCAGTGAGCGAAGGTCTGGCCATGCTGGGTCTGCCGATGGCGAGCAGACAGTGAAGCCGTGGAGCGTCGGGATCATCGGCCTGGCCGGTCTCGCGGCGATTGTCGCCGGAGCCTATGCCTCGCCCGAGGTCCTCCTGGCCGTCGCGGCGCTCGCCGCCGCCGGCATCGGTATCGGCTGGCCCTACTTTCTCGGCATCCCCGCCAAGAAGACCCTCGCGGTCTTGATTGGCCTGCCCGGCGTCGGGTCGGCAGTGGCTGCGACCTATCTCCCGGCTCCGGGCTTCCTGGACTGGACGCCGTCATTCCTGGCCGTCGGGGTCATGGCGATCTTCGTCATGCAGCTGATCCGGGGCACCGGTCAGGCCCAGCGCCTCGAATCCACCCTGGGCTCGTGCGCGGGTGTCCTGCTCTCCTGCCTCGGCGCCGGCTGGATTGCGAGTTCGCGCTTCAACGGGGTCCGCGAAATGATCCTCGTGGCGGCCATCAGCTCGGCGATCGCGCTGCTGGCGGGGCTGATCCGCTGGCCGGACCGGATCGTGGCGCCGCTGGGCATCGTGAGCGCCGGCCTTGCCGGGCCGCTCGCCGGCCTGGTGTTCTCCGACATCGCCGTGCTGCCGGCGGCCCTCGTCGGCGTCGTCGTGGGGGCGGTGCTGGTGAGTTTCCGCCGCCTCGTCATCCTCAACGGTGAAGGCCTTAATGTTTTGGCGGCCGTGGGCATGGGGCTCGGGCCGGTTTCTGCTGTCGGTTCCCTGGCCTACTTCATAGACAAACTACTCATCTACTAAGCGTTAGGATGGCATCATGTCCGTACTTGCATATGAGATCTTTTTCCTTGTCCTGCTTGGCGTGGCCAGCCTGTCCATGGCGTGGTTTGCCGGCTTTGTCGTGTACCGCCTCTTCAAAGGCCAGAAGTAACACGTTCCAGACCCCGTAGCTTCCAGAGGTAGATGCTGTGCCGATTGAAATCCCTACTGATCTGACCCCCGAAATCGTTCCGCTGTCCTGGCTCATTGGTGAGTGGGAGGGCAGCGGCCGGCTGGGGGCTGGAGACGAGGACTCCGAGCACTTCCTGCAACACGTCTCGTTTACGCACAACGGCCTGCCGTACCTGCAGTACCGCGCCGAGAGCTGGCTGACCGACGACGAGGGCACGAAGCTGCGTCCCCTCACTGTCGAGACCGGCTTCTGGGCGCTGGAGCGTAAGCAGCGCGAGGAGGACGGCGGCCCCGGCCTGATCCCGGCGGACATCGTCCCGGTGCTCAAGAGCGCCGACGAGGTGGAGGCCCTGCGCAACAGCGACGGCGGCTTCGACATCTCGGTCTCCATCGCCCACCCCGGCGGGATCTCGGAGCTGTACTACGGCCAGATCAGGGGCCCCCAGATCCAGCTCAGCACCGACATGGTGATGCGCGGCAGCCACTCCAAGGAGTACACGGCGGCCACCCGGATCTTCGGGCTGGTGGAAGGAAACCTGCTGTGGCGCTGGGACGTGGCCACCGGCAAGAATTCGACGGCGGGCGGCGGCCTGGAGGCCCACGCATCGGCCATCCTCGCCAAAGCAGGCTAATTACGCGGTCTCACTGATTTTTCCGTTGTCACCATCGACCCAGGAGAAATACCGTGAATGACACAGTCACCAGCTCAGCCGGCAGCACAGCACCCGGCAGCGCCAGCTACGCCGACCTCAAGGCCGTGTTCTTCAACGGCACGCTCAAGAAGTCCCCGGACGTGTCCAACACGCAGGGCCTGATCGAGGTCAGCCGCCGGATCATGGAGAAGCAGGGCGTCAGCACCCGCGTGATCCGCACGGTGGACCACGACATCGCCAGCGGGGTCTACCCGGACATGCGCGAACACGGCTGGGCCACCGATGAGTGGCCGGAACTCTACCCGGCCGTCCAGGAAGCGGACATCGTCGTCGTCGCGGGGCCCATCTGGCTGGGGGACAACTCCTCGCAGACGAAGAAGCTCATCGAGCGCCTCTACGCCCACTCCGGGCAGCTGAACGCGAAGGGCCAGTGGGCCTACTACCCGAAGGTGGGCGGCTGCCTCATCACCGGCAATGAGGACGGCATCAAGCATTGCGCCATGAACGTCCTGTACAGCCTCCAGCACGTCGGCTTCACCATCCCGCCGCAGGCCGATGCCGGTTGGATCGGTCCCGTCGGGCCGGGACCGAGCTACCTTGACCAGGGGTCCGGGGGGCCGGAGAGCGATTTCACCAACCGCAACACCACCTTCATGACCTGGAACATGATGCACCTGGCGCGCATGCTCAAGGACGCGGGCGGCATTCCCGCCTACGGAAACCTGCCCGACGCCTGGAAAGCGGGCACCCGCTTCGACTTTGAAAATCCGGAATACCGCTAGGACCGGCCTGCCCCACAGTCCGGCGGAGCCAGATTGTCCCTGCCGGGGCCGGAACCTGCCGGGGCCGGAATACGCACAGAGCTAAGGACGTTCCTTTCAATATGACTATCAAAAGCCCCCTGTTGTCGCGCCCGGCCGCGGTTGAGGCCGGCGGCGCCGATGCCGGCGTCGCCGCCCACTACGGCGAGCCGCTCCGGGAGCAGCGGGCGCTGGCCGCCGGCACCGCCGTCGTCGATCTCTCACACCGCGGCGTGGTGACGGTCAGCGGGCCGGACCGCCTGAGCTGGCTCAACACCCTGTCCTCCCAGCAGCTCACTTCCCTGGCCCCTGGCCAGTCCACCGAACTGCTGTTGCTGAGCGTGCAGGGCCGGATCGAATTTGACGCCAGGGTGGTGGACGACGGCGCCACGACCTGGCTGATCGTCGAGGCAGCCGAGGCGGCCCCGCTCGCCGAATGGCTCAACAAGATGAAATTCATGCTCCGGGTCGAAATCGCGGACGTCTCCGCCGACTGGGCCGTACTCGGCTCCACGCACCGCATCCCGGAATGGGACGCGCTGCAGGCGTGGGAAGACCCGTGGCCGCACGTCGGCGCCGGCGGCTACTCCTACGCTGTGGTGGGCGAGGACGCCCATCCAGGACTGGAACGGCCGTGGTTCGAGTACCTGGTCCCCGCGGACGAACTGGTCGCGACCGTGGGCGACCGTGCCCTCGCCGGCACCATGGCCTCCGAAGCGCTGCGGATTGCGGCGTGGCGGCCCCGGTGGGGCGCGGAAACGGACGACAAGACCATCCCGCATGAGCTCGACCTCCTCCGCACTGCCGTGCACCTGGCCAAGGGCTGCTACAAGGGCCAGGAGACGATCGCGCGCGTCCACAACCTGGGCCACCCGCCGCGCCGTCTCGTGTTCCTCCAGCTCGACGGTTCCCAGCACACCCTGCCCGCGGCCGGCAGCGAGGTGCGTGCGGGCGAGCGCAAGGTGGGCACCGTGACCTCCGTGGCGCAGCACTACGAGATGGGCCCCGTCGCCCTGGCCGTGATCAAACGCTCCGTCGCCCCGGACGAGGTCCTGACCGTCGTGGACGGGGACGAGCCGTACTCCGCGGCCCAGGAAGTCATTGTGGCCCCCGACGCCGGCCAGGTGGTGGGCCGCCAGACCGGCTTCCTGCGGGGCACCCGATGAACGGCGGGTCCAAAGTGAACGAGCCGGGCGCCGCGCCCGACGACGAGACACTCGCGCTGGCGCACGCGCTCTTCGACGCCGCCCGCGAGGGCAACTCCGCGCTGCTGGGCAGCTACCTGGCCGCCGGTGCCCCGGCCACGCTGACCACCTCCTCCGGCGACTCGCTGGTGATGCTGGCGGCCTACCACGGCCACGCCGGCACTGTCCGGCTGATCCTGGACCACGGCGGCGACGCCAACACGCCGAACGACCGCGGCCAGACCCCGCTGGCCGGTGCTGTCTTCAAGGGCTACACGGACGTGGCCCGGGAACTTCTGGACGCCGGGGCCGACCCGGACGCCGGCACCCCCACCGCGCGGGCCGCCGCGCAGATGTTCGCCCGAACGGACATCCTGGCCCTCCTCGGCTGACCAATCGCGCCTGGGGCCGGGGCGCGGCCGGCCCGGGTTGGGGAGGATTGCCCTCAAATACTCCACGTGGAATAATCTTTAGTGGAGTAACTGCCGTTTAGGCCGAAGAGAACACTGCTAAACCGAGAAGGACTGCACCATGGCCCGGGCAACCGCATTGACACCCCTGGGTGTCGCCGCACTTTCCCTGCTCGTGGAAGAACCGATGCATCCCTACGAGATGTACCAGCTCCTGATCGCGCGGCACGAGGACCGGCTGGTCAAGGTGCGGCCAGGAACGCTTTATCACGCCGTCGGGCGGCTCGAGGATCAGGGGCTGGTCACAGCCACGGGAACGGACCGGGGAGGCAACCGTCCGGAGCGCACCACTTACACGATCTCGGCTGCCGGCCGCGAAGCGTTCACGACGTGGCTGCAGGACATGCTCGCCGCCCCGGTCAACGAATACCCGGCCTTCCCGCTGGCCGTCTCCGAGGCCTACAACCTGCCCGCCGGCGTCGTCGTCGAACTCCTCGACCGGCGCCTTCAGGCGTTGGAGGAGCAACTCGGCTTCCTGGTCTCCGGCGAGGAACTGCTCGCGAAGAAGGGTGTGGAGCGCAAGTACTGGATCGATGTCCAGTTCCAGCAGAGCACGCTGCGCGCCGAAATCGCCTGGATCCGCAGCCTTCAGGACCAGCTCCGCTCCGGCGAACTGCCGTGGTGAACCCCGCACAGGACCGCGGCCGGAACCCGGCCGCCCCCACACACAGCCCATCCACCGTTTCACACCAGCCCCTAAGGAACCGCATGGAAAACGTAGCCCGGCCATGGCCGGCACTCTGGTCTCTGGTGATCGGCTTCTTCATGATCCTGATCGACACCACCATCGTCTCGGTGGCCAACCCCAGCATCATGGAGGGCCTCAACACTGACATTAACTCGGTGATCTGGGTCACCAGCGCCTACCTGCTCGCCTATGCCGTGCCGCTGCTGATCACGGGCCGGCTCGGGGACCGTTTCGGTCCGAAAAAGCTCTACCTCTCCGGACTCGTCGTCTTCACCGTGGCATCGCTGTGGTGCGGCCTCTCCGGCAGCGTCGAGATCCTCATCGCGGCCCGTGTGGTCCAGGGCCTTGGCGCGGCGATGATGACGCCGCAGACCATGGCCGTCATTACCCGGATCTTCCCCCCGGACCGCCGCGGAGCGGCTATGGGCATCTGGGGTGCCACGGCCGGCGTCGCCACGCTGGTTGGCCCGATCCTCGGCGGCGTGCTGGTGGACGGCCTCGGCTGGGAATGGATCTTCTTCATCAACGTTCCCGTCGGGATTGTCGGCTTCATCCTCGCCCAGCGTTTCGTGCCCTCGCTGACCACCCACCCGCACAAGTTCGATATTCCCGGCGTGCTGCTCAGCGCCCTCGGCCTGTTCCTCCTGGTCTTCGGCATCCAGGAGGGCGCGACGTACGACTGGGGCACCATCGCCGGCCCCATCACCGTCTGGGGCCTGATCATCAGCGGCATCGCCGTGCTGGTGGTCTTCGTCCTGTGGCAGAAGTTCAACACGGGTGAACCGCTGCTGCCCCTGTCCCTTTTCAAGGACCGGAACTTCTCGCTCGCCAACATTGCGATCACCACGGTGGGCTTCACCGTCACCGCGTTCAGCCTGCCGCTGATCTTCTACTACCAGATCGTCCGCGGACTGACCCCGACCCAGTCGGCGCTCATGATGGTGCCGATGGCGCTGATCTCGGGCGGGCTCGCCCCCGTCGTCGGCCGGATCATCGACAAGGTCAACCCGAAATTCATCACCGCGACCGGCCTGGTCCTGATGTCCGTGGCGCTGTTCTGGAATGCCCTGCTCATGCACCCGGACACCCCCATCTGGCTGTTCCTGCTGCCGAGCGCAGTGCTGGGCTTCGCCAATGCAGGCATCTGGGCGCCGTTGAGTTCCACGGTCACACGCAACCTGCCGCCGCGGCAGGCCGGAGCCGGCTCAGGCGTCTACAACACGACCCGCCAGATCGGCGCCGTACTCGGCAGCGCCGCCATCGCCGTCCTGATCCAGTCGCGGCTGGCGGCCGAGCTCCCCGCCCGGCCCGGAGCAGGCGCAGACGCCAGCCCGATGGGCTTCGGCGGGGCCCTGCCGGCGGAGCTTCATGAGGGGTTCTCGACGGCGATGGGCCAGTCCATCCTGCTGCCGGCGGCGGTCATCCTGCTCGGCGCTGCCGTGGCGCTGTTCTTCGCCAAGCCCAAGCCGGTCCAGGGCTGGGGCGAACCAGATGCTGCCGCAGCCACAGCCGCAGCAGCGGACACGGGTAAGGCAGACACGGACAGGGCAGACACGGACAGGGCCGCCGCGGAGCGCGGCTAGCCTGGCGGCATCCGGATCAGCCCAGCAGCACGCTGGTCTGGATGCCGCCCGCGGAAAATCCCAGGCTCCGGGCCAGCGCCAGCGACCCCTTGTTGCTGACTTCTGAACGCCACTGCAGCGTCAGTCCGGCGGCGAGGGCCTCGTGGGCGGCTACTGAGGCGGCCAGCTTGCCCAGGCCGTGGCGCCGCCATTCGGGCGCGACCAGCACGCCCATATGGGCCAGGAGCCCTTCCCATTCGGCATACGCCCCGCAGGCCACGGGCGTCCGCCGCCCGTCTTCCAGATGCAGGACGGTGAAGCGGTGTTCCAGGTCGGCGAGGCCCACCTCGTTGACGTCGTCGGGCGGGCAGAAGGTCTCCAGTTCGATCGCTTCCGGGTTCCCGTGCGAGACCGTCAGCTCCCCGGCAGGCTGCTGCAGGGGGAGGTCGTCGGCGAAGAAGAGTGCCGCGGCGCCGAGCCCGTGGCCGCCGTGCCCGCGGGTGATGGTCAGCAGCGTCACGTGCTGGGCCAGTTCCTCGTCCGAGAGACCCTCGGCGGCGTCCAGCGCCCACTGCGGGCCCACCAGCGCGGAGTTGCCGAACAGGCGGACGAACTGCAGGGACCGGGCTGTCTCATCCGCCCGGGTGAGCCTCACGCCGGCGGCAGCCGCGAAGGCGCCGTCGTCGAACCCCAGGCGGCGCGCCCATGCGAGCTGGACAATTTCTGCGGAACCGGGCTCAAGAGTCATGAATCGACCCTACCCATCGCGGCCGCGCGTCCGGCTGCCCCCTGCCTGGCTGCGGCGCTGCCGGCCCGCTTCTTCCCTGCGGGCCGCGCCCGAGCCGGACCCCGCCGGTGTCCGCTTAGCCGAAGAGGACTGCGGCCTCGTCGTAGCGGCTCTGCGGTACGGACTTGAGGTTGCCGAGTGCGGCGTCGAAACCGACGTGCACAATATCCGTGCCGTGCAGCGACACCATGGTGCCCCAGCGCTTTTCCACTACCGAATCGATGGCGGCCATGCCCAGGCGGGTGGCCAGGACCCGGTCGAACGCCGTCGGGACGCCACCGCGCTGGATGTGGCCAAGGACCGTCGCGCGGGTCTCGATGCCGGTGCGTGCCTCCAGTTCGGGGGCAAGCATTTCGGCGATGCCGCCGAGGCGGGGCCGGCCAAAGGTGTCGAGGCCGCGCTCCGAATGCGGGGACTCCTGGCCTTCGGGCACAAACCCCTCGGCGACGACGAGCAGCGGGGCGCGGCCACGGTCGTGGGCGGAGACGACCCATTCGGCGATCTGTTCCATGGAGGCCTTCTGCTCCGGGATCAGGATGGCGTGGGCGCCCGAGGCCATGCCGGCGTGCAAGGCGATCCAGCCCACATGCCGTCCCATGACTTCGGCAATCATGCAGCGGTGGTGGGACTCTCCGGTGGTGCGCAGCCGGTCGATTGCCTCGGTGGCGATTTCCACGGCCGTGTCGAAGCCGAAGGTGTAGTCCGTGGCGTCGAGGTCGTTGTCGACCGTCTTGGGCACGCCCACGATTTTGAGGCCGGCGTCGGTGAGCCGCTTTGCGGCGGCCAGGGTGCCCTCGCCGCCGATGGCGATGATGGCGTCGATCCCGAGCCGGTCCATGTTGGCTTTGATGACCTCGGGACCGCCGCCGTTCTCAAACGGGTTGGTGCGGGACGTGCCCAGGATGGTGCCGCCCTGCTTGGCGATGCCGCGGACCATGGTGCGGGGAATTTCCACGATGTCGCCCTCGACAACGCCGCGCCAGCCATCCTTGAATCCTACGAACTGCTGGCCGTGGACCGCGATTCCTTTGAGGACGGCGCCACGGATGACGGCGTTCAGGCCGGGGCAGTCTCCGCCGCTGGTGAGGATTCCAATTTTCATGTCTTGGCTCAAATCCTGGTTTGAAGGGGTACAGGCAGAGCGCCACGCTGAGCTCACCCTAGAGTCTAGTGGCGGGTGTGGGGCAGGACACAAACGGTTACAAAAGGTGCCCCCGCCATGATGGCGGGGGCACCTTTTCGTGGTGCGGCGCAGCTACCGGGGAAGGTTGCCGCCGGGCCGGGCCGCGGGGCCGGGCCGGCCTGTGACGGATGGCCTGTGATGGATGTCAGGGCCGGGAGGAACGCTTCGAGAGGAAGCTTTCGAGGACGATTGCGTTGCGCTGGTCCGGGAGGAGGAGCCAGGCCGCGAGGTAGACCACGAACGCCGGGCCAGGGAGCAGGCTCAGGAGCAGGTAGGCGATCCGGACATAGGCCACATCAACGTTCAGTTTGGCGGCAACCCCGCCGCAGACGCCGCCAACCCAGCGCTGCGGACCACGTTTCAGGCCGAGGCCCCGGATGGTGTCAAAGAATTTATCCATGGGTCAAGACTTCCCTGTAGTTGACTTATTGTCACGCCTGCGTGCCGAGACCAGGCCGCCCACTACCAGGGCACCCCCGGCCCCGATCATCAGGCCGATCAGCACATAAGTGCCGTTGAGGGCCACGAGGCCGAGCCGGGAAATGATGATCAGTGCAGCCAATGCCACCACTGTCAGTCCCCAGACCACTGTGCCCACCCGGGCGGGCGAACCCGCTTCGGGGTCGTGCCCGGCATCGGCCAGCGGCGAGTCGTCATAGCTGCTCATGTCAGTTGCCTTCCTTGATGGTCACGTTGCTGACGGTGCCGGAGATCTCCAGGACCAGCCGGGCGCCCGGTTTCGCGGTGTTGTAGTCGCTTTGCTGCGTCGTCATGCCGCCGCGGTCCTGGTTGCCGTCGTGGAGGTTGCCCATGGTCATGTCCGCCTGGATGTGCACCGGAACGGTGGCGGGGATGACGACGGTGAGGTTGCTGGCCGTCGCGTCGATCGGAACTACGACGTCGGAGCCCAGGGGCGGATTCAGCGCCAGCTTGGTCAGGTCCGCGGTTCCGGCGCCGCCGGTGATCTCGAAGCCGCCTTGGGCCTGCTGAATGCTCGCCGGCGTCCAGTCGGCGTTCTGGAAGCGGAACCGGTCCCCGTGCGGGACCACGCTGAAAATGGCGCCGATCAGCAGGGCCACGACCGCGAAGAAGCCCAGGATCCCGGAGGTCCGGCCCCGCAGCCCTGCGAACAGGATCCCGAGGCCCAGGATGGCCGCGCCGAAGGCCCAGACCAGCGCGTTGCCGGCATCGCCGAGATCGATCACGTTGGCGGCGTCGAGGGCCTTGATGCCCCCGCCCACGAGGAGGGCGGAGCCGACGGTGATGGCGACCGCCGGAGCGCCCGGGCCAAGGTTGCGCGCGGCCGGTGCGGGCGGTGTGGCGCCGGACCCCGGTCCGTAGCCGCCTGGGGGAACAGGGCCGGGCGGGACGGGGCCGGACGCAATGGGTCCCGACGGCGGAGGCGGACCCCAGTCCGGGCCGGTGCCGGTGACTCGAGAGCTGTCAGCCGGGTCGCCATATGTCCGGCCGCCGCCCTGCGGGAAGCTGCCTGCTGATTGCGGCCCGGCGGCGGTGCGGGGGCTAGCCGCAAAAGCCGCGGCGCCGGCCGGGCTGCCTGCGTCGTAACGCGAAGGCATGCCAGTGGCTCCGTCCCGGATCTTGTTGCGTTGGGTCAGGTAGTAGACGAGGTAGATGGCACCGCCCACCCAGAAGACGGTCCAGACGAAGGCGCCGAAGCCGAAGCGGTCCCAGCCCCAGACCCCGGTGCCCAGGCTGGGGAAACCGATGACCGAGGTGATGAGCGCGCCGGTCATGCCGGCTGTCCACCGCCCTGCGGCGGCCTCCTGGACGTGAATGCGGCCGTCGGGTTCGGGCAGCAACGCCCAGGCCAGGCCGTAGGCGAGAACGCCAATTCCGGCGAAGACGGTCAGGACGATCAGGACGCCGCGGATAATCAGCGGATCGACGCCGAGCCGGTGGGCTATGCCGCTGGCCACGCCGCCGATCCAGCGGTCGCGTCCGCGGTAAATGCCCTGGCTGCGGATCCAGTCGAAGAAATTCTGGGTTTGCCGGCCGGGCAACGGCCCATTCGGATCGCCGGGCGGGTAAAGCCGCGGCGGCTCCGGCGGCGCGCCGCCCGGCCCGGAGAAGGCCGGAGCGGGCTGGCCCGTGCCTGGAAGTTCGGGGTCGGGACGTTCCGTGTGCGGAAGGTCCGTGACGGAACGCTCAGTGTGCGGAAGATCCGTGGCGGGAGGTTCCGGTTCTGGAAGTTCCGATTCTGGAAGTTCGGGGTGGGATCGATCCGTGGCCGGCCGGTCTGCGGAGGCCGGGCCTTCATCGGGGTGCGGAGTGTGCGGGTTCATACTTCGATCCTTCCCGTTCCCGGCGCCGGCCTCTACTGGGGAACACCCTGAACGGTCCCTGAGTGGCCCCCGGTTGGGCCCTCAAACGCGTCCGGGAAACCCCGATCCGTGCTTGGATTGAGGCATGACAACCGCGCCCGCCCGCCCGCCGCTGGTCCGCAGCAGCGACCGCGTGATTGCCGGCGTGTGCGCGGGCCTCGCCAACCACCTGGGCTGGCCGGTGCGCATGGTCAGGATCGGCATGGCAGTGGCTGCGCTCGCCGGCGGGGCCGGGGTGGCCTTCTACGCCTGGCTTTGGATCATGGTCCCCACGGCGGATGAAAGCGCCCGGCGCACCGCCCGCCGCCCGGCATCGCCCATCGCTCCGGCAGTGAGCTTCCCGGACACCCCGGGCGTGGCAAACCTGCCCGACGCCCCCGGCATGCCTGGAGCCCCCGGAACCAGTGGAACGCCAACGACGGCGGCGCCGGGGTCCTGGCGGTCCAAAGTTTCCGGCATGCCCTTCGGCAAGGAGATCCTGCTGGGCGCGGGCCTGTTGCTGGCCGCCGGGATCCTGATCGCCCGGCTCCTGGGGGTCGACGTGCCGCTGGGTACCCTGATCCCGGTCGCGGCGATCCTGGGCGGTGCCGCGATCGCCTGGATGCAACTGGACGAGACCCGCCGGGCGGGGCTCGTGGACAAGACCAAAGCGGACCAGGCCGGCGGCTGGGCCCGCCTCGCGGCCGGGCTCGCCCTCGTCGTGGCCGGCGTGCTGGTCATGGTGTCCGGCTCGGGGTCCTGGGAACAGACTTGGCTCGCCCTCCTGGCCTCGGTGGCCGTGCTCGGCGGCGTGGCCCTGGTGCTTCTGCCATGGGGGCTGAAGTTCTGGCGCGACTTGGAAACAGAGCGCGCGGGGCGGGTCCGCGCCACCGAGCGTGCCGAGATCGCCGCCCACCTCCATGACTCCGTGCTGCAGACCCTCGCCCTGATCCAACGCCGGGCCGGCAACGAGCACGATGTCATCAGGCTGGCCCGCGCGCAGGAGCGCGAGCTGCGTGGCTGGCTGTACCGGGACGCCGACAAGGAATCCGGTCAGCTGTCCGACGGCATCAAGGCCGCCGCAGCCGAGGTCGAGGACGCCCTGGGGAACGCCGTCGAGGTGGTCAGCGTGGGGGACTGCGCCATGACCCAACGCCATGAGGCCCTCGTCCAGGCATCCCGAGAGGCCATGCTGAACGCAGCCCGGCACGGCGGCGGCGGCGTGTCCGTCTACCTGGAAGTCACCGACGCCGCCGCGGAAGTTTTCGTCAAGGACCGGGGCCCGGGCTTCGATCCGGATTCCGTTCCCCCGGACCGGCTCGGCGTCAGGGAATCGATCATCGGCCGGATGAACCGCCACGGCGGCACCGCCGCGATCACCAGCAGCCCGGACGGCACCGAAGTGCGGCTCCGGCTGCCCGTCGCCGCCGCCTCTGCCGGAACCGCCTCGGCCGCCGCCAACAACGCCAACGGAGAGGTCAAACCGTGACCAGCCCAACATCAGGAAACCCTGTGCAAGGAAACCCCGCACCGATTCGCGTGGTGATCGTGGACGACCACGCCATCTTCCGCTCCGGGTTGAAGGCGGACCTGGACCCGGACATCGTCGTCGCGGGGGAGGCCGGAACGGTGGAGGAGGCAATCGCCGTCATCGCAGTCCAGCGCCCCGACGTCGTGCTCCTAGACGTCCATCTTCCCGGCGGCCGGGGTGGCGGCGGACGCGAGGTCCTGGCCGGCTCGGCGCCCCTGCTGGGCACCACGCGGTTCCTGGCGCTGAGCGTCTCCGACGCGGCAGAAGATGTGGTGTCCGTGATCCGGGCCGGCGCGCGCGGCTATGTCACCAAGACCATTTCCGGCGCGGAGATCAGCGGCGCTGTCCGCCGCGTGGCAGGCGGCGACGCCGTCTTCTCACCCCGGCTGGCGGGCTTCGTCCTGGACGCGTTCGGCACGGCCCCCGCGGACATCGCCGACGACGAGCTCGACAAGCTCTCGGCGCGGGAGCTCGAAGTGATGCGCCTTATCGCCCGCGGCTACAGCTATAAGGAGGTGGCCAAAGAACTGTTCATCTCGATCAAGACCGTTGAAACCCACGTCTCGGCCGTGCTGCGCAAGCTTCAGCTCTCCAGCCGCCACGAGCTGACCCGCTGGGCCGCCGAGCGCCGCCTGCTTTAACCCAAGGATGCGCTATCACTTAGGGTCCTTATCGCACTGGAATAAGGACCCGAAGTGATAGCGCATCGGGGTTTGTGACGTGTTAGTTGGCCTTGCGGAGGAAGTCCTGCAGGCGGGCGACGCCCGTGGCCAGGTCGTCGTCGCCGAGTGCATAGGACAGGCGCAGGTAGCCGGACGGGCCGAACGCCTCGCCGGGAACCACGGCCACCTCGACCTCGTCCAGGATCAGCGCCGCGAGTTCGGCAGAGGTGGCCGGCCGCACCGGGCCGTTCGCAGACGGGAACTCCTTGCCCAGCAGCGCGCGGACGTCCGCGTACACGTAGAACGCGCCCTTCGGCGTCGGGCAGTCAACGCCGTCAATCGCGTTCAGGCCCGCGACGATCGCCTTGCGGCGGCGGTCAAATGCGACCTTCATCTCTTCGACGGCGGTCAGCGGCCCGGACACGGCCGCGAGGGCGGCGACCTGGGGGATGTTGGAGACGTTCGACGTCGCGTGCGACTGCAGGTTGGTGGCGGCCTTGATGACGTCCGCGGGCCCGATCATCCAGCCCACACGCCAGCCGGTCATGGCATAGGTCTTCGCCACGCCGTTGAGGATAACCACCTTGTCGCCGAGCTCGGGCACCGCGGTGGCGATCGAGGTGAACGGCACGCCGTCGTAGGTCAGGTGTTCGTAGATCTCGTCGGTGACAACCCACAGGCCCTTGGACGCTGCCCACTGGCCGATCTCCTTGACCTGCTCCGGCGAGTACACGGCGCCGGTGGGGTTGGAAGGGGAGACGAAGAGCAGGATCTTGGTGCGCTCGGTGAGGGCCGCTTCCAGCTGGTCCACGGTGACCAGGTAGCCCTGCTCCGGGCCCGCGAACACCTCTACCGGCACGCCGCCGCCCAGCCGGATGGCCTCCGGGTATGTGGTCCAAAACGGGGTCGGAACAATGACCTCGTCGCCCGGATCCAGCAGGGTGGCGAAGGTGTTGTAGACGGCCTGCTTGCCGCCGTTGGTCACCAGCACCTGGGACGCCGCCGCCTGGTAGCCGGAATCCCGGAAGGTCTTGTCCGCGATGGCCTGCTTCAGTTCGGGGAGCCCGCCGGCGGGGGAGTAGCGGTGGTATTTCGGCTGGCTGGCGGCCTCGATGGCGGCCTGCACAATGTAGCCGGGGGTCGGGAAGTCGGGTTCCCCGGCTCCGAAGCCAATAACCGGACGGCCGGCTGCCTTCAGCGCCTTCGCCTTGGCATCGACGGCCAGAGTGGCGGATTCGGCTATGGCGGAAATGCGCTGGGAAATGCGGGCAGCAGACATGGGCGGGTCCGTTCTTCGCTTGCAGCTGGAAGGCTGGATGTGGGATTCGACGAAATCTACTCTATGCTGTTCAGCGGATCCCCCGGGGTGCCTGAACCCGAATGTGACTGACGGCTGTCAGTTGGTTTTCGCAGGCACGCAGGGGTCCGAAGAGGGCCGGTTCGACGTAGACGCAGTTGTTGCGTAGACTGGTTCTCCGGTGTTGAAAACACGATGATGGCCTGCGCCTCAGGGAAGCCTGTGGGACGCATCGGCCGGAGCGGTTTTTCTCCCCGAAGGGTAGTGGCGCAATTGGTAGCGCAGCGGTCTCCAAAACCGCAGGTTGCAGGTTCGAGTCCTGTCTGCCCTGCGCATGCTGTTCCGGATTATCCGGAACCAGCGCAGCAACCATGGTTCAGTTCAGAGCCGGGTATCCGATCATTGCGAGGATGAGTGAGGACCAGGTGACCGAAACAGCTGCCAGCAGCTCCAAAGGCCGCCCCGCCAAGAATGCCGCCAAGCCCGGCTTCTTCGCTCGTATCGCGATCTTCATCCGCCAGGTCATTGGCGAACTGAAGAAGGTCGTCGCACCGACCCGTAAAGAACTGATCAACTACACACTCGTGGTACTGGTGTTCGTGACCATCATGATGGTGATCGTCACCTTGCTGGACCTGGCCTTTGGGACCGCGGTCAGCTGGGTCTTCGGCGGCAGCGGCCCCACGGACAGCTAAGGCGACCGGTCCGCAGACTGCGTGGATGCCCCGGGAAACCGGAGATTCCGCGGGGTGTGCGGAATTGAGTCATTTAAATAGGCATGTTAGGCAATGAGGAAGCAGGAGACCAAGTGTCTGAGCAGGAGCTCGAGGTAACTGAGACTGAGCTGGATAAGAGCCAGGACGCCGCGGTGGAAGCCGCGGAAGAGTCCGAGGCTGTGTCTGCTGCGCCCGAATCCGACGTCACTGACGAGGCCGTAGCCACGGAAGCAGAAGCGGCAGACGACGCAGAGGCAGTAGTTGCAGCCGACGCCGACGCTGATGAGGCTGACACCGACGCTGATGAGGCTGACGCCGACGTGCTGGCAGCGGCGGCCGCCAAGGCCGACGTCGACCCCGCGGACGAGTTCAAAGCCAAGCTGCGCCGCCAGGAGGGTGACTGGTACGTCATTCACTCCTACGCAGGCTACGAGAACCGCGTCAAGGCCAACCTTGAGACCCGCATCCAGACCCTGGACATGGAAGATTACATCTTCGAAATCCAGGTTCCGATGGAGGAAGTCGTTGAGATCAAGAACGCCCAGCGCAAGGTCATCAACCGTGTCCGCATCCCCGGTTATGTCCTGGTCCGCATGGACCTGACCGACGCTTCCTGGGGTGCCGTCCGCCACACCCCCGGTGTCACCGGCTTCGTGGGCAACGCCCACAACCCGGTCCCGCTGCGCCTCGATGAGGTCTTCTCCATGCTCGCGCCGGTCTTCGAAGAAGAGCAGGCCGAGAAGGGCAAGCCGGTCAAGCACGCCGCCGCCCAGGTCGACGTCGACTTCGAGGTTGGCGAGTCGGTCATCGTCAAGGAAGGCCCGTTCGAGACCCTCCCCGCCACGATCTCCGAGATCAAGATCGATTCCCAGACCCTCGTGGTGCTGGTGTCCATCTTCGAGCGCGAGACTCCGGTCACCCTGGCGTTCAACCAGGTCAGCAAGATCTAGCTTTTCCCTAAGAATTCGCCCCGGGCTGCCCGCTTAGCAGCCACGGAGCGGCCGGCCGCCTTGCCATGGCGGCCACCAACCTGAGGCACGCTCCTGTGTCCCAGGACGTATTTGAGAGAAGGACCTACATTGGCTCCCAAGAAGAAGGTCACCGGCCTCATCAAGCTGCAGATCCAGGCAGGTGCCGCTAACCCGGCCCCGCCGATCGGTCCTGCGCTCGGCCAGCACGGTGTCAACATCATGGAATTCTGCAAGGCGTACAACGCTGCGACGGAAGCCCAGCGCGGCAACGTTATCCCCGTGGAAATCACGGTCTACGAGGACCGTTCCTTCACGTTCATCACCAAGACCCCGCCGGCTGCAGAGCTCATCAAAAAGGCTGCAGGCGTGGCCAAGGGTTCGGCTACCCCGCACACCGTCAAGGTTGCCAAGCTGACCCAGGCCCAGGTCAACGAGATCGCCACCACCAAGATGGAAGACCTCAACGCCACCAGCCTCGAAGGCGCAGCGAAGATCATCGCCGGCACCGCCCGCTCCATGGGTATCACCGTCGAGGGTTAATTCCCCACCGCTGATGCGCCGGGATCGGGAAACCGGTCACGACGCCGTCAGCACCGCCGGCCAGCCGGCACCACCTAAACAATGAAGAGCGGAATTCCGGAACGGATACACCAGCCGGAATGCCGCCTGTGGCAGGGCCCAGCGCGGTCCGCAGACCACAACTGCACAAGGAGAAATAAGCAGCATGGCAAAGCGCAGCAAAGCATATGAGGCAGCCGCGGCCAAGATCGACGCGGAGAAGTTCTACGCGCCGTTCGAGGCAGTGACGCTCGCCAAGGACACCAACCCGTCCAAGTTCGACGCCACCGTTGAGGTCGCTTTCCGCCTCGGCGTTGACCCGCGTAAGGCCGACCAGATGGTCCGCGGCACCGTCAACCTGCCGCACGGCACCGGTAAGGTCGCCCGCGTCCTCGTCTTCGCAACGGGCGACAAGGCTGAGGCCGCAATCGCGGCCGGCGCCGACTTCGTTGGTTCCGATGACCTGATCGAAAAGATCGCCGGCGGCTGGACCGACTTCGACGCCGCCGTCGCCACCCCTGACCTCATGGGCAAGGTTGGCCGCCTCGGTAAGGTCCTGGGTCCGCGTAACCTGATGCCGAACCCGAAGACCGGCACCGTGACCGCTGACGTCGCCAAGGCCGTCAACGACATCAAGGGCGGCAAGATCGACTTCCGCGTCGACAAGCACTCGAACCTGCACTTCATCATCGGCAAGGTTTCGTTCGACGCCATCAAGCTGGCCGAGAACTACGCAGCCGCACTGGAAGAGGTCCTCCGCCTCAAGCCGTCCGCTTCCAAGGGCCGCTACATCCAGAAGGCCACCGTGGCCACCACGTTCGGCCCGGGCATCTCGGTTGACCCCAACGTCACCAAGGTCCTGACCGAGGTCTAGTCCTCACCGGATCCACGGAACTGCGGCTTCGCTGACGTCGCCGGTTCCAGCCAAAGGCCGTCCCGCAACTGCGGGGCGGCCTTTTGCCGTCCTGCGCCGGGACCCCGTGGCGTGCGAAACGTTTGGCATCCGGGACCCTTGGTGCCGCCGGACTTGCCGGTTAGGCTGTCCCGGTGACTACGCCGTCGTACCTCATCGAGGAACTCTCCCTGCCCGCCAGCCTTGATGCTGCCGACACCGATGCCGCTGATACGGCAGAGTTCCTCGAATTCATGGAACTCTGTGATGAGCTCATCCTGCAGACTTGGGGCAACCTGGACCGGGCATCGTCCGCGGCGGCCCGCCTGCAGTACTGGCGGGACACGGCGTACACCCGGCTGCGGCTCTTCTTCGTCCGCGTCGACGGGCGCATGGCGGCCAACTCCTGGGTCCGCTGTGAACTGCAGGAGAATCTGGGCAGTGCGCTGCTGCACGTGAGCGTCCTGGATGCCTTCGCCGGGCGGGGGATCGGCCGGGCACTGCTGGAGCACGCCGAGGCGCTGGCCTCCGCCGACGGGAGGACCATCCTGCAGACCTTCACCGAGCACCCGGCCGATTTCGACGTCGATGGCACCAACCTCATCAAGCCCGCCACGGGGACCGGAGCGCTGCCCGCCGGCGCGCCGGGCGTCCGCTTCGCCGGAAAAGCCGGCTACCGCCTGGAGCAGGTCGAACGGTTCAGTTCGCTCGACGTCCCGCCCGCCGCGGACCTCGACGCCCTGGAACGGGACGCCCTGGCCCGCGCGGGGGACTATGAGCTGCTGCACTGGACCGATTCCTGCCCGGAGGAACATGCCGCCCAGCTCGCGGTGCTCATGTCCCGCATGAGCACCGATGCCCCCTCCGGTGCGCTGAGTTACGAGCCGGAAATCTGGGACGTCGCCCGGGTCCGCCACGTCGAGGACACCTGGCGGCGCGCCGGCCAGTCCTCCCTCGTGGTGGCGGCACGGCACCGGGCCAGCGGCGAACTGGCCGCCTATACCGTCCTGCAGACAACAGCCGACAAGCCCTGGCTGGCCAACCAGGACGATACCCTCGTCGCTGTGGGCCACCGCGGCCACCGGCTTGGCATGCTCATCAAGATCCGCAACCTGCGCCTGCTGCGGGAGTCCTACCCAGCGGTCCGGCGCGTCCTGACGTACAACGCCGCCGAAAACGACCATATGCTCGGCATCAACATCGCGTTGGGCTTCAAGCCGGCAGGCTACGACGGCGAATGGCAGCGGACCGCTGCCGCCGCGGACGCAGCCACCGGCAATGAGATCCGGAACTGACCAGGCGCCGGCTGGGCAGAAGCTGCCGGGCGCAGACTGGAGCGGAAACTGCCCGGCGTCACCAATGGAACAGCGGCCCAAACCAGCATATGCTGACGGTTGAAAGCCCGGTTTGAGCCGGGCCGTACCGATGGTGGGTGGCACAACGGCTGGGAAGATGCCCTCTATGGCAAACGATGTACGGATTGAGCAGCTGTGGATCCCCGATTCCCTTGACGCGCCCGATTCCGCCGACTTTCTCGCCGCCATCGAGGTGGGGCGCAGGGTCCGGATGCAGACCTGGGGCACCGACGACCTCGCCTACGCGCCGCAGGAAAAGCTGCTTGAGATGGCGGACCCCTACGAACGACAGGTGATCCTCGTCGCCAAGATCGACGGTGTGATTGTCGGGACTGCGGACATCGCCCTGCCGCTGGTGGACAACCTCGATCTCGCCGAATTCACGCTCGACATCCTGCCGGAATTCCGGCGCCAGGGCGTGGGGAGGCAGCTGCTGGCGGCCGCCGAACATTTCGCCCGGGACGAGGGCCGCCACACGATCCTGATCGACACCAACCACCCGGGATCAACCCTGACGGACCCGGAGACCGAACAGCTCGTGCCCGGCAGCGGCGTCGGGTTCGTCCCGCTGGGCAGCCGTGACGTGGAATTTGCCCGCCACACCGGCTACACCCTGCAGCACATCGAGCAGTTCAGCTCCTGTGCGTTGCCGCTGGACACCAAGCTCGTCGCCGACCTGGAGGCCGAGGCCGAGGAAGCCAATGCCGGCCGCTACCGTCTGCACCACTGGACGGACCGGTGTCCTGACCAGTGGCTCGAGGCCGTCGCCGCGCTGGAAAACCAGGCAGGCGAGGACGAAGTGCCGGGGCCGGATGCCCAGGAAATGGTGTTCGACGGCGGCATCCTCCGGGAAGCGGAGGAAGTCACCATAGCCCAGGGCCGCCGGACGGTGGTCACCGCCGTCGAGCACATCGCCAGCGGAACGCTCGTGGGCCTGACCACCATCAGTGTCCTGGCCCTGCGCCCGGACGTCGTCTTCCAGGACGACACGGTAGTGCTGCAGGAACACCGCGGCAACAAGCTCGGGCTGCTGATCAAGGTCGCCAACATGGAACGGCTCAGCGAACAGTTCCCGGACGCCCGGGTCCTGTACACGTGGAACGCCCCGGAGAACCGCTACCTCCTGAAGGTCAACCAGCAGCTGGGCTTCACGACAGCGGGCGTGACGGGTCTCTGGCAAAAAGAACTCCCCAACTTCGGACCGGCTGTCAGCTGAGGGCTGTTCACCCAGCACTGCCCGCCGGGCCCGATTTGGAACACGCGCGCCGTGTCCCGTAAGCTTGGAGGACCAAAGACCGTCGGTTGTTGGAAATCCACTCTCCCAAGCAAGACTCACTTCTGCAGTCGCGCCGGGAGAGCGCAGTGGATTTCCGGACGAAGGACCCTGAACATAGGGCGGCCGGCGCAGGTGAACGAAGCAAAGCTCCGCGGTCATGGACCGCGTCGAGACAAGCCCCGTGCATCTGCGCGGGGCGTTTTTTAGTTTTTAGCTCTTTTGAGCGGGGACCCGGACATACCGGCACTATCCCCGGAAGGAGGGTTATGGCAACGCCTAGCAAGGTTTCAGCAGTAGCTGAGATCACTAACGATTTCAAGGAATCGAACGCCGCTGTCCTGACCGAATACCGCGGGCTCACCGTTGCACAGCTCAAGCAGCTGCGTGTCTCTCTCGGCCAGGAAACCAAGTTCTCGGTCGTCAAGAACACCCTGACCGCCATTGCAGCCAAGGAAGCTGGTGTCGAAGCATTCGACGGTCAGCTCGCCGGCCCCACTGCAATCGCGTTCATCAAGGGTGACGCAGTTGCAGCTGCCAAGAGCCTGACGGATTTTGCCAAGGCCAACAAGCAGCTGGTCATCAAGACCGGTTACTTCGAGGGCAAGGCACTGAACGCCAGCGAAGTTGCTGCCCTGGCAGCACTCGAGTCCCGTGAGCTGCAGCTCGCCAAGGTTGCAGGGATCCTCAAGGCTCCTGCTGCCGCCGCTGTACGCATCATCGACGCACTGCGCCTCAAGCTTGAAGAAGAGAACGGTGCACCGGCAGCAGCCGAAGCACCCGCCGCTGAAGAAGCTCCCGCAGCAGATGCAGCAGCCGAGGCCGAAGCACCGGCCGAAGCCGCAGCCCCCGAAGAGAACTAGTCCTCTTCTCCATAAGACTCCGGTGCGACAGCGGGCCTCAGGGCCGCCGCGCACCACTATAGGAAGGACGCCACACCATGGCGAAGCTCACCAACGAAGAGCTCATTGAAGCTTTCAAGGAACTGACCATCATCGAGCTCTCCGAGTTCGTCAAGCTCTTCGAAGAGACCTTCGAAGTTACTGCTGCTGCCGTTGCCGTTGCCGGCCCCGCCGCTGCTGCAGAAGAAGCTGAAGAGAAGACTGACTTCGACGTCATCCTCGAAGCTGCTGGCGACAAGAAGATCGCAGTGATCAAGGAAGTTCGCGCCATCACCTCCCTGGGCCTCAAGGAAGCCAAGGACCTGGTTGACAGCGCACCCAAGGCTGTTCTCGAAGGCGCCACCAAGGAAGCTGCCGAGAAGGCAAAGGCTCAGCTCGAAGAAGCTGGCGCCCGCGTTACCCTCAAGTAACACCCGCCGTCCGGATCCATCGCGGTCCGCACTGCTCAAAGGAAACCCCGTCCACTCAGTGGGCGGGGTTTCCTGCGTTCCCGGACCGGAATCCACGCTGGCTGGAGCGCTCCCGTCGCCCGGGATGAACGGCGTCCAAGGATTTGGCAAAGTTTTTCTGATACCCCTGTCGCAGTTGTAAAGCCGCCCCTAGACTGTGGATTTGTGCCCACCGGCCCCTACGTTCAGGAGTTCACCCACCATGCCGAACCCACACGATGCACCCTCCCGCCGCGCGATGCTCACAGCCGCCCTCGTCGGCGGCAGCGCTGCCGCAGCCGCACTGGCGGGAGCCCCCGCAGCCCAAGCCGCTGGCGAACGGGCGGCCACGGGCGGGCCGGACGGCAAGGCGCACTTCACGCTGACAGTGCTCGGCACCACAGATCTGCACAACAACGTCTTCAACTGGGACTACTTCAAGAACGTGCCCTATGCCGACGCCGTCGGGAACAAGATCGGGATTGCCCAGGCTGCCACCCTGATCAACGCAATGCGGGCCGAGCGCGGAGCGGCGAACACCTTGACCATCGACGCCGGGGACACCATCCAGGGCACGCCCCTGGCCTACTACTTCGCCAAAATCCAGCCCATCTCGGCCACCGTGAAACACCCCATGGCGCTGGCCATGAACGCGATCGGCTATGACGCCGCGGGGCTGGGAAACCACGAGTTCAACTACGGCATTCCACTGCTGCGCACCTGGGAGAAGCAGCTGGACTTTCCGCTCCTGGGCGCCAACGTGCACGACGCCGTCTCGGGCCAGCGCGCCTTCACGCCGTACGTCCTGAAGCGGGTTAAGACGGACAACGGCTGGGTGACGGTGGGCCTGGTCGGGTTCGTGACGCCAGGCTGCGCCCTCTGGGACCGCGACAACGTCCAAGGCAGGCTCGATTTCAACGGCATCGTCGAAGAGGCCCAAGCTGTCATTCCGCAGGTGAAGGCCGCCGGCGCGGACATCGTCATTGTCACGAGCCATTCCGGGGCGACGCCGGGGTCTTCTTACGGCGACGCCCTGCCGTTCCCGGAGAACGCCTCCACCCAACTGGCGGAGGAAGTGCCCGGCATTGACGCCATCCTGGTCGGGCACGCCCACCTGGAGATCCCCGAGCGTTTCGTCACCAACAAGGCCACCGGCAAGCAGGTGCTCCTGACCGAGCCGCTCAAGTGGGGCATGCGGGTATCTGTCATGGACCTCGAGCTCGCCAAGGTGCAGGGGCGGTGGGCCGTCACGTCGGCGCATGCGCACTTGCTGGACGCCAAGACGGTGAACCCGGATCCCGCCGTCGTCCGGGCCGTGCAGGCCGGGCATGAGGCCACGGTGAACTACGTCAATGAGGTCATCGGAACCTCCACGGCACCGCTCAGCACGGCCACCGCCTGCTGGGAGGACTCCGCAGCGATCGACGCCATCAACTACGTCCAGGCGAGCACCATCAAGGCTGAGCTGGCCAACGGTCCCGCGGCCGGGCTGCCCGTACTGTCCATTGCCGCGGCCTTCTCCCGCGCCGTTGATGTCAAGGCCGGGGCGCTCACCATCCGCGACGTCGCAGGGCTGTACATCTTCGACAACACGCTGCTCTCCGTCAAGGTCACTGGCGCGCAGGTCAAGGCATACCTGGAGTGGTCCGCCCAATACTTCAAACCGGTGACCGCTACCACGGCCAGGGCCCAGGACGTCACCAATGCCGTGACCGCCACGGCACCGAACGGCACGCCGGACTACAACTACGACGTTGTCTACGGCCTGGACGCGCCGCTGAACTACGAGATCGACCTCGCCCGGCCGGCAGGGGACCGGATCGTCAAGCTGACCTACGGTGGCGAGCCGCTGCGGCTCGAGCAGGAATTCGCGCTGGCCATCAACAACTACCGGCAGAGCGGGGGCGGCAACTTCCCGGCCGTGAAGAGCGCGCCCGTGCTGTCCAACAGCCAGCAGGAGATCCGGCAGCGCATCATCGACTACGTCGTGGACCGCGGGACCTTGGACGTCGCCGTGTTCAGCCAGGCCAACTGGCGCCTCACCGTCATCGGGGCACCCCTCACGGTTACGGCCTGACGCCCGGTCAAACAGCAACGCGGGGTCACTTCCGGCCCATCCCGACCGTCCGGATGGGCCCGAACTGACCCCGCGTTGTTGTTAACCCGGGCGCGCTAGTTGGGTTCAGTGATGTCGGCGACGACGGCGCCCAGCGCCGCCGTCAGGGCATCCGCGTCCACGAACGCGCTGTAGCCATGTTCCCCTGCGCCCATGGAGATCCGCCGGCCCGTGATGGTCTGGTCGGCGTAGACGGGCCAGGGGCGGATGCTGCCGAGCGGCGTGATGGTCCCGCGCTCGTACCCGGTGGCCTCGAAAGCCGTATCCGCCGCCGGCAGCGAGAGCTTGTTGACGCCCAGCAGCGCCCGCAGCTTGGGCCAGGAAATCTGCCGGTCTCCGGGGACCAGCGCGAACAGGAAACTGCCGTCCTTGTGCTTGACCACGAGCGACTTCACGATATCCGCGGGCCGGATCCCGAGGATACCGGCCGCCTCCTCAAGGCTGCGGGCAGCGAGGCGTTCGACGATCTCCACGTCCAGCCCCCGCGCCGCGGCGTCGGCGAGGAACCGTTCGCGGCCGCTGGTTGTTTTCCGCTCTGGCATCGCGTCAAACCTTCCTGACTCCTGGCGGCTGTTCCCGGTCCGCCGGGCCGCCCTGTGGTCCGGGCCCGCCCGGCCCGCCGGTTACCGGTCTTAGTCGCGGTACAGCAGCAGCGCTTCGCCCTGGCCGCCGCCGCCGCACAGGGACACGGCTGCCTTGCCGGTACCCCGGCGCTTGAGTTCGTGGGCCGCGTGCAGGGCCAGCCGGGCCCCGGAGGCCCCGATCGGGTGGCCCAGGGCGATGGCCCCGCCATGGATGTTGCACTGCTCCAGCGGATAGTTGAGGTCCTTCAGGGACTGCACCGCGACGGAGCCGAAAGCCTCGTTGATTTCGATGAAGTCGAGGTCCGCGGCGGACCAGCCGGCCTTGTCCAGGGCGTTCTTGATGGCGTTCGACGGCTGGGAATGCAGCGAGTTGTCCGGACCGGCGACCTGGCCCGGCTTGCCGACCACCGCGAGATACTCGAGGCCGTTGTCCTCGGCGAACTTCCGGCTGCTCAGCACCAGGGCGGCAGCGCCGTCGGACAGGGGAGAGGAGTTGCCGGCGGTGATGGTTCCGTCCGTGACGAACGCCGCGCGCAGGCCGGCCAGCGACTCGACGGTCGTGTCCGGCCGGATGCCCTCGTCGGAGGTGACGGCGATCGGATCGCCCTTGCGCTGCTTGACGCTCATCGGGGCGATCTCGCCGTCGAAGACGCCGTCCTTCGCGGCCCGGGCGGCACGCTGGTGCGACTGGGCCGCCACCTCGTCCTGGGAGGCCCGGTCAATGCCGAGGGTCAGGTTCTTGCTCTCGGTCGACAGTCCCATGGACTGCCCGTCGAAGGCGTCGGTCAGGCCGTCGTGCGCGGCCACGTCCAGGGCCTGGACCGTGCCGTACGCCCAGCCCTGCCGGGAACCGGGCAGCACGTGAGGTGCGCGGGTCATGGACTCCTGGCCGCCGGCGACCACCACCGTGGCGTCCCCGCTGCGGATCATCCGGGCGGCGTCGATCACGGCGGTGAGGCCCGAGAGGCAGACCTTGTTGATGGTCACCGTCGGCACGTTCCAGCCGATGCCGGCGCCGATGGCGCTCTGGCGCGCAGGGTTCTGGCCCGCGCCGGCCTGCAGGACCTGGCCGATGATCACGCTGTCCACCTGGTCGGCCTTGACGCCGCTGGCGGCCAGGGCCGCGCGGATGGCGTGGGTGCCGAGCTCGACGGCGGTGAAGCTGGCCAGCTGCCCGTTCAGGCGCCCCTGGGGGGTGCGGGCTGCGGCGAGAATGACAACATCGTTGTTGTCTGCAGGATTGCTCATGGTGTTTTCTTCCGATCTACTTTCGACTTATGTCTACGTTATCGTGAGCCCCGTCACCTATCCATTCGGCAGGGTGGACACCGTCGCCGCGAAGAGTCGGGGAAATTCCGCCAAACTTCGTGCTTGCAATCCCGCCGGAAGTGGGGTAGACAAGTAGGTTGCTTTGCCGTATCGTAGATATTTGCGTCTTCCCTGTTTACCTTCAGCCTTCATATAGCGGTGGGCTTAGCCTGACAGCTGTTCCATCAATGTGCCGTCTACCACGTGCACCAGCTATGGACAGCGCGGGTCCCGGGTCATATAGCGGAACCGGACTGGTAGCGCTGCGGAGTCATTCTGCAGAGTGCATAACGGGGGAGATCTGACAACGCCTGAAGGTCTGTGGAAGGATCCCTCTTGGTCGCCTCGAGCACCTCTAATGTAAACAACGCTACCGCTATCAATGCCGACAGCACCGACGGTGCAACCCGCCGGCTCTCATTCGCAAAGATTCACGAACCCCTTGATGTTCCGAATCTGCTCGCCCTGCAAACCGACAGCTTTGACTGGCTGGTCGGGAACGAACGCTGGCAGGCGCGCGTTGCGAAGGCCGTCGAAGAAGGCGACCTCAGCGTCGCCACCTCCTCGGGTCTGTCCGACATCTTCGAAGAGATCTCCCCGATCGAAGACTTCCAGGGCACCATGTCCCTGAGCTTCTCCGAGCCGGAGTTCGCTGACCCCAAATACACCATGGCTGAGTGCAAGGACCGGGACGCAACGTACTCGGCTCCGCTGTACGTCAAGGCCGAGTTCATGAACAACAACACGGGCGAAATCAAGCAGCAGACCGTGTTCATGGGTGACTTCCCGCTGATGACCGAGAAGGGCACCTTCGTCGTCAACGGCACCGAGCGTGTCGTCGTCTCCCAGCTGGTCCGCTCGCCGGGCGCCTACTTTGAGCGCACCGCCGACAAGACCAGCGACAAGGACATCTTCACCGCGAAGATCATCCCCTCCCGCGGCGCCTGGTTCGAGCTCGAAATCGACAAGCGCGACCAGGTCGGCGTCCGTCTTGACCGCAAGCGCAAGCAGTCCGTCACCGTGCTGCTGAAGGCCCTCGGCTGGACCGAAGGCCAGATCCTCGAGGAATTCGGCCAGTACGACTCCATGCGCGCCACGCTGGAGAAGGACGCCACCGAGACCCGCGAAGACGCGTTGCTGGACATCTACCGGAAGCTGCGACCGGGCGAGCCGCCCACGGTTGAGGCTGCCCAGTCCCTGCTGGACAACCTGTACTTCAACTCCAAGCGCTACGATCTGGCCAAGGTCGGCCGTTACAAGATCAACCGCAAGCTTGGCATCGACCGCTCCCTTGGCGACAAGGAAGCTTCGGTCCTGCACGTTGAAGACATCGTGGCCATGATCAAGTTCCTGGTTGCGCTGCACGCCGGCGAGAAGACCCTCATGGGCAAGCGCGACGGCCAGGACCACGAGCTCCGCGTCGAGATCGATGACATCGACCACTTCGGCAACCGCCGCATCCGCGCCGTCGGCGAGCTCATCGAGAACCAGGTCCGCACCGGCCTGTCCCGCATGGAGCGCGTTGTCCGCGAACGCATGACGACCCAGGACGTCGAGGCCATCACGCCGCAGACCCTGATCAACATCCGTCCCGTCGTGGCAGCCATCAAGGAGTTCTTCGGAACTTCCCAGCTGTCCCAGTTCATGGACCAGAACAACCCGCTCTCGGGTCTGACCCACAAGCGCCGCCTGTCCGCGCTTGGCCCGGGTGGTCTGTCCCGTGACCGTGCCGGCATGGAAGTTCGTGACGTGCACCCGTCCCACTACGGACGTATGTGCCCCATCGAAACTCCTGAAGGCCCGAACATTGGTCTGATCGGTTCGCTGGCTTCCTACGGACGCATCAACCCGTTCGGTTTCATCGAAACCCCGTACCGCCTTGTCGCCGAGGGTGTCGTCTCCGATGAGGTCAAGTACCTCACGGCCGACGACGAAGCCGAGGTCCTGATCGCACAGGCCAACGCACCGCTCGACGAGAACAAGCGTTTCGCGGAAGAGACCGTCCTGGTCCGTGCCCGCGGTGGTGGAGGCGAGCCTGTGCTGGTTCCCGCCGCCGACGTCGAGTTCATGGACGTTTCCCCGCGCCAGATGGTGTCTGTGGCTACCGCCCTGATCCCGTTCCTCGAGCATGACGATGCCAACCGTGCACTCATGGGTGCCAACATGCAGCGCCAGGCCGTGCCGCTGGTCCGTTCCGAGGCACCGTTCGTCGGTACCGGCATGGAGCGCGCCGCAGCCGTCGACGCCGGTGACGTTGTCATCGCCAAGAAGGCCGGTGTGGTTACCGAGGTCTCCGCTGAGCTGGTCATCATGCTCAACGACGACGGTACGGAAACCAACTACCGCATCAACAAGTTCGCCCGTTCCAACCAGGGCAACTGCTACAACCACCGTGTCCTGGTAAGCGAAGGCCAGCGCCTGGAGGTCGGCGGCATCATCGCTGACGGCCCGGCAACGGACCAGGGCGAGCTCGCCCTCGGTAAGAACCTGCTCGTGGCATTCATGTCATGGGAAGGCCACAACTTCGAAGATGCCATCATCCTCTCCCAGCGCATCGTGGCCGAGGACGTCCTGTCCTCGATCCACATCGAGGAGCACGAGATCGATGCCCGCGACACCAAGCTTGGTGCCGAGGAAATCACCCGTGACATCCCGAACGTGTCTGAGGAAGTCCTGGCAGGCCTGGACGAGCGCGGCATCATCCACATCGGTGCCGAGGTTGAGGCCGGCGACATCCTGGTCGGTAAGGTCACCCCCAAGGGCGAGACCGAGCTGACCCCGGAAGAGCGCCTGCTGCGCGCCATCTTCGGTGAGAAGTCCCGCGAAGTGCGCGACACCTCCCTGAAGGTGCCGCACGGCGAGTCCGGCACCGTGATCGGTGTCCGCGTCTTCGACCGCGACAACGACGACGAGCTGCCCCCGGGCGTCAACCAGCTGGTGCGCGTCTACGTCGCTGCCAAGCGCAAGATCACCGACGGCGACAAGCTTGCCGGCCGCCACGGCAACAAGGGTGTTATCTCCAAGATCCTTCCGATCGAGGACATGCCCTTCCTTGCCGACGGCACCCCCGTTGATATCGTCCTGAACCCGCTGGGTGTTCCGGGCCGCATGAACGTCGGCCAGGTGCTGGAAACGCACCTCGGCTGGGTTGCCAAGACCGGCTGGAAGATCGAGGGCGAGCCCGAGTGGGTCAAGCAGCTGCCGAACCTGCCGCGCGAGAGTGGCCAGACCACTGTGGCGACGCCGGTCTTCGACGGTGCGCGTGAAGAGGAAATCACGGGCCTGCTCGATTCCACCAACGTCACCCGCGACGGCGACCGCCTGATCAACTCTTCCGGCAAGACCCGTCTGTTCGACGGCCGCTCCGGCGAGCCGTTCCCGGATCCGATCTCGGTCGGCTACATGTACATCCTGAAGCTCCACCACCTGGTGGACGACAAGATCCACGCCCGCTCCACCGGCCCGTACTCCATGATCACGCAGCAGCCGCTGGGTGGTAAGGCACAGTTCGGTGGCCAGCGCTTCGGTGAAATGGAAGTGTGGGCGCTCGAAGCTTACGGCGCCGCGTACACGCTCCAGGAACTGCTGACGATCAAGTCGGATGATATCCACGGTCGTGTGAAGGTCTACGAAGCCATCGTCAAGGGCGAGAACATCCCCGAGCCGGGCGTTCCTGAGTCCTTCAAGGTCTTGATCAAGGAAATGCAGTCGCTGTGCCTGAACGTGGAAGTGCTTTCCACGGACGGAACCACAATTGAAATGCGTGACTCTGATGACGCAGTCTTCACGGCTGCGGAAGAACTGGGCATCGATCTGTCTCGTGCAGAGCCCAGTTCCGTAGAAGAGGTTTAGCAGGGGGTTTACGACGGCGGGTTCGCACTCGCCGTCGTAAGCCACCTCCCTCTTCCCGTAACCCAAGACTTCAGAATTTAGAGAACAAGAGAGAACAGGGACCATATGTCCAGCGAATCCTCCTTCGGCCTCATGCAGATCGGCCTCGCCACCGCGGAAGACATCCGTGGCTGGTCGTACGGCGAGGTTAAGAAGCCGGAAACCATCAACTACCGCACGCTCAAGCCCGAGAAGGACGGCCTCTTCTGCGAGAAGATCTTCGGCCCGTCCCGCGACTGGGAATGCTACTGCGGTAAGTACAAACGCGTGCGCTTCAAGGGCATCATCTGCGAGCGGTGTGGCGTTGAGGTCACCCGTGCGAAGGTCCGCCGTGAGCGCATGGGCCACATCGAACTCGCCGCCCCGGTCACGCACATCTGGTACTTCAAGGGTGTTCCCTCCCGTCTGGGCTACCTCCTTGACCTGGCACCGAAGGACCTCGAAAAGGTCATCTACTTCGCCGCCTACATGATCACGAGCGTCGACGCCGACAGCCGCCACGAAGAACTGCCCAACCTCCAGGTTGAGCACGACATCGAGAAGAAGCAGCTGATCGACAACCGCGACTCGGACATCGCCACGATCGCCCGCGACCTTGAGAACGAGCTTGCCCGTCTCGAAGGCGAAGGCGCGAAGGCTGCCGACAAGAAGAAGGCCCGCGACTCCGCTGACCGCCAGATGGCGAACGTCCGCAAGCGTGCCGACGCCGAAATCGAGCGCCTCGAGCAGGTCTGGGACCGCTTCAAGAACCTCAAGGTCGCCGACCTCGAAGGTGACGAAGGCCTGTACCGCGAACTGCGCGACCGCTACGGCATGTACTTCGAAGGCTCCATGGGTGCCGAGGCCATCAAGAAGCGTCTTGAGAACTTCGACATGCAGGCCGAGTCGGACATGCTGCGCGACATCATCGCCAACGGCAAGGGCCAGCGCAAGACCCGCGCCCTGAAGCGGCTCAAGGTGGTCAACGCGTTCCTGACGACCAACAACAGCCCGCTCGGCATGGTGCTGGACGCCGTCCCGGTGATCCCGCCGGAACTGCGCCCGATGGTCCAGCTGGACGGTGGCCGCTTCGCGACCTCCGACCTCAACGACCTCTACCGCCGCGTGATCAACCGCAACAACCGCCTCAAGCGCCTGCTTGACCTCGGTGCTCCGGAGATCATCGTCAACAACGAGAAGCGCATGCTTCAGGAAGCTGTTGACAGCCTCTTCGACAACGGCCGCCGCGGCCGTCCGGTCACCGGACCGGGCAACCGTCCGCTGAAGTCCCTGAGCGACATGCTCAAGGGCAAGCAGGGCCGTTTCCGCCAGAACCTCCTCGGCAAGCGCGTCGACTACTCCGGCCGTTCGGTCATCGTCGTCGGCCCGCAGCTGAAGCTGCACCAGTGTGGTCTGCCCAAGCAGATGGCCCTGGAGCTCTTCAAGCCGTTCGTGATGAAGCGCCTGGTGGACCTCAACCACGCCCAGAACATCAAGTCGGCCAAGCGCATGGTGGAGCGTTACCGTCCGCAGGTCTGGGACGTCCTCGAAGAGATCATCACCGAGCACCCCGTGCTGCTGAACCGTGCACCTACCCTGCACCGTCTCGGCATCCAGGCGTTCGAGCCGCAGCTTGTTGAAGGCAAGGCAATCCAGCTGCACCCGCTGGTTTGTGGCGCTTTCAACGCCGACTTCGACGGCGACCAGATGGCAGTCCACCTGCCGCTGAGCCCCGAGGCCCAGGCCGAGGCCCGCATCCTGATGCTCTCCTCGAACAACATCCTGAAGCCGTCTGACGGCCGCCCGGTGACCCTGCCGTCGCAGGATATGATCATCGGTCTCTACCACCTGACCACCAAGCGTGTCGGTTCAGCTGGCGAAGGCCGGATCTTCTCCTCGGTCGCGGAAGCCATCATGGCCTACGACCTTCACGAGCTGCACCTGAACTCCAAGGTCAAGATCCGGCTCGAGGGCTTCGTGCCTTACGCCGGCTGGGAAGCCCCGGAGGGCTGGGAGCCCGGTCAGATGGCACTGGTCGAGACCTCCCTCGGCCAGGTCATCTTCAACCAGACGCTGCCCGCGGATTACCCGTGGGTTGAGGATGTTGCCGACAAGGGCGAGCTGTCCCGGATCGTCAACGACCTCGCCGAGCGCTACCCGAAGGTGATCACGGCGGCAACGCTGGACAACCTGAAGGATGCCGGTTTCTACTGGGCCACCCGCTCCGGCGTGACCGTTGCCATCTCCGACATCGAGGTGCCCACGGACAAGCCGCGGATCCTCGCCGGTTACGAGACCATGGCCGCCAAGATCCAGGGCCAGTACGACAAGGGCCTGATCGACGACGACGAGCGTCGCCAGGAACTGATCGAGATCTGGAACAAGGCAACGAACGAGATCGCCCAGGCGATGCGTGACAGCCTGTCTCCGATGAACACGATCAACCGCATGGTGTCCTCGGGCGCACGTGGTAACTGGATGCAGGTCCGTCAGATCGCGGGTATCCGTGGCCTGGTGGCCAACCCTAAGGGTGAAATCATCCCGCGTCCGATCAAGTCCTCCTACCGCGAGGGCCTCTCGGTGCTGGAATACTTCATCGCCACGCACGGTGCCCGTAAGGGTCTGGCTGACACCGCCCTGCGTACCGCCAACTCGGGTTACCTGACCCGTCGTCTGGTGGACGTGTCGCAGGACGTCATTGTCCGCGAAGAGGACTGCGGTACCGAGCGCGGCCTGATGACCGCCATCGCCGTGGCCGACGCCAACGGCGTCCTCGTCCTGGACGAGAACGTCGAGAACAGCGCCTACGCCCGCACCCTGGCCGTCGACGTCGTCGACTCCAAGGGCAAGGTCCTGGCAGCTGCCGGCACCGACTGCGGCGACGTCGTCATTGCCGAACTGTTCGCAGCCGGCATCACCGAGGTCAAGGTCCGCTCTGTACTCACCTGTGAGTCCAGCGTCGGCACCTGCGCCCTGTGCTACGGCCGTTCGCTGGCCACTGGCAAGACCGTCGACATCGGTGAGGCCGTGGGCATCATTGCCGCGCAGTCCATCGGTGAGCCGGGTACCCAGCTGACCATGCGTACGTTCCACACCGGTGGTGCTGTTTCCGCCAGCGGTGGCGACGACATCACCCAGGGTCTGCCCCGTATCCAGGAGCTCTTCGAAGCCCGTACTCCGAAGGGTGTCGCACCGATTGCTGAAGCAGCCGGCCGCATCACCATCGAAGAGTCCGAGCGCCAGATGCGCCTGGTCATCACCCCGGATGACGGATCTGAAGAGATCGCCTACCCGGTGCTGCGCCGTTCACGTCTTCTCATCGAAGACGGCGATCACGTCAGCGTTGGCCAGAAGCTCATCAACGGCCCGGTCGACCCCAAGCAGGTGCTGCGCATCATGGGTCCCCGTGCCGCGCAGAAGTTCCTGGTGGACGAAGTCCAGGGCGTGTACCGCAGCCAGGGCATCGGTATCCACGACAAGCACGTCGAGGTTATCGTCCGCCAGATGCTGCGCCGCGTCACGGTCATCGAGTCCGGCGAATCGGACCTGCTGCCCGGCGAGCTCGCCGAACGCAGCCGTTTCGAAGAGGCCAACCGCCGCGTTGTGTCCGAGGGCAAGACGCCGGCATCCGGGCGTCCCGAGCTCATGGGCATCACCAAGGCGTCCCTGGCGACCGAGTCCTGGCTGTCCGCAGCTTCCTTCCAGGAGACCACCCGCGTTCTGACGCAGGCGGCCATGGAAGGCAAGAGCGATCCGCTGCTCGGCCTCAAGGAAAACGTCATCATCGGTAAGCTCATCCCGGCCGGCACGGGTCTCCCGCGCTACACCGAGGTCACCGTGGAACCCACTGAAGAAGCAAAGGCCAACCTGTTCACCGGCCCCAGCGCATTCAGTGACTTCTCCTACGACTCGCTGGGCGGCGACGGAGCTCCCGAGTTCCACGCCATCCCGCTGGATGACTACGATCTCGGCAGCGACTTCCGCTGAGCTGAGTGACTGACAGGCCCCGTTCCCACCTCGGTGGGGGCGGGGCCTTTCCAGTGGTAAAACCCCGCCGATTAAGGGCTGGGACCCGTCCGTGTTAGACTTGAGACTAATTGTTATTGTGGCAGTGGATGAGTGCGCCGGTTTGAGCCAGACAGCTTGCAGCTGAAAGGTTCAACCAGGACGACGTTTCCGGTTTGCAGGGTTCTTGTGCAACGTATGCCACATTTTCGCATGCCTAGGGGCAGTTCGGGTCGAAAGTCCTTGGACCCCGGCGTGCGGTCCGACTATTAAGGCTTCGCCTCAGCTGCTCTGGAGAGAACTTCAAAGCTCGGGCGGCGAGGCGCAGCGACAAGAGAGCGGCCGCCAACGGCCGCTCCGGATAAAACGGAGAACACGAGAGTGCCTACGATTAACCAGCTGGTCCGCAAGGGCCGCACGCCTAAGGTCAAAAAGACCAAGGCTCCCGCGCTTAACGGCAGCCCGATGCGCCGCGGTGTTTGCACCCGCGTTTACACGACGACCCCGAAGAAGCCGAACTCGGCTCTGCGTAAGGTTGCTCGCGTGCGCCTCAACGGCGGCATTGAAGTCACCGCATACATCCCCGGTGTGGGCCACAACCTGCAGGAGCACTCCATTGTGCTCGTCCGCGGCGGCCGCGTGAAGGACCTTCCGGGTGTCCGCTACAAGATCGTCCGTGGCGCCCTCGATACCCAGGGTGTCAAGAACCGTAAGCAGGCTCGCAGCCGCTACGGCGCAAAGATGGAGAAGAAGTAATATGCCTCGCAAGGGTCCGGCCCCCAAGCGGCCGCTAGTTCTAGATCCCGTTTACGGCTCCCCGCTGGTCACCCAGCTCATCAACAAGGTGCTGGTTGACGGCAAGAAGTCCACCGCAGAGCGCATCGTTTACGGTGCACTCGAGGGTGCTCGCGCCAAGTCCGGCGGCGACCCCGTTGCAGCCCTCAAGAAGGCCATGGAGAACGTCAAGCCTTCGCTTGAGGTCCGCTCCCGCCGTGTTGGTGGCGCCACCTACCAGGTTCCCGTTGAGGTCAAGCCGGGCCGTTCCACGGCCCTCGCCCTCCGCTGGCTGGTTGGCTACTCCAAGGCCCGCCGCGAAAAGACCATGACCGAGCGCCTCCAGAACGAAATCCTGGATGCCTCGAACGGTCTCGGTGCCGCTGTGAAGCGTCGCGAAGACACCCACAAGATGGCCGAGTCCAACAAGGCCTTCGCACACTACCGCTGGTAATACTTCCCGGACGCCGCCGGCTCGACTGAGCCGGCGGCGAACGTGCAGTCCATCCGAAAGGGAGACACCGTGGCACAGGACGTGCTTACCGACCTTAGCAAGGTCCGCAATATCGGCATCATGGCCCACATCGATGCCGGCAAGACCACTACTACCGAGCGCATCCTCTTCTACACGGGTGTGAACCACAAGATCGGCGAAACGCACGACGGCGCTTCGACGACTGACTGGATGGAACAGGAAAAGGAACGCGGCATCACCATCACGTCTGCCGCCGTGACCTGCTTCTGGGAAAACAACCAGATCAACATCATCGACACCCCCGGCCACGTGGACTTCACGGTCGAGGTTGAGCGCTCCCTGCGCGTCCTCGACGGCGCAGTCGCCGTGTTCGACGGCAAGGAAGGCGTGGAGCCGCAGTCCGAGACTGTTTGGCGCCAGGCTGACAAGTACAACGTTCCGCGCATCTGCTTCGTCAACAAGATGGACAAGCTCGGCGCTGACTTCTACTTCACCGTCGACACCATCATCAGCCGCCTCGGTGCCAAGCCGCTCGTCATGCAGCTGCCGATCGGCGCCGAGAACGACTTCATCGGCGTCGTCGACCTCCTTTACATGCGTTCGCTGGTCTGGCCCGGCGACGCCAAGGGTGACGTCACCATGGGTGCCAAGTACGAGATCCGCGAGATCCCGGCTGACCTCCAGGCGAAGGCCGAAGAGTACCGCGCAACGCTCATTGAGACCGTTGCCGAGTCCTCCGAGGAACTCATGGAGAAGTACCTTGAGGGCGAAGAGATCAGCATCGATGAGCTCAAGGCCGGCATCCGCAAGATGACGATCAACTCTGAGATCTACCCGGTCTTCTGTGGTTCTGCATTCAAGAACCGCGGCGTTCAGCCCATGCTCGACGCTGTGGTGGACTACCTGCCGAACCCGCTCGACGTCCCGCCGATGATCGGTCACGATCCCCGCGACGAAGAGAAGGAGCTTACCCGTAAGCCCTCCTCTGAAGAGCCCTTCTCCGCACTGGCGTTCAAGATCGCCGCGCACCCCTTCTTCGGCCAGCTGACCTTCGTCCGCGTGTACTCCGGTCACGTGGAAGCAGGCTCGCAGGTGGTCAACTCCACCAAGGGCAAGAAGGAGCGCATCGGCAAGCTGTTCCAGATGCACGCCAACAAGGAAATGCCCGTCGAGGGCGCTACCGCCGGCCACATCTACGCAGCGATCGGCCTCAAAGACACCACCACGGGCGACACCCTGTGCGATCCGGCCAACCAGATTGTCCTCGAGTCCATGAGCTTCCCGGAGCCCGTGATCTCGGTTGCGATCGAGCCGAACACGAAGGGTGACCAGGAGAAGCTCTCCACGGCCATCCAGAAGCTCTCCGCTGAGGACCCGACCTTCCAGGTCTCCCTCAACGAGGACACCGGCCAGACCATCATCGCCGGCATGGGCGAGCTCCACCTGGACATCCTGGTGGACCGCATGCGCCGCGAATTCAAGGTCGAGGCAAACGTTGGCAAGCCGCAGGTTGCTTACCGCGAAACCATCAAGCGTGCTGTAGAGCGTCACGACTACACGCACAAGAAGCAGACCGGTGGTTCCGGCCAGTTCGCAAAGATCCAGATCGCGATCGAGCCGCTGGACACCTCAGGTGGCGAGCTGTACGAGTTCGAGAACAAGGTCACCGGTGGCCGCGTTCCGCGCGAGTACATCCCGTCGGTCGACGCCGGCATCCAGGATGCGCTTAACGACGGCGTCCTGGCCGGTTACCCGGTTGTCGGCATCAAGGCGACGCTGATTGACGGCGCTTACCACGATGTTGACTCCTCGGAAATGGCGTTCAAGATCGCCGGCCGTATGGCTTTCAAGGAAGCCGCACGCAAGGCGAACCCTGTCCTGCTCGAACCGCTGATGGATGTCGAGGTCCGCACCCCTGAGGAATACATGGGTGAAGTTATCGGTGACCTCAACTCCCGCCGTGGCCAGATGCAGTCCATGGAAGATGCCCAGGGCGTCAAGGTTATTCGCGCACACGTCCCGCTGTCCGGCATGTTCGGCTACATCGGTGACCTGCGCTCGAAGACCCAGGGCCGCGCTGTGTACTCCATGACGTTCAACAGCTACGCCGAGGTCCCGAAGGCAGTCGCCGACGAGATCATCCAGAAGAACCGCGGCGAGTAGTCTTCTAGACGCCTCGCAGCAACAAGAAACTCGGGTGCGTCTCCGCCAGCGGAGACACATCTGGTGCAAGTGGCCGGACTCCGGTCAGCTGTAGTCCGGCCAGGCCGGAGTTCGGCCGCCTGCACGAACAGGCTCTAGGCACTAGCATTAGTACCTGAATCTGCAATTTCATCAATCCAAAGCCCCCCAAGTAGACTTACTGGAGTTTCTGCCGCGACAAGCGCGGCCGAAGGGTAAGTCAATTTGAAAACGTTCTAGGAGGAACCTGTGGCAAAGGCAAAGTTCGAGCGGACTAAGCCGCACGTTAACATCGGTACCATTGGTCACGTTGACCACGGTAAGACGACGCTGACGGCCGCCATTTCCAAGGTGCTGTACGACAAGTACCCGACTCTCAACGAGAAGCGTGACTTCGCGTCGATTGACTCTGCTCCCGAAGAGCGTCAGCGCGGCATTACCATCAACATCTCCCACGTTGAGTACCAGACCGAGAAGCGCCACTACGCACACGTAGACGCTCCGGGTCACGCTGACTACATCAAGAACATGATCACCGGCGCTGCTCAGATGGACGGTGCAATCCTCGTGGTTGCCGCCACTGACGGCCCGATGGCTCAGACCCGCGAGCACGTTCTGCTCGCCCGCCAGGTTGGCGTTCCCTACCTGCTGGTCGCGCTGAACAAGGCTGACATGGTTGACGACGAAGAGCTCCTCGACCTCGTTGAAATGGAAGTTCGCGAGCTGCTCAGCTCGCAGGGCTTCGATGGCGACGAGGCTCCGGTTGTTCGCGTTTCCGGCCTGAAGGCCCTCGAAGGCGACCCCGTCTGGGTCAAGTCCGTTGAGGACCTCATGGCTGCTGTCGACGAGTCCGTTCCGGACCCCGTACGTGACCGTGACAAGCCCTTCCTGATGCCGATCGAAGATGTCTTCACGATCACCGGCCGTGGCACCGTTGTTACGGGCCGCGCCGAGCGTGGAACCCTCGCCATCAACTCCGAGGTCGAGATCGTCGGCATCCGCCCGGTCCAGAAGACCACGGTTACCGGTATCGAGATGTTCCACAAGCAGCTCGACGAAGCATGGGCCGGCGAGAACTGTGGCCTCCTGCTCCGCGGTCTGAAGCGCGACGATGTCGAGCGTGGCCAGGTTGTCGTCAAGCCGGGTTCCATCACCCCGCACACCGACTTCGAGGCTAACGTCTACATCCTCTCCAAGGACGAAGGCGGACGTCACAACCCGTTCTACTCCAACTACCGCCCGCAGTTCTACTTCCGCACCACGGACGTAACCGGCGTTATCACCCTGCCGGAAGGCACGGAAATGGTTATGCCCGGCGACAACACTGAGATGACCGTTGCGCTCATCCAGCCGATCGCAATGGAAGAGGGCCTCGGCTTCGCTATCCGCGAAGGCGGCCGCACCGTTGGTTCAGGACGCGTCACCAAGATCATCAAGTAATTACTTGCCGATCTGATGCTTTGCCCCTGATCAGCCAGCCGTCTGGCAGCTGAGCAGAGGATCGGGAACAGCCCCGCTGCACTTGCAGCGGGGCTGTTCCTTTTAAGTTCCTGATACCTTTGCAGGAAGGGAAGGGAGCTCACCATGGGCTGGTTCATTTTTCTGCTGATCGCCGCCGCGGTCGTCGTCGCGTTCTTTTGGGCGAAGAGGCACTTCCGCCAGGAGATCGAGCGCGCCAAGCGCATCAATAGGTCCAACCGCAACCAGTAGCCGCGGCCGGGCGGGGCTCAGGCCCGGCGTGCCCGCGCGAGGGCCTGGTACCAGTAGTACGAGTCTTTCGGCGTGCGCTTGAGGCTCGTGAAATCGACGTGCACCAGGCCGAAGCGCTGCGAGTAGCCGGCCGCCCATTCGAAGTTGTCCATCAGCGTCCAGACGTAATAGCCGAGCAGTTCGACGTCGTGGGCCACGCCCCCGGGGGAGGTCGCCTCCACCGCCTGGCTGAGGTGTGCGGCGAGGTAGCTGATCCGGCCGGCATCGGGAATGGGGCCGGTAACATGGTCCGGTTCGGGGAAGCTCGCCCCGCTCTCGGTGATGTAGAGCGGCGGCAGCGAGGACCCGTACCGGTCCTTCAGCTCCCGGAGCAGGATCCCCAGGTGGTCCGGAGCGACCGGCCAGCCGAATCCTGTGCGTTCATACTCCGGGAACGCGGCCATGTGGAACGGGACTTTCAGCATCGCCTCCGCGGTTGCCGAGGGGCTGTCGACGCCGCGTCCCGTGGCCACCTTCACGGGGTAGTAATAGTTCAGGCCGTAGAAATCCAGCGGCTGGTGGATCGTGGCCAGGTCCGCGTCGCTGATGCTCCGCATTGAACGGAACCACGGCCGGGCGATCAGCGGCAGCCGGGGAAAGCGGCCCAGGAGGATCGGGTCAGCGTAGAGCCGGTTCAGCACGAAGTCGAACACCCTGGCCAGCATCCTGTCTGTTGGCGAACCCGAAGCAGGCCGGACGGGGGAATGCAGGTTCGTGACCCCGACGGCGCCGGCGACGCCCTCCGCGCGCAGCGCCTGAACCGCCAGCCCGTGCCCCAGGAGCTGATGCCGCACCGACGGCAGGGCATCGAAGAGCAGGCCTCGGCCGGGCGCGTGGACGCCCAGGGCGTAGCCGTTCAGGGTAACCGAGGCGGGCTCGTTCAGCGTCACCCACTGCGCCACGCGGTCGCCGAACCGCTTGCCGGCGGCCGCGCTGTACTCGGCGAACCGTTCCGCCGTCGAACGGTTCATCCAGCCGCCCCGGTGCTCGAGGGGCAGCGGCGTATCCCAGTGGTAGAGAGTGGCCATGGGGGAGATGCCGGCGGCGAGGAGCCGGTCGATCAGGCGGTCGTAGAAGTCCAGCCCGGCCGCATTGAAGCGGCCGCTGCCCTCGGGCTGGACCCGCGGCCACGAGATCGAAAAGCGGTAGGAATCGATCCCGAGATCCCGCATCAGTTCGATGTCTTCCTCGGCGCGGTTGTAGTGGTCGCAGGCCACGGCGGGGGAGTGCCCGTGCAGGATGTTGCCGGGCTTTTCGGCAAAGGCGTCCCAGCCGGAGGGGCCGCGGCCGCCGGCGGCAAGGCTGCCCTCGATCTGGAATGCCGCGGAGGAAACACCCAGGGTGAATCCCGGGCTCAGGCGTGCGGCGAGGGCCTGAACTGCTACAGAGTCCTGCACAGTCATGCCCCTATCATCCATTCGACGGCGATTCAGGACAATGGCCCTCCGGCAGTGATTGCACCGCCGTGCAGAGGGCTGATTCGCTTCTGCCCGCAAATTCCGGCATACTAGATGAGTTGTTCAAGCGCTCTTTCGCGTCCCGATCCGGATAATGCCGGATGCCAGGGTCCAAGTAAGAGACCAAACATAACCCACTCCCCATGGAATTGCGGACGCGTACGTGTGAAAACATGCGACACGCCCGACCGCGGGGGTCGGTTGCGTCGGCAGGTTGAGGAACCCGGATCTTTCCGGATTCAGCTTGTGCGGCGGGTGGTAGTCACGACTTCAAATGCTTCGGCAGCCATACAACTAGTAAGTGAACAGGGCAGCCCTAATCAGGGGAAGCACAGACTGAAAGAGAGTCAGGCGACATGGCGGGACAAAAAATCCGCATCCGGCTGAAGTCATATGACCACGAGGTCATTGACGTTTCAGCACGGAAGATCGTTGAGACGGTCACGCGCGCAGGCGCAACTGTAGTTGGCCCCGTGCCGCTGCCGACGGAGAAGAACGTTTACTGCGTTATTCGCTCTCCGCACAAGTACAAGGACAGCCGCGAGCACTTCGAAATGCGCACGCACAAGCGTCTTATCGACATCATCGACCCCACGCCCAAGGCTGTTGATTCGCTCATGCGTCTCGACCTGCCGGCCGACGTGAACATCGAAATCAAGCTGTAGGGAGGTGCTGAGAGACTATGACCGCAACCCGTAACGTAAAGGGCCTGCTGGGCACGAAGCTCGGCATGACCCAGGTCTGGGACGAGAACAACAAGCTCATCCCCGTCACTGTGGTCCAGGCTGACTCGAACGTCATCACGCAGCTGCGCAACGCAGAAACTGATGGCTATGTCGCCGTTCAGATCGGCTACGGCCAGATCGATCCCCGCAAGGTCACCAAGCCGCTGGCTGGTCACTTTGAAAAGGCAGGCGTCACGCCTCGCCGCCACGTCGTAGAACTGCGCACTGCAGATGCTGACTCTTACGAGCTGGGCCAGGAGCTCTCCGTAGAGCTCTTCGAAGCCGGCCAGAAGATCGACGTCGTTGGCACCACCAAGGGTAAGGGCTTCGCCGGTGTTATGAAGCGTCACGGCTTCCACGGCGTTGGAGCTTCCCACGGTGCCCACAAGAACCACCGTAAGCCCGGTTCAATCGGTGGCGCATCCACCCCGAGCCGCGTCTTCAAGGGCATGAAAATGGCCGGCCGCATGGGCGCCGTTCGTCACACCACGCTGAACCTCACGGTCCACGCGGTTGACGTCGAGAAGTCGCTGCTCCTGATCAAGGGCGCCGTTCCCGGCGCCCGCGGCCAGGTCGTACTCGTACGCACCGCCGTGAAGGGAGCCTAGTTCAATGACTAGCACTGTCAAGGTTGACCTGCCTGCAGAGATCTTCGACGTACAGACCAACGTGCCGCTGCTGCACCAGGTCGTCGTTGCCCAGCTCGCTGCTGCTCGCCAGGGTACCCACAAGACCAAGACCCGCGCCGAGGTTTCCGGTGCAGGTCGCAAGCCGTTCAAGCAGAAGGGCACCGGCCGCGCCCGTCAGGGTTCCATCCGTGCTCCTCACATGACCGGTGGTGGCGTTGTCCACGGCCCCACGCCGCGTGACTACAGCCAGCGCACCCCCAAGAAGATGATTGCTGCTGCACTGCGCGGCGCACTCTCGGACCGCGCCCGCAACGGCCGCGTCCACGTCGTTGCTGACCTGGTTGCCGGCTCCACGCCGTCCTCCAAGGAAGCACTGGCAACCCTGCGCGGAGTTTCCGAGCGCAAGAACCTGCTCGTTGTCATTGAGCGCGCCAACGATGTTGCTGCACTGTCCGTGCGCAACCTCGAGGAAGTTCACGTTCTGTACGCAGACCAGCTGAACACCTACGACGTTCTCGTTTCCGACGACGTAGTCTTCACCAAGGCTGCCTACGAAGCATTCGTTGCTGACAAGGTTGCAAAGAACGAGGAGGATGCCAAGTGAGTGCAGCCACCATCAAAGACCCGCGCGACGTCGTGCTTGCACCCGTTGTCTCGGAAAAGAGCTACGGCCTGATCGACGAGGGCAAGTACACCTTCCTGGTGGACCCCCGCTCGAACAAGACCGAGATCAAGCTGGCCGTGGAGAAGATTTTCTCCGTCAAGGTCGAATCGATCAACACCATCAACCGTGCCGGTAAGCGCAAGCGCACCAAATTCGGCTGGGGTACCCGCAAGAACACCAAGCGTGCAATTGTGAGCCTCAAAGAAGGCACTATCGACATCTTCGGCGGTCCGCTTTCATAGCGGAGACCACTTTAACGAGGAAATAAATTATGGGAATCCGTAAATACAAGCCGACTACCCCGGGCCGTCGCGGCTCGAGCGTAGCGGACTTCACTGAAATCACGCGGTCGACGCCGGAAAAGTCGTTGGTACGTCCCCTCCCGAAAAAGGGTGGCCGTAACAACTCCGGTAAGATCACGACCCGTCACAAGGGTGGTGGACACAAGCGCCAGTACCGTCTGATCGACTTCCGTCGCCACGACAAGGACGGCGTCAACGCCCGCGTTGCCGAAATCGAGTACGACCCGAACCGCACGGCTCGGATCGCCCTCCTGCACTACGTTGATGGCACCAAGCGTTACATCATCGCCCCGAACAAGCTGTCCCAGGGCGACTTCGTAGAGGCCGGCGCCGACGCTGACATCAAGCCCGGCAACAACCTTCCGCTGCGCAACATCCCGGTCGGTACCGTAATCCACGCAGTCGAACTGCGTCCGGGTGGCGGCGCCAAGATGGGCCGCTCCGCCGGCGCATCGATCCAGCTCGTTGCAAAGGAAGGCCGTTTCGCCCAGCTGCGTCTGCCTTCCGGCGAAATCCGCAACGTTGACGTGCGCTGCCGCGCAACCGTCGGCGAGGTCGGCAACGCCGAGCAGTCGAACATCAACTGGGGCAAGGCCGGCCGTATGCGGTGGAAGGGCGTTCGCCCGACCGTCCGTGGTGTCGCCATGAACCCGGTTGACCACCCCCACGGTGGTGGCGAGGGTAAGACGTCCGGTGGACGTCACCCCGTCAACCCGAACGGTAAGCGCGAAGGCCGCACCCGCCGTCCCAACAAAGAGAGCGACAAGCTTATTGTTCGTCGCCGTCGTACTGGCAAGAACAAGCGATAGGAGCCTGGACACATGCCACGCAGCCTGAAAAAAGGTCCTTTCGTTGACCAGCACCTCTTTGTAAAGGTAGCCAGGGAAAACGAAAAGGGCACCAAGAACGTCATCAAGACCTGGTCCCGCCGTTCGATGATCGTCCCCGACATGCTCGGCCACACGATCGCCGTACACGACGGACGCAAGCACATCCCCGTGTTTGTCACTGAGTCGATGGTCGGGCACAAGCTCGGCGAATTCGCTCCCACGCGGACATTCCGCGGCCATGTCAAGGACGACCGTAAGGGCAAGCGCCGCTAGGCGCCTGCACTTACGTCAAAGACGAGAGAAGGAAAGCAATGGAAGCCAAGGCAATTGCGCGTCACATCCGCGTAACGCCTATGAAGGCCCGGCGCGTCGTCAACCTTGTTCGTGGTAAGCAAGCGAATGAGGCTCTGGCAATTCTGAAGTTTGCCCCCCAGGCAGCTTCGGAGCCGGTATTCAAGGTAGTTCAGTCGGCAATCTCCAACGCCCGGGTCCTCGCGGACCGCGACGGCGTGGCGTTTGACGAAGGTGACCTCATCATCAGCGAAGCGTTTGTTGATGAAGGCCCGACCATGAAGCGGTTCCAGCCGCGAGCCCAGGGTCGTGCATTTCAGATCAAGAAGCGCACGAGCCACATCACCGTGGTAGTCGCTACCCCGGAGAAAGAGGAGGCTCGCTAAGTGGGACAGAAAGTTAACCCGCACGGGTTCCGACTCGGCATCACCACCGATCACGTATCGCACTGGTTCGCCGACAGCACCAAGGCCGGCCAGCGGTACAAGGACTTCGTTCGCGAAGACATCCGTATCCGCCAGCTCATGTCCACGGGCATGGAGCGCGCCGGTATCGCCAAGGTCGAAATCGAGCGCACCCGCGACCGTGTCCGCGTGGATATCCACACGGCACGTCCGGGCATCGTCATCGGCCGCCGCGGCGCTGAAGCAGACCGCATCCGCGGCGAGCTTGAGAAGCTCACGGGCAAGCAGGTTCAGCTGAACATCCTCGAGGTCAAGAACCCCGAGATGGAAGCCCAGCTTGTTGCCCAGGGCGTTGCTGAGCAGCTGACTTCCCGCGTGGCTTTCCGCCGTGCGATGAAGAAGGCCATGCAGTCCGCACAGCGCGCCGGTGCCAAGGGCATCCGGATCGCTTGCTCGGGTCGACTGGGCGGCGCAGAAATGTCCCGCTCGGAGTTCTACCGCGAAGGCCGTGTGCCCCTGCACACCCTGCGTGCGAACATCGACTACGGCTTCTACGAGGCCAAGACCACCTTCGGCCGCATCGGCGTGAAGGTCTGGATCTACAAGGGCGACGTCACTGCCAAGGAACTGGCTCAGCAGGCAGCTGCTGCTCCGTCCCGTGGCCGTGCCGGCGACCGCCCGGGCCGCCCGGGTGGCGCCGACCGTGGTGACCGCCGCCGTCGTCCCGACCGCCCCGCAGCCGAGGCAGCACCTGCCGCCGAAGCTCCGGCTGTCGAAGCCGGTGCCGCAGGCACGGCACAGTCAGTAGAAGGAGGACAGGCTTAAATGCTTATCCCACGTCGAGTCAAGCACCGTAAGCAGCACCACCCGGGTCGTTCCGGCGCTGCTACGGGCGGCACCCAGGTCTCCTTCGGTGAGTGGGGCATCCAGGCGCTGAGCCCGGCCTACGTCACGAACCGTCAGATCGAATCTGCCCGTATCGCGATGACCCGCCACATCAAGCGTGGCGGAAAGGTCTGGATCAACATTTACCCGGACCGTCCGCTGACGAAGAAGCCGGCCGAAACCCGCATGGGTTCCGGTAAGGGTTCTCCGGAATGGTGGGTCTCAAACGTCAAGCCGGGCCGGGTTCTCTTCGAACTCTCCGGTGTCAGTGAAGAGGTAGCTCGCGAGGCCCTGCGCCTGGCAATCCACAAGCTGCCGTTGAAGGCACGCATTGTGCGTCGCGAAGGTGGTGAGTAGAAATGGCAGTAGGATCCAAGGAACTTGCATCCGCACAGCTGGACGGTTTCGACAACGAGCGTCTCGTTGAAGAACTCCGCAAGGCCAAGGAAGAGCTGTTCAACCTGCGTTTCCAGTCCGCCACCGGTCAGCTGGAGAACCACGGTCGTCTGCGCGCGGTAAAGAAGGACATCGCCCGCATCTACACCGTTCTCCGTGAGCGCGAGCTCGGCATTCGTGCCGAGGTTGCCGCACCGGTTGTGGAAGCCAAGGAAGAGAAGAAGTCCAAGAAGGCTGCAACCAAGAAGGCTGAGAAGGCTGAAACGGTTGAATCCGAGGAGGATGCCAAGTGAGTGAAAAGGACGAGAACGTGACGGAAACTGTTTCCGACGCAGCCAAGGCTGACGAGCGCGGTTACCGTAAGACGAAGCGCGGCTACGTCGTCTCGGACAAGATGGAAAAGACCATCACTGTCCAGGTCGAAGACCGCGTGAAGCACGCCCTCTACGGCAAGGTCATCCGCCGCAACGCCAAGATCAAGGCTCACGACGAAGAGAACAGCGCCGGCATCGGCGACCTCGTGCTCCTCGCCGAGACCCGCCCGCTGTCCGCTACCAAGCGGTGGCGTCTGGTCGAGATCCTCGAGAAGGCCAAGTAACACCTGCACCTTTTTGTCTGGTGATACAGCGGAAGCCCTCGTTCCCCTTTGGGGGAGCGGGGGCTTCTGCGTTGCCGGCAGCCGCCGCAGCCGGCAGCCTGCGACCGGCGGCAGCCGTCTACCGTGCCCGTCACGCGAAGCAGCCTTTGGGGGGCTTACGACTGGGGGGCTTACGACGCCGGCGGGCCGGGTTCCCGGGGTGCGCGGCGGCGGGCTGGCCCAAAGCCTGTCCGGCGTGGCGGCGTCGCGGCTGCGCGGGAGGGGGTGTGCGGGCTCCATGGCTGTGATATGGGGATACGCCCAAAACGTGCTAAGATTTTGAGTTTGTATGGCGCCGTTTGCGCGCCGTCATCAACCTCGTAAACAATCGTGCCACGGCATAGTGCCCCCTTGCGCCCCGACTCGTCGGGAACCGCCTGGGAAGCAAATGTTTTTGGCACGGGCGTTTAGGCCTGGTCTGGCAAAATCCAGGCAGGTCAAGAGACACCCCGATCAACCGTTCCGCAAGGCTCATTCCGTAGGAAGATTTTCGGTCTGAGAACCAGCGCGACGCAAGGAGTAAATAGTGATTCAGCAGGAGTCGCGACTCAAGGTCGCCGACAACACGGGTGCTAAGGAAATCCTTACCATTCGCGTTCTCGGTGGATCTGGCCGTCGCTACGCAGGCATTGGCGACGTAATCGTCGCTACCGTCAAGGACGCAATTCCGGGCGGCAACGTAAAGAAGGGCGACGTCGTCAAGGCTGTCATCGTCCGTACCAAGAAGGAACGCCGCCGTGCGGATGGTTCCTACATCAAGTTTGACGAGAACGCAGCCGTCATCCTGAAGAACGACGGTGACCCCCGCGGTACCCGTATCTTCGGACCGGTTGGTCGTGAACTTCGCGACAAGAAGTTCATGAAGATCGTTTCTCTGGCTCCGGAGGTGCTCTAGTCCATGGCTAAGATCAAAAAGGGTGACCTCGTTCAGGTCATCACTGGCGCCAAGGCTGAGCGCGGCGGCGACAAGGGTAAGCAGGGCAAGGTTCTGCGCGTGTACCCGGAGACCAACCGCGTGTTGGTTGAAGGCATTAACCGCGTAACCAAGCACACCAAGGTCGGTCAGTCGCAGCGCGGCACCAAGACCGGTGGCATCGAGGTCGTCGAGGCTTCGATCCACATCTCCAACGTGGCTCTGGTTGACCCGTCCACCAAGAAGCCCACCCGCGTCGGTTTCCGCACCGAGACCGTTGAGCGCGATGGCGTGAAGCGTGACGTGCGCGTCCGCGTGGCCAAGAGCTCAGGGAAGGACATCTAATGACTGAGACTCTCGAGACTCCGGCAAGCAAGATCGTTCCTCGTCTGAAGACCAAGTACGCCGATTCCATCAAGAACACGCTGACTGAGGAATTCAAGTACCAGAACGTCAACCAGGTTCCCCGCCTGGTGAAGGTCGTTGTGAACATGGGTGTTGGAGATGCCGCCAAGGACTCCAAGCTGATCGACGGCGCTGTCCGCGATCTGACCCTGATCACCGGCCAGAAGCCGCAGGTAACCAAGGCCCGCAAGTCGATCGCACAGTTCAAGCTGCGCGAAGGCATGCCGATCGGTGCACACGCAACTCTGCGTGGGGACCGCATGTGGGAATTCCTGGACCGTCTGGTCACGCTGGCCCTGCCGCGTATCCGCGACTTCCGTGGCCTCAGCGGCAAGCAGTTCGATGGCAACGGCAACTACACCTTCGGTCTGACCGAGCAGGTTATGTTCCACGAGATCGACCAGGATTCCATTGACCGCGTTCGCGGTATGGACATCACCGTCGTGACCACTGCCAAGACCGACGACGAAGGCCGCGCGCTGCTGAAGGCGCTTGGCTTCCCGTTCAAGACCGAAGACTAATCTAGCTACGTAAAAGGTCCGCCCGCGCTCCTTTCCGAATTCTGTTCGGGACAACCAGCACGGCGGAAACCGTTATGAGGAAGGGCAAGAGCCCACATGACAATGACAGATCCCGTCGCAGACATGCTTACGCGTCTGCGCAACGCTAACTCGGCATACCACGATTCCGTGACCATGCCGTACAGCAAGCTCAAGGCACGCGTTGCCGACATCCTGAAGGCTGAAGGTTACATCGCCTCCTGGAAAGAAGAAGACGCTGAGGTTGGCAAGAAGCTGACCCTCGAGCTCAAGTTCGGTCCGAACCGCGAGCGTTCAATCGCTGGCGTTCGTCGTATTTCCAAGCCGGGACTGCGCGTTTACGCAAAGTCCACCAACCTGCCGCACGTGCTCGGTGGCCTGGGTGTCGCAATCCTGTCCACCTCTTCCGGCCTCTTGACTGACAAGCAGGCCGGCAAGAAGGGCGTGGGCGGCGAAGTCCTCGCTTACGTCTGGTAACGGGAAAGGAAGAGAATAATGTCACGTATTGGACGTCTCCCCATCACCGTTCCTGCCGGCGTTGAGGTCAAGGTTGACGGCTCTGTCGTCAGCGTCAAGGGTTCCAAAGGCGAGCTGAGCCACACTGTGGCCAGCCCGATCGAGGTTTCCCTGGAAGATGGCACCCTGACTGTCGCCCGCCCGAACGACGAGCGCGCCTCACGTTCGCTGCACGGCCTGACCCGCACCCTGATCGCCAACATGATCCAGGGTGTCACCGCAGGCTACGAGAAGAAGCTTGAGATTGTCGGTACCGGTTACCGCGTCCAGGCCAAGGGTTCTGACCTGGAGTTCGCTCTGGGCTACAGCCACCCGGTCAACGTCTCGGCACCGAACGGCATCACCTTTGCAGTTGAGACCCCGACCAAGCTCTCTGTTTCAGGTATCTCCAAGCAGCAGGTCGGCGAGGTTGCTGCCAACATTCGCAAGCTGCGGAAGCCGGACCCCTACAAGGGCAAGGGCATCCGTTACGCAGGCGAAGTCATCCGCCGCAAGGTCGGAAAGGCTGGTAAGTAACCATGGCGATCGCAATTAACAAGAAGCGTACGAACAAGAGCAAGTCTGCCCAGCGCAGCCGCCGCCAGCTTCGTATCCGCAAGCGCATCTCCGGAACGGCTGTACGCCCGCGTCTGGTCGTCAACCGCTCCGCACGTCACGTATTCGTCCAGGTTGTCGATGACACCAAGGGCCTGACCGTGGCAAGCGCCTCCACACTGGAAGCCGACCTTCGTGCATTCGACGGTGACAAGACCGCCAAGGCCAAGCGCGTTGGCGAACTGGTCGCCGAGCGTGCCAAGGCTGCCGGTATCGAAGCAGTTGTCTTCGACCGCGGTGGTAACAAGTACCACGGCCGGATCGCCGCCGTCGCTGACGGCGCACGTGAAGGTGGGCTGGCACTGTGACCGAAAATAACGAAAAGGACATTCAGGTGACTGAAGCTGTAGCTGCTCCGGCAACTGAGACCGCTGCGCCTGCTACCACTGACGACCGCCGTGGTGGCGCTCGTCGTGGCGAGCGTGGCGACCGCGGCCAGGGCCGTGGCGACCGTGGCGGCCGTGGTGGCCGTGACGGCGGCCGCGAGGCCGAGAAGAGCCAGTTCGTAGAGCGCGTCGTAACCATCAACCGCGTTTCCAAGGTCGTCAAGGGTGGTCGTCGCTTCAGCTTCACCGCCCTCGTCGTCGTCGGTGACGGCAACGGCATGGTCGGCGTCGGCTACGGCAAGGCAAAGGAAGTTCCTGCCGCTATCGCGAAGGGCGTTGAAGAGGCCAAGAAGTCCTTCTTCCGCGTTCCCCGCATCGGCAGCACCATCCCCCACCGCGTTCAGGGTGAGGCCGCCGCAGGCGTCGTCATGCTGCGCCCGGCTTCCGCCGGTACCGGTGTTATCGCCGGTGGCCCGGTCCGTGCAGTACTGGAGTGCGTGGGCATCCACGACATCCTCTCCAAGTCGCTCGGTTCTTCCAACGCCATCAACATCGTTCACGCGACCGTTGACGCGCTGAAGCGCCTCGAAGAGCCGGCAGCAGTGGCAGCACGCCGCGGCCTCCCGCTCGACGAGATCGCCCCGCCGGCAATGGTCAAGGCGCTCCTGAACCAGAAGGCAGGTGTCTGAGTCATGGCTAAGAACGTGCTTGTCTCCGACGCAAAGTTGGAGATCACTCAGATCAAGTCCGCCATTGGCGGCAAGCAGAACCAGCGCGACACCCTGCGGTCCCTCGGCCTGAAGCGGATCGGACACACCGTTGTCCGCACCGCCGACGCCGTGACCGTCGGGATGCTCAACACGGTTCCGCACCTGGTAAAGGTAGAGGAGGCGAAGTAAATGGCAGAGAAGAACACCGCCGAAAAGGCACAGGGCGCCGCTGAGAAGCAGAACGCACTGAAGGTTCACCACCTGCGTCCCGCCCCGGGTGCCAAGACCGCCAAGACCCGTGTTGGTCGTGGTGAAGGTTCCAAGGGTAAGACCGCTGGTCGCGGTACCAAGGGTACGAAGGCCCGCTACCAGATCAAGGCTGGCTTTGCCGGCGGCCAGCTGCCGCTGCACATGCGCCTGCCGAAGCTGCGCGGCTTCAAGAACCCGTTCCGGGTTGAGTACCAGGTTGTAAACCTGGACAAGCTCAACGAGCTGTTCCCGGAAGGTGGCGCTGTCACCGTGGAGAACCTGGTCGAAAAGGGTGCCGTTCGCAAGAACCAGCCCGTCAAGGTGCTGGGCACCGGCGACATCACCGTCAAGGTTGACGTCACCGTCCACGCATTCTCGGCCAGCGCTGCTGACAAGATTGCTGCAGCAGGCGGAAGCACCACCGCCCTCTAACGAGGCGGCGGGGCAGTTGCCCGTTGTTGAAACTCCCGGTACCAGGGGCTCAGGCCCCCGGTGCCGGGAGTTTTTTTCATTTTCCGGGCCCCGCCGATTGTTCGCGGGGCGCATCCACCCGTTAGACTCGGTTGTTGGGTTTATTTGACCTGTCTCACACGACTTTACTTATTACTCAGGAGGACGCTTGCTTAGCGCATTTGGCCGGGCCTTTCGCACGCCTGATCTGCGACGCAAGTTGTTGTTCACGCTGGGAATCATCACAATCTTCCGCTTGGGTGCCTTCATCCCCTCGCCTGGTGTGAGCTACCAGAATGTCCAGCAATGCTTGCAGAACGGTCAGACCTCGGGCGGGATCTACCAGCTCGTCAACCTGTTCAGCGGCGGTGCATTGCTGCAGGTGTCCATCTTTGCCCTCGGCATCATGCCGTACATCACCGCCAGCATCATCGTCCAGCTGCTCCGGGTGGTCATTCCCCGTTTCCAGCAGCTGTACGAGGAGGGCGCGTCAGGGCAGTCGAAACTGACCCAGTACACCCGCTACCTCACGATCGCACTTGGCCTGCTCAATGCCACGACACTGGTGTCGCTGGCACGCTCCGGCCAGCTGCTGCCTAACTGCCAGCTGCCCATCATCCCGGACAGCTCGATCGTCACCACGGTCCTGATCATCATCACGCTCACGGCCGGCACAGGCCTGATCATGTGGATGGGCGAGCTCGTGACGGAAAAGGGCGTCGGCAACGGCATGTCCCTGCTGATCTTCACGTCCATCGCCGCAGGCTTCCCCGGCTCGCTCGGTGCGATCTGGAAGGCACAGGGCCCCGGCACGTTCTTCCTGGTCCTCATCATCGGCCTGCTCACCGTGGCACTCGTGGTCTTCGTGGAGCAGTCCCAGCGCCGGATCCCGGTGCAGTACGCCAAACGGATGATCGGCCGCCGCACGGTCGGCGGAACCAGCACCTACATCCCCATCAAGGTGAACATGGCCGGCGTCGTGCCCGTCATCTTCGCCTCGTCCATGCTCTACCTGCCGGGGCTGATCTCACAGTTCAACCAGCCCAAGGCCGGCGAGCCGGTACAGCCCTGGGTTGAGTGGATCAACAACAACCTCACCAAGGGCGACCACCCGATCTATATGGCACTGTATTTCGCCATGATTGTGTTTTTCACCTACTTCTATGTTGCGATTACTTTCAACCCCGAAGAGGTCTCGGACAACATGAAGAAGTACGGCGGCTTCATTCCGGGCATCCGCGCCGGCAAGCCGACCGCGGACTATCTTCAGTACGTCCTATCCCGGATCACCCTGCCCGGCGCCTTCTACCTCGGCTTCGTGGCATTGATCCCGCTGGTTGCACTGGTCCTGATTAACGCGAACCAGAACTTCCCGTTCGGCGGCACCTCGATCCTGATCATGGTGGGCGTCGGTCTGGAGACCGTGAAGCAGATTGATGCGCAACTACAGCAACGTCACTACGAAGGGCTTTTGCGATGACGAGAATGTTGATTATCGGACCTCCCGGGTCCGGCAAGGGAACGCAGGCGGAACGCATTTCAGAACGCCTCGGCGTCGTTGCGATCTCCACCGGAGACATCTTCCGCGCCAACGTCAAGGGTGAGACTCCGCTCGGCGTCGAAGCCAAGAAGTACATGGACGCCGGCGACTTCGTCCCGGACAGCGTCACCAACAAGATGGTGCGCGACCGCCTCAATGAGGACGACGTCGAGGCAGGCTTCCTGCTCGACGGGTACCCGCGCACCACCGCGCAGGTGGACTACCTCGAAGACATCCTCGCTGGCGCTGACCAGAAGCTCGACGTCGTGCTCCAGCTCACCGCTGACGACGAGGAACTGGTTACCCGCCTCCTGGGCCGTGCCAAGGAAACCGGCCGCAGCGACGATAACGAAGGCGTTATCCGTCACCGGCTGGACCTGTACCACGAGCAGACCGAACCTGTGGTGGCCAAGTATGCCGAACGCGGCATCCTGACCCAGGTGGACGGCATCGGTGCCATCGACGAAGTCACCGAGCGCGTCATGGAAGCGATCAAGTCGGCCCAGGCCGCCTGATCCTCACCCCCTGATCCACGCATGCTCATTGCGGCTGACGCAGAACAGAGACGCAGTGCAGAAGGGCGCGTTCCGTACCATCGGGTACGGAACGCGCCCTTCGGCGTTGGGCGGCCCCGCAGCGAGCCCGTTCCGAACCGTTGAACCGGTACGGGAGAATAGAGCTTGAAGACTTGGGTTGATGACCCATGGTGGAGGTCCGGGATCCAGCCCGCCCGGACCGCGAGAGAAAATTTTGAGGTAGCGATGGCATTCGGCCAGGCACGCATTGAATACAAGACCAACGCCCAGATGCGCACGATGCACGAGGCCGGACTGGTCCTGAGCCGGGCACTGGATGCGGCGGTGGCCGCCGCGGCCCCCGGCGTCACCACTGCCCGGCTGGATGAGGTCTTCGCCGCCGTGCTCCAGGACGCCGGCGCCAAGTCCAACTTCCTCGGCTACCACGGGTTCCCGGCCACGATCTGCACCTCGGTGAACGAAGAGGTGGTGCACGGCATCCCCGGCGGCCGGGTCCTGGCGGACGGCGACATCATCTCGATCGACGGCGGCGCGATCGTGGACGGCTGGCACTCCGATTCGGCGCGGACCGTGATTGTCGGCACCGCCGATCCCGAAGACGTTCGCCTCTCCGAGGTTACCGAGGAAGCCATGTGGCGTGGCATCGCAGCCCTGGCCACCGGGAAATTCGTGGGCGATATCGGCAACGCCGTGGACGACTACGTCTCCTCCGTGCCGGGCAAACCGCTGGGCATCCTGGAGGACTATGTAGGGCACGGAATCGGCTCCGAGATGCACATGGCGCCGGACGTGCTGAACTACCGCACCGGCCACCGCGGGCCGAAGATCCGCCCGGGGCTGTGCCTCGCAATCGAGCCCATGCTGGTCCGGGGCAGCATCGAGACCGCAATCCTGGACGACGACTGGACCGTCGTCACCACGGATGGCAAGCGCTCCTGCCAGTGGGAGCACTCGGTGGCCGTGCACGAGAAGGGGATCTGGGTCCTCTCGGCACCTGACGGGGGAGCGGCGAAACTGGCGCCGCTCGGCGTCGTGCCCGTCCCGATTCCCTAGGCCCGACTCACACGGCGACTCGCGAGTTTTTCTGGCGACGCGCAAAATCCCTGGCGACACCGGAATACGGTAGCGCCAGGGATTTTGCGTGTCGCAGGTCAACCGGGGCGCACAATGGAGCCATGGGAGCAACAGGAGCCATCACAGATGTGGCCGGCATCCGGATAGGCCATGTCCAGAAGTCCGGCGACGGCTGGCTGAGCGGAGTGACTGTGGTTCTCCCGCCGCCGGGCACCGTCGGCTCGGTCGACGTCCGGGGCGGCGGGCCTGCGACGCACGAGACGGACTCACTGGATCCCACCACGCTGTCCCAGACCGTGGACGCCGTGGTCCTGACCGGGGGCAGCGCCTTTGGCCTCGCAGCCGCGGGCGGCGCCATGCGCTGGTGCGAGGAGAACGGCCGAGGCTTCACGGTCCCCGGCGGGCTTGTTCCGATCGTGCCGGCGGCCGCGATTTTCGACCTGGGCCGCGGCGGCGATTTCTCCGCCCGCCCTGGAGAGGCGATGGGCTACGCGGCGACGGCCGCCGCCGCCGGGCAGCCGGAAGGGCACGACGTCGAACGCGGCAACGTCGGCGCCGGCACAGGAGCGGCAATCGGCAGGGGCACGTACAAAGGGGGAGTGGGCACAGCCTCCCTCACCCTAGAAAACGGGGTGACCGTCGGCGCCATTGCGGTCGTCAACGCGCTCGGACTGCCGTGGGGCACATCGCCGCAGCAGGCGGAACCCGGCAGCGTGCGTCTAAGCGACGAAGGAGCGAGCACGCAGAGGGTTTCGGCTGTTGGGGCGGGAGGTGAGGCCGAAGCCGCAGACTACGGCGTTGGCGGTACGCCCCCGCCGCTCAACACCACGCTCGTCGTCGTCGCCACGGACGCCGTCCTGGACAAGGCGGACTGCAAACGCACCGCCTCGGCGGCCCATGCCGGACTGGCCCGGGCTTTGAATCCAAGCCACACCCTCGCCGACGGCGATACCGTGTTCGCGCTGGCGACGGGCGCCGTCGCGCTTGACCGCAGCACCCCGGCGGCCCGGCAGATCAGCCTCATTACCCTGCAGAGCGCGGCCGCCGACGTCGTCCGGCTGGCCATCCTCGACGGGATCTCGCAGGCGGAGGCAGTGACGACGGCGGCCGGGACGCTAGGTGCGTACGGACGCTGAGTGCGCTACGATGGGCGGATTTAACTTCGGATTTAACAATCGGGCCGCGATGGCGTAGTGTTGTCTGTTGGTTGTCTGCCCCGTTGTGCCCTTTTGGGGTCGGGTGGCACCAGCCAATCAATCAAAAACGTCCGCGGTCATGACCGGTGCAAACCGGGAGGCTGCGGCAACAACAGTTAGCGGAGGGTATGGCCAAGAAGGACGGGGTCATTGAGATCGAGGGCGTTGTGACCGAGGCGCTGCCCAATGCGATGTTTCGCGTTGAGCTCACCAACAAGCACATCGTTCTGGCACACATCTCTGGAAAGATGCGCCAGCACTACATCAGGATCCTCCCCGAGGACCGCGTAGTGGTGGAGCTGAGCCCTTACGACCTGACACGTGGTCGTATCGTCTACCGCTACAAGTAAACGCTGGGCGGCCAGGGCAACAGCCGAGGGCCGGTCCAGCTGACCAACTGCAACACGCAAAGGAACGCCATGAAGGTCAAGCCGAGCGTCAAGCAGATCTGCGAAAAGTGCAAAGTGATCCGCCGTAATGGCCGGGTCATGGTGATCTGCGAGAACCCGCGCCACAAGCAGCGCCAGGGCTAATTTCCTTCACAGGAAATCCTGGGTTGCTAACCCACGCAAGTAAATAAAGGCAGCACAAGCTGAACTGGGACGTATGAGCCCGGACAGCTAACCCCCGGTCGGAGGCTGGGGCCGCACTGAACATGCGGGTGTACTGCCTACGACCTCCGGTTTATACAAGGAGTACTGCCAATATGGCTCGTCTCGCTGGCGTAGACATTCCCCGCGAAAAGCGGCTGGAAATTGCGCTTACTTACATCTACGGCGTGGGCAAGACCCGTGCACACGAAACCCTGGCTGCTACCGGCATCAGCGCTGACGTTCGGGTCAAGGACCTGACCGACGCGCAGCTGGTTGAGCTGCGTGACTACATTGAAGGCAACTACAAGGTTGAGGGTGACCTTCGCCGCGAAGTAGCCGCTGATATCCGCCGCAAGGTTGAAATCGGCAGCTACGAAGGTATTCGCCACCGCAAGGGCCTGCCAGTGCGCGGTCAGCGTACGAAGACGAACGCGCGTACCCGCAAGGGTCCGAAGCGCACCGTCGCAGGCAAGAAGAAGGCCCGTTAATCCCTGAGGGATTAACTCGGTTTTCCCCCGATAACTTTCTGTAGGAGAAAAAATGCCCCCGAAGACTCGTGGCGCGGTTCGCAAGCCGCGTAAGAAGGACAAGAAGAATATCGCGCTGGGCCAGGCGCACATCAAGAGCACCTTTAACAACACCATCGTGTCCATCACGGACCCGAACGGTGCTGTCATCTCCTGGGCTTCGTCCGGTGAGGTTGGCTTCAAGGGCTCGCGTAAGTCCACCCCGTTCGCTGCCCAGATGGCCGCCGAAGCCGCCGCAAAGCGTGCACAGGAGCACGGCATGCGCAAGGTTGACGTGTTCGTCAAGGGACCGGGTTCCGGACGCGAAACCGCCATCCGCTCGCTGCAGGCCGCTGGCCTCGAGGTTGGCTCCATCCAGGACGTCACCCCCAGCGCCCACAACGGCTGCCGTCCGCCGAAGCGCCGCCGCGTCTAAGGCTTTCCAGCGCCCAGGAGCTTGCCCGGACCCTCACCGGTCCGGGCAGGCCCGGCCGCGTTAAGTCTTCAGACCGATCTTTCCACCACCTGTGTTGCGTCATATAGCGGATGCTCGCCGAAAGGAAACCTAAGTGCTCATTGCACAGCGCCCCACCCTCTCCGAAGAGGTCGTCTCCGAAAACCGCTCACGGTTCATCATCGAACCGCTGGAGCCGGGCTTTGGTTACACCCTCGGAAACTCCCTCCGCCGTACCCTGCTCTCCTCCATCCCCGGTGCCTCTGTAACGAGCATCCGGATCGATGGCGTGCTGCACGAGTTCACCACGGTTCCGGGTGTCAAGGAAGATGTCACTGAGATCATCCTGAACATCAAGAACCTGTCGGTTTCCTCCGAGCACGACGAGCCGGTTGTTGCTTACCTGCGCAAGCAGGGACCGGGAGTCGTCACCGCCGCGGACATCGCTCCGCCGGCCGGCGTCGAATTCCACAACCCGGATCTGCACATTGCCACGCTGAACTCGAAGGGCAAGTTCGAACTCGAACTGACCATCGAGCGCGGTCGCGGCTACGTTTCGGCAGCTCAGAACAAGTCCGGCGACTCCGAGATCGGCCGCATCCCGGTCGACTCGATCTACTCGCCGGTTCTGAAGGTTACTTTCCGCGTGGAAGCTACCCGTGTTGAGCAGCGCACTGACTTCGACAAGCTCATTGTCGACGTCGAGACCAAGCAGGCAATCGCCCCGCGCGACGCCGTTGCTTCGGCAGGTACCACCCTGGTGGAACTGTTCGGTCTGGCCCGCGAGCTGAACACCGCAGCTGAAGGTATCGAGATCGGTCCGTCGCCGACGGACGCTGCCCTGGCAGCCGACATGGCACTGCCGATCGAGGATCTGGACCTGACGGTCCGTTCCTACAACTGCCTCAAGCGTGAGGGCATCCACACCGTGGGTGAACTCGTTGCCCGCTCCGAGGCTGACCTCATGGACATCCGCAACTTCGGCGCGAAGTCCATTGATGAGGTCAAGGCCAAGCTGGTCGAACTGGGCCTGTCCCTCAAGGACTCCCCTCCCGGTTTCGATCTCGCAGCACGTGCCGCAGCCATCGAAGAGGACGACGCCGCGTTCAGCGACGACGAGCTCTAACCAACAGATCTTGGCCGGCTGGCTGGATGCACCCTGGTGTGCGCAGCCCAACGGCTTCCAATGAGGAGAAACTATAATGCCTACCCCCGCTAAGGGTCCGCGCCTCGGAGGCGGAGCGGCTCACGAGCGTCTTATGCTCGCGAACCTGTCCGCCGCACTTTTCGAGCACAAGCGGATCACCACCACGGTGACCAAGGCCAAGCGCCTGAAGCCGTACGCCGAGCGCCTGGTGACTTTCGCCAAGCGTGGCGACCTCGCGTCCCGCCGTCGTGTACTCGGCCTGATCAGCAACAAGGGCGTCGTCCACGAGCTGTTCACCGACATTGCACAGGCAGTGGAAAACCGCGATGGCGGCTACACCCGCATCACCAAGATCGGCAACCGCAAGGGCGACAACGCTCCCATGGCTGTCATCGAACTGGTTCTCGAGCCGGTTTCCGCAAAGCAGGCCGTGGTAGCCGAGGCTACCTCTGCTGCCAAGCGCGACGCTGACAAGAAGGACGCCGAAAAGGCCGACGCAGCTCCGGTTGCCGAGACCGAAGAGGCTGCTGAGACCGAAGAGGCTCCAGTCGCTGAGACCGAAGCCGCTACCGAAGAGGCTCCGGCCGCTGAGGAAGCAGCCGCTGAGTCCGAGAAGGACGCGAAGTAATTCGCTAAATCTTTCTTATAGACTTAAGTCTATGAACGAGCTCAAACCCGCTGCCCCCGTCTTGGGGGGCGGCGGGTTTTTGCGTATCCGGCTGGATGTGGCGTACGACGGCGGCCCGTTCAGCGGGTGGGCCGTGCAGCCGGGACTGCGCACCGTCCAGGGCGTCCTGGAGGAGGCCCTCGCGCTGCTGATCCGGCGGCCCGTCCGGGTTACGGTTGCCGGGCGCACCGACGCCGGGGTGCACGCCCGCGGCCAGGTGGTCCACTTGGACCTCAGCGAGGCGGAGTGGCTGGGCCTGAACCGGGGCGCCGAACTGGATCCCGCCGTCGCCCTGCTCCGCCGTATCCGCGGTGCCTTGAGCCGTGGCCTGGGCGACCTCAGCGGCGCCATCGAGGTGCACCGGGTGGGCGTGGCACCCGTTGGCTTCGATGCCCGGTTCTCCGCCCTCTGGCGCCGCTATTCGTACCGGATCGCGGACGGCCCCGCGCTGTGGGACCCGCTGGGACGCGCCTCGACCCTGTGGCACAAGGTTCCGCTGGACGTCGGGCTCCTCAACGAGGGCGCCGCGCCGCTGCTGGGCCTGCAGGACTTCCGCTCGTACTGCAAGCCCCGCGAGGGGGCCACGACCATCCGTGAACTGCAGCGCTTCGAATTCGAGCGCGGCACGGATGGGGTCATTGTCGTCACCGTTCAGGCTGACGCGTTCTGCCACAACATGGTCCGCTCCCTGGTGGGCTCGGCGTTGTACGTGGGGGAGGGCGAAGAGGCCCCGGAATGGCTCTACGAGCGGCTCCTCGCCCGGCAGCGCGACGCCCGCTCCGTGCTCGCAGCCCCGCACCCGCTGGTGCTCGAGGAAGTGGCCTACCCGACAGAGAGCGGCATGCTGGCCCGGGCCGAACTGACGCGGGCACTGCGGGCCTAAGCTGCGCCACCGATTTTCCCCACCTTTGCCGGAGCGAGGCCGCTCTACGCCGGCGGGTCGGCGCAACACGCCGGCGTCGGCCACCAAAGGTCGGGAAACTTTGACGCCACCACGGCCATGTGGCCACGAATAGGCGGTGCGCCCTGCGGGCCTAAATTAGGCGGGAAGCTCGAGGGTGAAGGTGCTGCCGTGGCCCGGACTGGTGCGGCACGAGATGGATCCGCCGTGCCCTTCCACGATGGCCTTGGTGATGGACAGCCCCAGGCCGGCGCCCGGAATGGATCCGTCCCGGACGGCCGGGCTGCGGAAGAAACGGGTGAAGACCCGCCCGGCGTCGGCGGCGGTCATGCCCATCCCGGTGTCCTCGACGTGAAGGCGCACCAGGCCGTCGCCGGAGCTGGCGGAGACCCGCACCGATCCGCCGTCGGGCGAGTACTTGATCGCGTTGGAAACCAGGTTGTCCAGGGCCTGGCTGATCCGGAGCGGGTCCACGTGGGCCCAGAGCGGACCCTGGACGTCCGTGGCGAGGCAGACGCGGGACGCCTGGGCGTGGGCCTGGGCCGAGCCGAGGCTCGCCTCCACGATGCCGGCGAGGTCGGTGCGGCGCGGATGGACATGGACCGCGGCGCTGGCGGACATGAGAAGATCCGAGACCAGGGCCAGCAGCCGCTCCGCGTTGCGCAGCGCCACTTCGACGCGGCGGACCACCGGACTGTCCAGGCCCTCGGTGTCGGCGAGCACCAGGTCCAGGTTGCCGATGATGGACGTCAACGGCGTGCGGAATTCGTGGGAGACAGTGGAGACGACCTCGTCCTTCGCTGCGAGGGCGTCCACCAGGCCGGTGACCTCGTTGAAGACCACCACGGCGCCGCGGAAGTCGCCGGCGTCGTTCTTCAGGGGCCGGGCCCCGGTAGAGACCACGCGGCTGGCCGCTTCCTCACCGAAGCAGACAAGGTAGTCGGCAAACGACTCGCCGGCAAGCGCCCGCCGGATGGGACGGCGCTCCAGCGGCAGGGGGGTGCTTCGGTCCTGCCCGGTCAGCACGAGTTGGCCCTCTTCTTCCGGCAGTACTTCCCCCGCCGCTTCGGCCGTAGGACGGGGCGCCGCGGCCGCGGATTCCTCGAGTTCGGCCTGCCACGTGTTCGTCAGCAGCCGGCGGCCGCTGGCGTCCACTGCCACGATCCCGACGTCGACGGTGTCAAGAATGGTGTTCAGGAGCCGTTCGCGCTCCCGGCTGTCCGCGAGCAGGACCTCCAGCTCGGCTTCCTTGGACCTGATCCGCCGCTGCTCGCGCCGCAGGCGCGCCCGCGCGAAACGCATGGCCAGGGACACCGCGAGCATCATCAGGGGCACCAGCAGGGCTTCGGCCGTGCGGGCCGCAAGCGGTGCCGATCGGTCCGCCAGGAGCCAGGGCAGGGCGGCCAGGAGGGGCACCGAGAAACTCAGTGAAAGGCTCGCGGGGGCGGAGAGCCTGGACGCCGAAATCCACACCACGGGCAAGACGGAGAGCACACCGGGATCCGGCAGCCCGGCGGTGGTGCCGTCCCGGAGCAGCCCAATCGCAACCAGGTCCAGGACAGGGATGACGAGCGGGGCCAACGGCCCAAAACGCTGCCAGGGGACCAGTACGCAGGCCACCAGGAGGGCGGCCTGCAGGGCAAAGGCGTAGCGGCACAGGATGCTGTCCGGAAGGCCGGGCCAGGCGGCCGGGGCAGCCATGACGATTCCGGCCAGCATCACGGCCAGCGGCAACTGGCATACGAGGACCCGCCCGCGCGGCCCCAAAGCCTTCCCGTGTCGATCCACACTGCGGATCAGCCGCTGTCTAAGCAAAGACGCCGTGCCCCCTTCTCGTTGCTCCAGTTTTACACCCTGTGTCACGCAAATTTGACATAAATCGAAGTTTTGCCATTTCTGTTACCGGGCAGCCGCGAATTTGCCCCTTAGGGTGGGTATTCTGACATTGCTGGTGGGGACCGGCGAGATAATTGCTGCCGCCGCATCCGCGAACGGCAGCGTAGCGTGACACATGAGGGGGGCCATGACCGACATGGGAGTCGCCGTCGTTGTAGAAGACGACGAAGATGTTCGGAACCTTGTCGAAGCCGTATTGAGCCAGGCAGGGTTCGAAGTCCACTCGGCGGCCGGCGGACGTGAAGGGGTCGACGTCGTCAGGGCGCGGGAGGCAAGCGTGGTCACCCTCGATGTCGGGCTTCCCGACATCGACGGTTTCGAGGTGCTGCGCCGGATCCGGCAGTTCAGTGACGCGTACGTGGTCATGCTGACAGCGCGAACCGACGAACTGGACACCCTGACGGCGTTTCATACCGGGGCTGATGATTTCCTGGCGAAGCCATTCCGGCCCCGGGAGCTGCGCGCGCGCGTGGGTGCCATGATGCGCCGGCCCCGGCAGGACCTCGGCGCCGCGGACGGATCCGCGCTGGATTCTGGGGCGGCCGCCGCCCCTGCAGCGTCCCAGAGTCCAGTGCTGCACCACAACGGCCTGGACCTGAACCCCGAGACCCGGTCCGTGAGCGTCGACGGCGTGGCGGTCAGCCTGACCCGCAGCGAGTTCGACCTGCTGCAGGCGCTCCTGAAGGGCGCCGGCGCCGTGCGGTCCAAGACCGAGCTGGTGCGCGTGGTCCGGGGCGATTACTACCGGGCGGACGCCTACATCAGCGAATCCGACGAACGCGCCGTCGAGGTGCATATCGGCAACCTGCGGAGGAAACTCGGCGAGGACCCCGTACAGCCGCGCTGGCTGCAGACCGTCCGCGGCGTGGGCTACCGGCTGTCGCCGGCGCGGTAGCCCCCGGAGGGGCTTCCGGTGCCCGGCACCCGGGAAACCTGTAGGCGGCAGCGGTCCCGCCGGTCCTAGCTGTCCCACAGGACGTAGCTGAACTGGAGCTCGTCGACGGTTTCCCCGCCGCGCGCGGCAACGTCGCGCAGGAGCGACAGTGCGCGGCCAATGTCTCCGGCCCTGAGGGCGTTCTCCAGTTCACCGGCGAGCTGGGCCAGGCGCAGGCCTCCGACCATGGCCGAGGACGTCTTCAGGCTCAGCACAGCGTCCATCGAGCCCGCGAGATCCCCGCGTTCGAGGGCCGAGGCCAGCGAGCGGTAGCGCTGGTCCCACATCCGGGTGTAGTCCCTGGCAAATCCCTTCGCCACGGCCGGATTTTCCAGCTGTGCACCCAGGTCCTGAAGCGCGGCAGGGTCCACGAGCGGGGCCGCCGGCAGGTCCTCGGGGAGGACCTCCGGGAAGACCTCTGGGAAGGCCGCTGCCGCGCTGGATGCCGTGAGGGCAGGCGCCGGCAGTCCCGGAGAGGTGGTGGGAGCGAGGGCAATGCCCGCATCTCCGTCGTCGGGGCAAGCGCTTGGAAGGGACATGTGACCACGCTACTTGCTGATGCGGCCGATGCCTTGCAGCCCGGTCTATCCTGCGGAAACCCTGAGGCTTTCCCGAGGGGAACCAATCCCGGCCGCTGGTGCCGGCCATGGCCGTGTCGGCGGCCGTTTACTGGCCGCTGAACGTGTCGATGGCGTTGATGACGGCCGGGCCCAGGATGGCGATGAAAAGCACAGGGAAGATGAAGAACAGCAGGGGAAACAGGATGGTGACGGGCAGCTTCATGGCCTTCTCCTCGGCCCGTTGCCGGCGCTTGACCCGCATGACCTTCGCCTGCACCCGCAACACCCGGCTGATGGCAATGCCGTAGGTGTCGGCCTGGACCACGGCCTGGACGAAGCTGCGCAGCTCGGGCACGTTGGTCCGTTCCGCCAGTGCCACGTATGACTCGCGCCGGCTGCGCCCTACCTGCATGTCCTGCAGGGTCCGGATAAGTTCCTCCGCCAGGGGGCCCTTGCCGTTCTCGCCGGCCCGGGCCATGGCGCCTTCGAAGCCCAGGCCCGCTTCCACGGAGATCAGCATCTGGTCCAGCGTGTTGGCCAGTTCCAGCTGCATGGTCTTCTGGCGTTCCTGCCCTCTGCTGTAAAGCAGGAGGTCGGGGATGAAGTAGCCGAGCAGGAACACAAAGATTCCCACGAGCTTGAGGACCGGCGTCGGGCTGTTGGCGCTGATCCAGAAGCCCAGCAGGGCGCCCAGCAGCCCAAGGAGCGGCTTGGCCGCGAGCACGCGGCCCAGCGGCAGCGACGCGGGGCGCCCGGCGAGGGACAACAGCCGGTCCAGTTTGCGGACGTACGCCGCGGGAGTCAGCCGGTAGCCGGCCCGTTCCAGCAGACTGCTGCGCTCCCGATGGGTGAGCTCGGCCGGGTCGGTACCCAGCGCGAGCAGCTCCCGCATGGCGCGCTGTGACCTCCGGTCGACGGAGAGCAGCGACCACGCCAGATAGCCGAGCGGCAAGGCCACCAGCAGCGTGGCAAGAAGTACAGCAGGTGCCATAGCCGCCTCAGAACTTCAGGTCGATGATTTTGCGCATCCACAGCCCGCCAATGGCCATGAGGATGACGGAGGCGGCCATCATGCCCCAGCCCAGCGGGTGCGTGAACATCGGGTTCATGTAGCCGGGATTGACCAGCATTAGCATCACCACGATCCCGATCGGCATGGCCATGAGGATGTACGCGGAAAACTTTCCCTCGGCGGCGAGGGATTTGATGTGTCCTTTGATCTCGCTGCGCTCGCGGATGGTCTCGTTGACCTGGTCCAGGACTTCGGCCAGGTTCCCGCCCACTTCGCGGTTGATCTGGATGGCCTGGGCGATCCAGACGAAGTCCTCGTTCCGCATCCGGTCCGCGGTGTCGCTCAGGGAGTCCAGGAGGTCCCGGCCCAGGCTGGTCTCCGTAACCACGCGGCGCATCTCTTCCGACGTCGGGCTTTGGGATTCGGACGCGGCGGCGTCAATGGCGCGCATGATGCTGTGCCCGGCCCGGAGGCCGCCGGACAGCAGCTGCAGGGTATCGCCGAGCTGCTGGTCGAACTTGGTGCGGCGCTTGCCGGCCAGGATGCGGAGCACGAGGTGGCCCACGACCGGCGCAAGGAGCACCAGGAGGACCGCCAGCAACGGGCCCGCGACGACGAACCCGGCGAGGCCCCCCGCAACCGCTCCGGCCAGGAGCAGGACGTAGAAGTCGGCCTGGCTCAGGCGCAGGCCGGCCTGTTCCAGCGACTCGCGGTTGAAGAGCCGGACTTTGCGGCCGGAAAAGAATCCGTCGACCAGGTGGACGGCCGAGCCGGCGAACCGCGTCAGCTGCGAGTCGGCCTGGCCCTGGACGGGCCTGCGCCGGTCCAGGGGGACACTGGCCCCGCCGGGGGAGAGCAGCGCGAATCCCAGGACCACCACTGCGCTGAAAAGCAGGCCGACGCCGATGGGCAGGAGAGTCATGGACAGATCACGCCCTTCCGGCCGGGGTCAGCGGAGCAGCAAACACAGCGGGGGAGACGTGGATGCCCAGGTCCTCGAAACGGTCGATGAAACGCGGACGGATGCCGGTGGGGACCGGCCTGCCGAGGAACCGGCCGTGGGCGTCGACGCCGGCGGCGTAGTCGAACACGAAGGCATCCTGGAGCGTGACGATGTCGCCCTCCATGCCCTGGACCTCAGTGACGTGGGTGATCCGCCGGGTGCCGTCCCGCAGCCGGGAGATCTGGATAATCAGGTTGACGGCCGAGGCGATCTGTTCCCGGATGGCGCGCAGCGGCAGGTCCATGCCGGCCATGAGCACCAGCGTCTCCAGACGGGCCACGGCGTCCCGGGGCGAGTTGGAGTGCACTGTCGAGAGCGACCCGTCGTGGCCTGTGTTCATGGCCTGGAGCATGTCCAGCGATTCGCCGCCGCGGACCTCGCCCACCACGATCCGGTCCGGTCGCATGCGCAGGGAGTTCCGCAGCAGTTCGCGGATGGTCACCTCGCCCTTGCCCTCAGTGTTCGAAGGCCGGCTTTCCAGCCGCACCACGTGTTCCTGCTGGATCTGGAGTTCGACGGCGTCCTCGATCGTCACGATCCGCTCGTCGTGGGGCAGGAACGAGGAAAGGACGTTCAGCAGTGTCGTTTTGCCGGTGCCGGTGCCGCCCGAGACGATGATGTTGAGCTTGGCCTTCACGCAGGCGTTCAGCAGTTCCGCCATTTCCGGCGTCAATGTGCCGAACTCGATGAGGTTCCGGACAGTCAGCGGCACCTTGCTGAACTTTCGGATGGTCAGCGACGAACCGCCGACGGCGAGCGGCGGGATAACGGCATTGACGCGGGACCCGTCCTCGAGCCGAGCATCCACGAGGGGCGAGGACTCATCGATGCGCCGGCCCACTTTGGAAACGATGCGCTCGATCACCTTGCGGAGGTGGTCCTCGGAGCTGAACCGCGACTCCGTCAAGGTCAGTTTGCCGTTGCGTTCCACGTAGATCTGGTCCATCCGGTTGACCATGATTTCCGTGACGGCGGGATCGTCCAGGAGGCGCTGCAACGGGCCGTAGCCCAGGACGTCGTCGGCCACGTCGCGGACCAGCCGGGAGCGCTCTTCGGCGGACAGGGGGACCTGTTCGGCGTCGATGATGCGCGTCAGCTCCTCCCGCGCGGAGGTGCGGAGGTCCTCTTCCGTGGTTGCCGAATCGTTGAAGCGGGTTCCCATGCGCTCGAACAACGCAGTGGCGGCCCGCTGTTTGAGGGCGGCGAAAGCGTCGACGGGCTGCTGGCCCCGGGCGCGGGAGTCCTGGTGCTCCGGGAAAGCCGGCAGCGGTGGGCGGTCAGTCTTCTGGAGCACGACGGCGGCCGGCGCTGCCGCCGTCGTCGCGCTTCCTCCGGTGGGGGACATGGCCAACGGAGATGCGGCCTGCGGGGATTCGGCCCGTGGGGCGGACGCAATCGTTCCCTCGGCGGAGCGGAGCCGTTCGGACAGTTTCATCAGACCACCACCCGGCGGTGCAGTTTCTTCTGGGCGGTGGCGCGCCAGGCGGGATCGAACCGGTTGACGAGCTGTTTCAGTCCCTTGATGGCAGGATCTTTGCGTCCGTCCTGGAGGACCGGGATGCCGCGGTTGGTGGAGAACGCCACTGCCTTGGACCGCGGGATGCTGACGTCCACGGGCGCGCCGATGGTCGCCTCGACGTCCTGGACGCTCAACCCGGACTTCGAGTCCGCCATGTTCAGCACCACGTGGCGGGTCTCGGGCAGCAGGTCCAGGCGCCGGAGGATATCCAGGCCGGAGCGCAGCCCGCGGATACTCGGCACGTCCATGGCAGTCACCCAGACGGCGTCGGTGCACTGCTCGAGGGCGGCCAGCCCGACCTCCGGGAGCCCGGGTGCGGTGTCGACCACGACGTATTGGAACTGTTCGGCCAGTTGTTCGAGCAGGCGCGTGACTTGCTGGGGTGTGATGTCGTCGGCCTCCTCGGGCGTCCGGGGGGCGCAGAGGGCGTAGATGCTCCCGGGATGGACGGTGAGGAAGGCTTTGAGGACGAGGGAATCCTGGCTGGCCGCGGACGAGACGGCGTCGGTCACGGTGTGCTCCGGGTGCAGGTACAGGCCCGAGGCCACGTCCCCGAACTGCAGGTCCAGGTCCACGATGACCACGCCCATGGGCGCCACTTTGCCGAGTCCGATGGCGATGTTGGTGGCAATCGTGGTTTTGCCGACCCCGCCTTTGGGGGAGAAGACGCCGATCACCAACCCCCTCGCGCTGTCCGGCTGGCTGGCCGCCGTGGTTCGGTTGCGGGTGGCGAATGACTGGCAGGCCCGCTCCAGCAGCACCCGGATCTGGGCCGGGTCCGCCGCCGGGCTGAGGATGTCGCGGATGCCGGCCCGCATGGCCAGCAGGACGAAGTTCGGATCGGGGTCACCTACCAGGATGACGCTGAGTTCGGGAAGCTGGACGTCGAATACCGTCGCCAGGCGCAGGGCGTCCTCCACCGGCACGTCCGGTCCCAAGATCAGGACCTCGGGCCGTTCCTGGTTGAGGCTGGCGAAGAGCTCCGCCGGGTTCGCGGGATTGACGAACGCGAAGGTCTGCAGGCCGCCCGGAAGGCCGCCGGCCAGGGCCTGGCGGACGCGGGCATCGAAATCAGTGTTCGGCGAAATCAGGACAAAGCGGCTCATTTGTACACCTCTGGTCGCGTTACGATGCCGGGGCGGCCGCTGTCCGTGGCGTTGAGCGGTTCCTTGCTCAGCCAGATGCTGGCCGATTCCGTGAAGTTTGCGGCATAGACAATCTTTGTGGCGTCCATATCATTCACGGCGACCGTAACGATCATGGAGCCGGTGGGGAGCGACGTGTCCTCGGCTTCCGCGGGGGAGCCGGCGGCAGAGGGCTGCGGGGACGGAGCCACCACCGGGGCGCGCTGGACAGCCGTCACGAGAGCCTTGTGTACCGTCAGCTTGGTAGTCTCTTTGTCTGCCTTCGCCTCGAGGCCGCCGTCCTTGAGGTTGATGAAGACACCCACATGGTCGCCCGCCGCGAGACGGCCGCCGACGAGCCGCTGGGGCTCGAGCTGGAAGGAAACCTCCTGCAGGCCCTTGGGCACTTCAACCGCTCCGCTCGCCTTTAGTGCCTCCGGCTCAATCAGCCGCTCGGCGACGAGCTGTTCGCCAGGGAGGAGGTCGACGGCGGTGACTTTGCCGGCCAGCCCGTCCAGGTTCGTGAGAGCCGACTTCGAGACGGCTTTTCCGGGAAGATCCTGGCTGGTCACGAATGCTTTCAAGGCCGCGACCGACGTGCCGGCCGGCACAGCTTTCGACACCACGAGAACGGTGACGGGCTGCAGGCCCTGCACCGCCCTGCTGTCGGCGCCCTGCGCGTAGCTGACTACCAGGATGGCTCCGACGACGGCCAGCACCAGGGCCGCGATTCCTGCCAATAAGCGTGACTTCACTGTTAGGGCACTCCAATGGTAAGGCGGACTATTGAGGTCCCGTAGTCCGGTGCTGCGCCGAGTGCGAAGGCGTCGGACAAAGAGACATATCGCACGAAGTAGCCCCTGATGGTCTTGTTCTTGAGCGTCCCGCCTAATGACCAGCTGTTAGAGGCAAAGTGGTAACCAGTGACATGGAAGGCGGCAAATCCCTTCACGTAGTACTTGCCGCTGGAGCCGTTGCCGGTGGCCACGTCGTACAGCGGGAAAAGGACTGTTTGGTCGTTCATCTTGCTCAAGTCCGCAGCGGTGCATTCGCCTGGTGCGCTCGCGCCCGTGTTGCTGGAAAACCAAACGCCAGAGTTGTTTGCTTGTCCGGCTGACAGGGTGACTCCGCATTTTGCATCGCTGTCCGAAATCCAGCCGAAGCCACCCGGGATCTCGCCACAGCCGCCGGAATCCATGTCCAGGACCTGTTCGGCGCCAGCCAGCGAACCTGGCGGCAGGTTGAGCTTGCATTGGGCAATGGCCAGGGGCAGAAGGATCGTGCCCGTGGACGGCGTTCCCCACTCCACGCGGGAGGTAGCGGTTACTTCGGCGCTTGAAAGGCCCAAGGCCCGGGCGAAGAACAGGGTAACCCGGTTAGGCGCTTTCCCGGTTTCCTGTGCCCCGGCTGTCACTTTCACGGTGCGGGCGGCCTTGTCCAGTACGAGGTCGGCAACGTTGCTTTTCCCGTCAGCAGCATTGCTATCGGCGAGGCTGCGGGCGAGGGCGGAGGTGGTGGAACAATCGGCGTCGTTGATGTTTTTCGCGCACTTCTGCGCGATGGCCAGGGCTGCGGCATCAGCCCCGTTGCGCAGTTGGGTCCGCTCGGCATAAAGCATGCCGACGTCGACCGCCAGCGCCGCGAACCCCAACAGGGTAACCATGAGGATCGCGACCAGGATGCTGATGGCGCCGCGCTCGCCGTTGGCTGGTGGCGCTGCTAGCCGCCGCACAGCATGACTCCTTTGCCTTCCATGGTGAACGGACCCGCGATGCCGGTCATCGTCGAGAGCGAATAAGTGATCTTGAGGGTCACTTGGATTCCGGTGGCGCAGGTGGCGGGGGTGATGGTGATATTGGTGTCGCTGAGCGCCGGCTTCAGCGCGGTGGCTGAATTCCTGGCCGCCGTCCGCGCAGCACTGGGGCTGTTGCTGATGGCCATGACCCGGACGCCTTCGCGGGCGGCGCTGGAGAGGGTGACCTGGGCGTTGTAGGCCCGGCCGAATTCGCTGATGCCGAGCAGCAGCATCACCAGGATTGGCGCGAGAAGAGCGAATTCCACGGCGACGGCGCCCCTCTCCGATGTTTTGGACATGGGCGACCGCCTTCCGTTCGAGTGTGGGCTCTGGATGCGACAGGGTGGCAGCGGCCCAAGGCCACTGCCACCCGCTGGCAGTCGGACTAGCGGCAGGAAGAGGCCGCTGCAGTCACACCGGTGCTTGCCGGCACGGCTGCCGTGTACGACTTACCGCTGACGCTGCACGATACCGATTCAAATGTGGTCGCCAAAGTGCCGCCGAGCATCGTGACGGCGACGATGATCACGACCGCGATGAGGGAGACCATGATGCCGTATTCGACGGCGGTGGCGCCGCGCTGGTCGCGGCGAAGACGGGCTGCGAAGCTGGAGAGAATGGAACGCATTGGTGACTCCTGAGCGAGTTGGGAGGCTGGCCCTGCACCAGCACTGAGAGGAACTTAGCAACCGCCGACACGCCGACGATTGCCTTTGCCGCTTCCTGTGCCAAGGCTTCCCAAACTGCACGTTTCCTGTACATTCCCTGCGCGCATCTTGCGCCTAGAATGCAACATTGCTGTAGCCGGGCCCACAGAAGGACCCCCTTGGCTCTGGTCCAAGGGGGTCCGGTATCTGGGTCTCCTGCGGCCGGCCCCGTGCACGCCGGCCGATCATTCAGCTCGGGATCCGTATCAGCCGGGAGTTGGAACTGATCGCATTGACCGCAGAGACGAAGATCGGGCCGAGTTCGTTTCCGCTTGCTGCGCAGAAGAAGAAGTCTCCGTCGGAGTTCTCGATATTCCGGAGCGCCGCTGTGGAGCAGTCGTTGTCGGCGTCGCTGGGGATGCCGTGTGAGTCCTTCGACGCCGCGGTGGCCAGGACGTTCCGGACAAACGCGCCGCCGCTGCCGCACTGCGCGCTTGTTGCGTCTCCGAATGCGACTGTCACGATGAGCAGGCCCGCCGCCTTGGCGTTGGTTGCGACCGCGTTCAGGTTGTTGCACGCAGCTGACGCGTTGGTAGTCCCGATGTCGTTTGCGTTGTTCAATGAGTTGTCGGATCCCGCGACGTTTTGCTCGTTGGGTTGGCCGTCCGTTTCCAGGATGATGGCCTTGCGTGCCGTTCCAGCGCGCGAGGGCAGGCTGGGTGTGCCAAGCACGTACCGCGAGGCGGCTTTCAGCGGCGCCGCCAGATACGTTCCTCCGCTCGAAGCCGACAGGCAGGTCAGGCCCTTGACCAGCGTGCTGCCCGCGTTCAGTGGTGGCGTTCCGCCTGGAATTGCGGGGTTTTGGGTGTAGTCGTTGGAGAACGGAACCGGGATCCAAGGACCTGTGTTGTCCGTGGATGGCGTGGTGATACAACTTCCCGGAGATGTCTTGCTTCGGTGGATTGTGCCCAGCGCCACGTATTGCTGATCCCGGGTCATGGTTTGGAGGGTGCTCTTGATCCCGGCGACCATCAGGTCCCGATTCGCGGTGCTCATGCTGCCGGTTCGGTCTGCCACTATGGCAATATCCATCGGATTCGGGATCTGGGAGCCGCAGGAACCCTTGCAGGCATCTGACGCCAGCGAGCCGGTGTTGCCGGTATTAATCCCGATCACGGGCGCGAAGCTGAACGCGACGTCCTTATCGTCGGTCACGGTGATCGAATTGCAGGCGTTGCTACCCCCCGGGATGCAGGGGATCGCGCAAATGGTTTCGCTGCACCTGGCACCGGCGATCGTTCCGGGATTGCAGACGCTCGGGATCTGGCTGCTCAGCACGGTCCGGCCGGCGCCTGTTGACGCCACCACACACCAGAAGTTGACCGTGGGCGCCGCCGCGGGGTCGTTGGCCCGGGCGAATGACGCCGCGGCGTTGCGGGCGGCCACCGGGTCGCCGGGGAGGTATGACGCACCAGCCAGTGCGGCGGCGTCCAGCGCATTGCTCAGGTGCTGGCGCTCGTAGACCAGCTTGCCGACGTCGACGCCCATCGCAAGGGCTCCGAAGAGTACGGGAACCAGCAACGCGAAAATGACCGTCGCCGCCCCGCGCTGCCGGTTTGCCTTACCGCGCATGTTCGTGTCGTTCACTGGCCCCCGGTTACTACCGACGCGACGTATCCACTTCAGGATCGATCCTGGTGTCAGGGGGTACATGTTCCTCCGGTCCAACGCTGTGCGCCCGCGGCCACGGTCGCGGGGCTTTCCATTTTCATGACGGCTTTTGCTTCGAACACGCCGCCGAGTGCCCACGAATAGAATCCGCTCAGCGACGACTGGGGGTAGCGCAGGCAGACAACCATAAGCCCGGGAGCCCCAGCCGACGTGTCGACGGCGAATCGCACCTGGAGCCTGGTGCTGTCAAGCGACCCCCGTGCGCGGTTGGCGGACGCAATGACATCACCCTGTGTGACTCCCTGCCGTGCGCTTTCGCGTGCCGCCCCTTGCAGGCTGACGCTTTGCCCGAGGGCCGTCCCAAAATCGATCACTCCAAGGAGCATGGACAGGAGCAAGGGAAGCACCAAGGCAAATTCAACTGCCGTCGCACCGCGCTGCCGGCCATCCCGAACCTTTCGATGTCCTGTCCTGGACCTAAACATCTGTTGCTCCTTACAATCTGGTTGATTCCTGCCCACTCCGGCGAGGTGAGTGATGAATTGCGTGCCGGCTTGGATGCTTTCGCTACCGGCCCGAAAACGTGGCGATTGCATTGATGACGGCAGGGCCGAGGATGACGATAAACAGCGGCGGAAAAATAAAGAGAAGCAACGGAAATACCACGGCCACCGGAAGTTTCATTGCTTTTTCCTCTGCCCGAAGACGTCTCTTGATCCGCATCTGGTCCGCTTGGGGTTTCAGGACCCGGGCGACAGAAAGGCCCTGCACATCGGCTTGGATGACGGCACCCACGAAACTCTTCAAATCCGCAACCGTGGACCGCGCGGCCATGGCCTTGTAGGCCTCACGGCGGGTTCTGCCGGCCTGGATGTCCTGCAGGGTGCGCACCATCTCGTCCGCCAGCGGACCCTTCCCGCTCGTCCCCACGCGGGCCATTGCGGCTTCAAAGCCGAGGCCGGCCTCGACCGAGATGAGCAATTGGTCCAAGACATTGGGCAGGTCCAGCTGCAATCTCGCCTGGCGTTTCGTGCCGCTGTTGTAGACCAGAAGGTCCGGGAGGAAGTAACAGGCTGCCGTGAGGCACACTGACAGCAGGACCCCCTGCGGACTCTTTGTGCCGCCGAAAAGTAGTGCCAACAGAACTCCGCCAAGGGCCGCTAGCGGTTTCAGGCTCAAGAGGCGATCCAACGGCATGGAGGCCGGCCGGCCCGCGTTCCCGAGCATCCGGTCCAAGTGGGACACATAGGCAGCGGGTGTCAGCCTGCGGGCAAGACGTAGCAGCCAGTGAGGGCCAGCCGGGGAGGCCCCTGCCTGCGGGGCCGAAACGGCAGCCAATCTCGATTGGATCACGCGGCCGGAAGCCCTGTCGACGCCGATCAGGGACCAGGTGAAGTAGGTCAAAGGAAGGATGATACTGGCGATCAGCAGCCAGACTGTGGGGGTCATGTGCTCAGCTCCTTTAGAATTCGATCTTGACCATGCGGCTGATCCAGAAGGAGCCGATGACCATCATGACCACGCTGGCTGTGATGAGTACCCAGCCCAGCACCGTGGTTGTCAGGACCGACATGTATCCCGGGTTGACGAGATTGATGAAGATTGCGACAAAGAACGGCAGCGCAATCAGGATGTATGCCGAGAACTTTCCTTCTGCCGCCAAGGCGCGGACCTGGCCCTTGATCTGAGCTCTTTCGCGCACAGTCTCCGCGACATGGTCGAGGACCCCAGCCAAGTCGCCGCCGACTTCACGGTTGATCTCAATCGCCTGGCTGAGCCATTCGAAGTCTTCACATTGCATCTTGCGGCCGACCTCGGCCATCGATTCCGAAACCGGCCGGCCGACCCTGGCCTCGTTGACGATCCTGGCGAGTTCCTCGCCCATCGGAGCCGGCATCTCGGCGCTGGCCGTGTGCATGCTCTGGGCAATGCTGTGGCCTGCGCGCAGGCTGCCGGAGACGGACATGAGCATGTCGCTGAGCTGACCCTCGAAGGCGGCGCGGCGGCGCCCCGTTTTGAGGGAGAGTAGCGCCTTAGCGCCCACCGGACCGATGACCGCGAACAGGACGGTGAGGAGCCAGCCCTGCAGCACGTAGCCTGCCAGGCCCAGAATGAAGGAGGCAACCAGGATGAGAACGATGAATTCGGAGGGCTGGAGTTTCAGGCCGGCCTCGCTGAGTGCATCGCGGCCGAATGGGCCGCTACTCTTGTGCCCGACGCGACGCTCCACGGCGGCAACTGTGACGCCGCTCAGCTTCGAAATCATCGAGGAGTTGGACTCCGCCGGCGGCCTCCTCCGATCGACGTGGATGTCCGTAAACCGGGGACGGAACGCGACAAAAAGGGCGAGGGCAAAGGCAACCAGAATGAGTACGGTGCCGGCTAGCAGAGCGTAGTCGTGGGTCACGGTGCTCACCGTCCTGTCTTGGCGGAGGCGGGGAAGAAGATTTCGCCGGGGATGCTGATTCCCAGGTCGGCGAACCGTTCGACGAAGCGCGGGCGGACACCCGTGGGAACGGGCTTGCCGATGAACCGGCCATCCTGGTCGACGCCCGCCGCGTAGTCGAAGACGAATGCGTCCTGGAGAGTCACCACGTCACCTTCCATTCCGAGGACTTCAGTAATGTGGGTCACCCGACGCGTGCCGTCCTTCAGCCTGCTCAACTGGACGATCAGATGGACTGCGCTGGCGATTTGTTCGCGGATGGCCCGCAGTGGAAGATCCATCCCCGCCATAAGCACCAGGGTCTCCATGCGGGCTACCGCGTCCCGGGGGGAGTTCGAGTGCACGGTGGAGATGGATCCGTCATGGCCGGTGTTCATGGCCTGGAGCATGTCCAGGGCTTCCCCGCCCCGGACTTCGCCAACTACGATCCTGTCCGGGCGCATTCGCAAGGAGTTCCGGACGAGATCGCGGATGCCAACGGCTCCGCGGCCTTCGATGTTTTCAGGCCGGCTTTCCAAACGGACCACGTGCTCCTGCTGCAGTTGCAGTTCCACGGCGTCCTCAATGGTGACGATGCGTTCGTCGTCGGGAATGAACGAGGAAAGAACGTTGAGCAGTGTGGTTTTTCCCGTGCCGGTACCACCGGAGACGATGATGTTCAGGCGTGCCTGTACACAGGCATGGAGCAGCTGTGCCATGGCCGGTGAGAGGGAGTCGAACTTGATCAGGTCCTCGACGGTCAGGGGTACGGCGGAGAACTTTCGGATCGTCAAGGACGGGCCGTCCACGGCGAGTGGCGGGATGACGGCATTGACTCGCGAGCCGTCCTCAAGCCTGGCGTCAACCAGCGGCGAGGACTCGTCGATGCGGCGTCCCACCCGCGAGACAATCCTTTCGATGACTCTGCGCAGGTGGGCATCGGAACTGAAGGTTGTCCCGGTCAAGTGCAGCCGTCCGCCGCGTTCCACATAGATGCGGCTAGCGCCGTTGACCATGATTTCGGAGACCAGCGGGTCGTCCAGAAGCCGCTGCAGCGGCCCGAGGCCCAGGACTTCGTCCACGATCTCCCGGATCAGGCGCCGCCTTTCTTCCGGTGTCAGGGGGACCTGCTCGTCATCGATAAAGGAGCCAAGGGCCTCGCGCACCATGCGCCGCACGTCGCCTTCGTCGAGGCTGCTGTCGGTGATGCGATTGCCCAGGCGGGCTGTCAGCTCTTCGGCCGCGCGCTTCTTGATCCCCGCCAGGGCGTCCGAGGAGTTGGCTTGGGGTGCCACGGCCAGGGTTCCCAGCAGATTGGTGCCGACGGGTTCGGCCGCCGCAGGCACTGGAACCATGGCGATACCGGGCGTATGGTCTGGCCGGGCGGGGCCTTCCGTGGCCATTCGGACGGCTTCAAGTCGGTCAACGAGACTCATGGCTTTTCGCCCCTTCGGTTTGGACGCTGGCTTGCGGGTGAGGACGAATTCTGCCCGAAAAGCGCAACCAGGTTTCTCAGCCCTTTCAGGGCAGGATCCCGACGGCTGTCCTGGATTAGCGGGACGCCGGCATTCGTTGAAAACGGCAATGTGCGGGACCACGGCAGGATGATGTCCACTGGCAGGCCAACCGTCGCTTCAACGTCTTGGACGGTTAGTCCGCTGCGCTTGTCGGCGAAGTTGAGGACAATCGTGTTCGACGGGGGCATGAGGTCCAGTTGCCGCAGCACGTCCAGTCCGTGGTTGAGCCCACGGATGCTGGGAATGTCCATGCCGCAAACCCAGACCCCATCGGTGGCCAGTTCCAGAACGGCCAGGACCTCTTCCCCGAGCCCCGGTGACGTATCCAAAATGACAAACGGGAACTCCAAAGAGAGCTGGTTGATCAGAGTTGTTACGTGCGCCGGCTTGATGAGGTCGGCGTCTGCCGGACGGCGCGGCGCACACATGGCGTACGCCCCCGACGGATGCGGGCTGAGGAAAGCCTTGAGCACCATGGCGTCACTGGACGCGGCACCCGAGACTGCGTCGTTGATGGTGTACTGCGGCTCCAGGCCAAGCCCTGAGGCCACGTCACCGAATTGAAGGTCGAGATCGACAATGACCGCCCCCATCGGTGCCAGTTTGGCCAGTCCAACGGCCAAATTGGTGGCAACGGTGGTCTTGCCCACCCCGCCCTTCGGGGACATCACGGAGATCACCCGCCCACGGACCCGTTTCTGGCTGGCATCATCGGAGGCAATCTGCTTGCGGCTCCTGGACGTTTCGGCAGCGTGTTCCAACGCTTGACGCATTCGTCCAGGCTCCGTGTCCGGCGGCAGGACATCGCGGATGCCGGACCGCATGGCGGCCAGCGTGAGCTCGGGTGCCGCGACTGCCGCCAGCACGAGCACAATGTCCGGGAAAGTGTGCTCAAGGCTTGCCGACAGGGCGAGCATCTGCTCCGACCGGACGTCCGGGCCGAAGACCATCACGTCGATGGGACCGCCCAAGTTTTGGGCCAGCAGGTGGCCGGGGCTGCCGCCCGCGGCTTCGGAGGCGAGGACCTGGACGTCGTGGGTGTCGCCCAGGGCTGAGGCGAGATGGCGCTCGAACTCCGGGGAGGAGGTCAGGACTAGGAAGCGGCTCATTGAAAGATCCCGCTGGTGGTGACGGCTGTTCGCTGGCTTGGCGGTGTCTTCGCCGTTTGTTTGGTCAGCCAGATATTGCCTACGCGGGCGCTGAGAATGATCTTGGCGGAGTCAGTGGAATTGCGGGCGAGGGTCACAAACGAGGAGCCGGTGGGAACGGCGGACGTTCCATCCGCCGTGTTTCCGCTGCTGGGCGGCGCCTGCTGGATTGCTGTCACCAAAACCTTGTCGAAGACCAGCTGAGTGCTCATGACTTGCGGAGCCGCAGGATCCCCCTGGGTTACGTAGAGTCCCACCAGGTCTCCGGCTCGGAGGGTGCCGCCGACCACGCTTTCCGGGGGAAGGAGAACGGTGACTTCCTGCATGCCGGCGGGTACTTGCACTGCGCCCGCGGTGACACGCTGGGACGGGTCCACCAGCCGGCTTGCCAGCAACTGTTCGCCCGGTTCCAAGGCCACGGCCGTGACCTGACCTGTGATTCCGTCCAGCGAAGACAACGCGCCGGCGGCCTTTGCCGCATCCGGAATGGACCGGAGCCTGACGTGGGAACGGAGGTCTTCCACCGTGGTGCCGGCCGGAACCGCCGAATCGACCACGACGACGTCGACGGGCTGGAGTGACTCTTGTGCCCGTCGGTCTGCATTCGACACGTAATTTACCAGCATCAGGGTGCCGGCGATCGCCAGGACTAGCGCAGCCAGCCCCGCGACTAAACGAGATTTCATGATTAATTCCTCACCTCTGGGAAAAACCTCAAGATTGCTTGGGCGCACATTAGGGCGTCAGCCTGGGCGCGGCTTGCCGCGCCGGAGTGCCGTCGCCGAAACGCCTCTGCCGGCTGCCCGGTGTGGCGGACAGCCGGCAGAGTGGCGTGCGTTGTGGGCGGTTGGCCGCTACGGTGCTGCCGGCGGTGCGACCTGGCGGGCGATGTCGCCGAAAGCGGTGTTGAGGTTAGTGCCAAGGGTGGTAACCGCGCCGATGATAACGACTGCGATCAGGGCGACCATAATTCCGTATTCAACGGCGGTGGCGCCCTTTTCCTCGTCCGAGAGGCGGTTCTTGATTCCAGAGACAAAAGCGAGCATTGAGACCATGAGACCAGTCATTTTAATTTCCTTTTCCAGAGTTTGCGAATAGTGAACGAATTTCCAGCAAATCCCCTTTGCCTATTCACTGGAGTTCGTTGGGACAACATTTGCACGGCCGTAATCGGCGGCGCAATGAAGATCGATACTCGACTTTTGGAGGGGAATTGGGGGTACCACTTGCCCACAAATGAGAGGTGTACTCAGTTTCCAAGTAGGAGCGGGGCTCTACTACTTGGTTTGATAAGTCGTCTTACTTAAGCGGTGTCCACGCGGACGCGGAGGCCACTTACGGCAGCAGCAGGATGACTGCCAGGCCGGCAGCCAGCATCGAGGGCCCGTAAGGCACTTCCGTCGGCTTGTTTCCGCGGTTTTTGAGGACCAGAAGCAGCGAGGCAGCGCCTCCAGCGACGAACCCCAAGGCTCCGCCGTAGAACAAGTGGGACCAGCCTAGGTAGCCCAAGTACAGTCCAAGTGGTGCTGCGAGCTTCACATCACCCATTCCAAGACCGTTTCGGCTGGTCAGGGCAAGAAAAAGGTACAAAACGAACAAAATTAAGGCGCCGCCCGCCCCTCGCAGGAGGCTTCCCGCCTCGCCGGACACCCCCGCAGCGACCCCGAGTAGCACGATTCCGGCCCCCAGCAGAGGCAGGACCAGCCGGTTGGGCAGCAGGTGGTGGATCAGGTCGATGCGCGCCAGCTGGACGCCGGCCACTGCCAGCAGGAAGTAGGCGGGGAGTTCAGGGGAGAGCCCGAAGCGCCAGGCCAGCAGTGCGGACAGCGCAAAGGTGGCCGCCGCCGTCGTCAGTCTGGTTCGTACCGACAGGGGTCCGCCAAGGCGGGGGAGCGCGCGCAGGATGAGGAGCTCGGCCAACAGGGAGAGGCAAGCGCCCGCGAGAGCGACGCCGGCTAAGAAGAGGATCCCGGTGAGCGATCCGGCCGGCTGGGTGAACAGCAGCGAGACGGTGCTGGCGGCGGCGGGATCGGACACGGTTCCTCCAGGGATGCGACGGGCCGGCACGGGACAGTCTGCGAAGAGAGCAGACAGGATGCATCCGGACACCCCATTTTGACCCAAGAGGCCGCCGTCGGCTATTCTTGGTAGTCGTTGTGCGTGTCCTATCTCGATGGTGCGTGCCCGCTTGAGAATCCGGTTGCAGGATAGCTACTCAACGTGCACATTCGAGACCTCAGGATGACTGGTTACATGGAGCCCTCACCTCTGTTCCGGTAGCGCATAGATAGTAGGTGCACCGTAAGAGTGACGCCTAAAACAAGAACGCCAGAACAAGAACGAGGCAAACACCGTGCGTACGTACACCCCGAAGCCCGGCGATATCAACCGCCAGTGGCACGTCATTGACGCCACCGACGTTGTCCTTGGTCGTCTTGCCAGCCAGACCGCAATCCTGCTGCGCGGCAAGCACAAGGCCACCTTTGCGTCCCACATGGACATGGGCGACTTCGTCATCATCATCAACGCTGAAAAGGTTGCCCTCACCGGCGCCAAGCTGGAGCAGAAGCGCGCATACCGCCACTCCGGCTACCCGGGCGGCCTGACCTCCGTCAACTACGCGGAGCTGCTTGAGTCCAACCCGGTTCGCGCCGTGGAGAAGGCCATCAAGGGCATGCTCCCGAAGAACTCCCTCGCTGCACAGCAGCTGGGCAAGCTGAAGGTGTACCGCGGTGCAGAGCACCCCCACGCCGCCCAGCAGCCCAAGACTTTCGAAATCACCCAGGTCGCCCAGTAGTCCTGGCCACCAAACAACTTATCTATACAAGGAGAATCGTGGCTCAGAACGAAGAGACCACCGAGGCCGTTGTGGCTGAGGAAAACCTGACCAGCTACACCTCGGAGAGCGGTGCTGCGGAAGCAGCCGCGCCGAAGAAGGAACGCCCGGCACTGACCGTTGCCGGCGCTGCAGTTGGCCGTCGTAAGGAAGCCGTTGCACGCGTTCGCGTTGTGCCCGGCTCCGGCAAGTGGACCATCAACGGCCGCGAGCTGGCGAACTACTTCCCGAACAAGCTGCACCAGCAGGACGTCAACGAGCCCTTCAAGATCCTCGATCTTGACGGCGCCTATGACGTCATCGCCCGCATCCACGGTGGCGGCATCTCCGGCCAGGCCGGTGCCCTGCGCCTCGGCATCGCCCGTTCACTGAACGAGATCGACACCGAGAACAACCGCGCCACGCTGAAGAAGGCCGGTTACCTGCGCCGCGACGCCCGCGTCATCGAGCGCAAGAAGGCCGGTCTCAAGAAGGCCCGTAAGGCTCAGCAGTACTCGAAGCGTTAATCCCGCTTCCAAGCGCTTCTGGCGCTTGCACGAAAGCCCGTTCCGCCACTCGGCGGGGCGGGCTTTCGCTGTTTAAGCCGGACTTGCCCCGTCCATCGACTAAACTTGGTCCGATGTCTAGATTATTTGGAACCGATGGAGTCCGTGGCCTGGCGAACGGGTTGCTGACCGCCGAGCTCGCGTTGCAGCTGGCCCAGGCCGCCGCCGTCGTACTTGGCCATGACCGCAACACGACCGGGAAACGGCCGATCGCCGTGGTGGCACGCGACCCGCGGGCCAGCGGCGAGTTCCTCGCGGCCGCCGTGGAGGCAGGGCTCTCAAGCTCGGGAATCGACGTCTACGACGCCGGCGTGCTGCCCACCCCGGCCGCCGCCTACCTCGTGGCGGACCTCAACGCCGACTTCGGCGTCATGATCTCCGCCTCCCATAACCCCGCGCCGGACAACGGGATCAAGTTCTTCGCCCGCGGCGGCCAGAAGCTGCCCGACGACGTCGAGGACGCCATTGAAGTGCAGCTCGCCAAGGAGCCATACCGGCCCGTCGGCGGTGAGGTGGGACGGATCCAGCGTTTCTCCGACGCAGAGGACCGCTACATCGTGCACCTGCTCGGCACGCTTCCGCACCGCCTGGACGGTTTGAAGGTCGTCCTCGACTGCGCCCACGGCGCGGCCAGCGGCTGTTCCCCGCAGGTGTTCAAGGACGCCGGCGCCAACGTGATCGTCATTGGCGCCGAACCGGACGGGCTCAACATCAACGAAGGCGTCGGCTCCACGCACCTTGGCCCGCTCAAGCGCGCTGTCCTGGACCACGGGGCGGACCTCGGCATTGCGCACGACGGCGACGCCGACCGTTGCCTGGCCGTGGACCACGAAGGCAATGAGGTGGACGGCGACCAGATCATGGCCATCCTGGCCGTGGCCCTCAAGGCCGCCGGAAAGCTTAAGGACGATGTCCTTGTGGCCACCGTCATGAGCAACCTCGGCCTGAAGCTCGCCCTGCGCGACGCCGGGATCAGCCTGCGCGAAACCGGCGTGGGGGACCGCTACGTCCTCGAGGAAATGCGCAACGGCGGCTTTAGCCTCGGAGGCGAGCAGTCCGGACATGTGATTTTTGCCGACCACGCCACCACCGGCGACGGCGTCCTCACCGGCCTGCAGATCGCGGCACAGGTGGCCCTCACCGGGCGCCCGCTCAAGGAACTGTCCACGGTGATGACCAAGCTGCCGCAGGTCCTCATCAACGTCAAGGGCGTGGACCGTACGCGGGTCAAGGGCGATGAAGTAGTGGCCGCGGCCGTGGCGATCGCCGAATCCGAACTCGGCGACACCGGCCGCGTCCTGCTGCGTCCCTCAGGCACCGAACCGGTGGTGCGGGTCATGGTGGAGGCCGCAGACCATGAAACCGCCTCGGACGTCGCCGAGCGGCTGGCCCAGGTGGTCCGGACCGAATTGGCCCTGGAGCTCATGGTCGACTGATACGCGCACAGCGCAATCAGCAACTCAGGCACTAGCGCCTGAGTTGCTGAGATTGGGGGCTTCCCGGGAAGCTAGCCACTGGGAGAGCTCCCCGTGAGCGGGGCAGGATACGGGGCCACATGATCATGCAAAGTGCGGATGCCGCCAGTCGCCTTTGGCCGCGGCGTGGTCAGAACACGCCGGGCACAAATCTCTTAGTTCGCAGCTTGTAAGCTGCATATTGGGGCAAGTTCGCCTCCAGTAGCTGTTCCTCCTGGGCTGCGCGGTAGGCCTGGATCACGCCCAGCGCCAAGAGAATTACCGTCTTCAGCCACGTGGGTTCGAAGCATACTGCCCCGGTCAGAGTCACCATCTCTCCGACGTAAAGTGGGTTACGGATGAGCCGGTACGGTCCGTGCTGCACGAGCGTTCTCACTTGGGGCCCAACGCCGAAACTTTTGCCCAGCGTGATCAGTGCATAGACAGTGAACGACATTCCCAGAGTCATGAGCCCCACCGCAAACAAAGCAAATCCCTCGGACACTTCCGATCCGCCAGCAAACGCAAAGAGGAATGGCAGGAAAGTCCCCAAGTAGGCAGCGACCGTGGGCGCAATCCCTTTGCTCCGGGCACTTGCAGGGTTCCTCGTGAGAAGGAAGATGACCACCATGACATAGAAGATGGTCATGAGTACCTGGTAGCTCAGGTACAGTGCGGCGACGAGAACAGACGACGATGCGTGATTTCCACCCGAAAATAGCGCGTTAACCGCAGATAACAACAAGAGCGCCATGACTGGGACCAAAATTACCCGTTCAACGTCAATTGACCTCGACAGCTCACGAAGTTTCATCGAAAAATTGCCTTCCGGAGAGTTGCAGACCCTAACTTCGGCGTCGGGCCCAGGATGGTCTTGACGCCGTCAAAGAACTGGTGAAACGTGCTGCTGCCATGAGCCAGCCGGACGTCCGGGAACATCAGCAGGTCCAGCAAGGAACCATCGATGGCGTGAGCCGGGGGCTGAGAGCTGTAAAGGCGAGGGGCCAGCGCGCACACATGCCGCTCAGCGGCATACGTCAGTGCGGCCATACGCCCCACAGTGGCGTAGATTTCGTCGCGCACGCTGCCGTCCCCGGTATCCCCCATTCGGACAATGTACACGGTATATGCGCCCTGAGCTGGAAAGTCCGAGGGGTACTTCGGAGGGCCGCCCTTACCGGTAGGCGGGGGCGGCCTCCAGGCCGAAGTACTGTTCCAACGTGGCGATCCCGCGGGCGGCCATGTCCGTGGCGGCCTGGACACCGATGAAGCGCAGGTGCCATGGCTCGTAGAAATACCCGGTGATTTCGTGCAGCATCCACGGGTAGCGGACCACGAAGCCGAAGCGGTGGGCGTTCGCCTTGGCCCAGATCGCCGCCGGACGGTCCTTGAACTGGGGCGTGAAAGCGTCCGCCCCGCTGCCGTCGCCGATGTCGAACGCCCAGCCCGTCTGGTGCTCGGAGTAGCCGGGCCGGGCCGAGGCCGTGTCGGCCTCCGCCTGGCCGCGGGAATTCACGTAGCTGCCGTAGGTGGCCCGCTGCGTCGTGAACGAGCGGTACCCGCTGGCGAGGGTGATGATGACGCCGTCGGCAGCCGCGGCCGCGAACATTGTCTCAGCCGCGGCCGCCGTCGTGCTGTTCAGCAGTGCCGCCTCGCCCGAGGTCGCCAGACGGACGGCCGGCCGGGACAGGTCCGGCGGCACAAAGGTGGCGGGGGAGAGCGGGCGGTGCTTGTTGACGACCACCCACGGGCTGGTGGGGTCCGTGAGTGAATGCTGCGGCCCCGGCGCCGCGGCCGATGGAGGGTGTGCTGCGGCCGGCGGCGGGACAGCCGACGACGTCGCGGGCGTCGGGGTCGCCGACGATGAGCTTGCCGGCGGGGTCGACGCCGCGGCGGCGGTTGGCGTCGAACTGCCCGTGCCCGTGCCCGGCGTCGGCCCCGGCGTGCCGGACGGCGTGAAGGACTGGGCCGGGGTGCAGGCGGACAGCGCCGCGAGGCCCGTGCCCGCCAGCAGGAGGCGGCTGAAAGCCCGGCGGCTCGGCGATTCCTGGCCGGCTTCCTGCCGTCCCGCCGTCCCCTCCGCGTCGTCGTAGCACATCTGTGCTAGACCTTCCTCAGCAGCATCCGGCGGATGGAGTGGTCGGCGTCCTTGGTGAGGACCAGTTGCGCGCGGCCCCGGGTCGGGAGGACGTTTTCCTCGAGGTTGGGCTCGTTGATGCGCTTCCAGATCTCACGGGCGGTCTCTTCGGCCTCGGCATCGGAGAGTGTTGCGTAACGGTGGAAGTACGATTCCGGCTGGGCGAAGGCTGTGCTCCGCAGTTTGCGGAACCGGTCTACGTACCACTCCTCGATATACGAGGTCTTCGCGTCGACGTAGATGGAGAAATCGAAGAAGTCGCTCAGGGCCAGGCCCTGCCTGCCGTCCTGCCGCGGCCGGGCCGGGGCCAGGACGTTCAGCCCCTCGACAATCAGCACGTCCGGGCGGCGCACCACCACTTCCTTGCCGGGGACGATGTCATAGGTGACGTGGGAATACCAGGGGGCCCGGACCTCCTCGGCGCCGCCCTTGATCTCGCTCACGAAGCGCAGCAGGGCACGGCGGTCGTAGGACTCCGGAAAACCCTTGCGCTCGAGCAGTTGCCGGCGCTTGAGCTCGGCGAGCGGGTAGAGGAATCCGTCCGTGGTGATGAGCTCCACGTTGGGGGTGCCGGGCCAGCGCCGGAGCATTTCGCGCAGGACGCGGGCGATGGTGGACTTGCCTACGGCCACCGAACCGGCCACGCCGATCACGAACGGCGTGCGCTGGGTGCTTTCGCCGAGGAAGGTGGTGGTGGCCGCGTGAAGCTGGCCCGCGGCTTCCACATAAAGGTGCAGGAGCCGGGACAGCGGCAGGTAGACCTCGCGCACTTCCTTGATGTCGAGGGGGTCCCCGAGGCCGCGAAGGCGGAACACATCCTCTTCATTAAGGGGCTGCTCCATCTGGGCAGCGAGCCGGGACCAGGTCTGCCGGTCCAGCTCCACGAACGGGGAGACACCTTCCCCGTTCGCTTCATTGCGTTGCAAAGTCACCCTAGAGATTCTGCCCTTCACAACGCCGAGAGCGAAATGGACTGGCCGGTGGACGCCGGGGCAGGCGGTCCTGAGCCCCGCTCAGGGGCCTTCACGCCCCGCCGTCCCACGTCCTCCCTCCCGGAAACCCGCTAGGCTTATGACCATGTGTGGAATCGTTGGATATGTGGGCCACTCAGATGGCCGGGTAAATGCTGGACACAATGCCTTGGACGTTGTCCTTGAAGGATTGCGGCGCCTGGAGTACCGCGGCTACGACTCCGCGGGTATCGCTGTAGTGGCCGACGGCACGATTTCTTCCCGGAAGAAGTCCGGCAAACTGAGCAACCTCATTGCAGAGCTGGACGCCCGCCCGCTGCCGGAATCCCTCACGGGAATCGGCCACACGCGCTGGGCCACGCATGGCGGCCCGACGGACCAGAACGCGCACCCGCACCTGTCCGACGGCGGCAAGCTGGCCCTGATCCACAACGGCATCATCGAGAACTTCGCCGAGCTCAAGCTCGAACTCCAGCGCAAGGGCGCCACCTTCGAGTCCGAGACCGACACGGAAGTGGCGGCTGCCCTGCTCGGGGACGTCTACCGGAACCAGCTCGGCGGTGACGCCAGCAACGGCGGCCTCACCCGGGCCATGCAGCTTGCCTGCCAGCGGCTCGAGGGAGCTTTCACGCTCCTCGCAGTCCACGCCGACCAGCCCGACGTTGTGGTCGCTGCCCGCCGGAACTCCCCGCTCGTCGTCGGCCTCGGCGAAGGCGAGAACTTCCTCGGTTCCGACGTCTCCGGCTTCATCGACTACACCCGGCGCGCCGTGGAACTCGGCCAGGACCAGATCGTCACGATCACCGCCGACTCCGTGGAAATCACGGACTTCTACGGCGCCCCCGCCGAGGGCAAGGAATACCACGTCAACTGGGACCCGGCCTCGGCGGAAAAGGGCGGCTTCCCGTCCTTCATGGAAAAGGAAATCCACGACCAGCCGGATGCCGTGCTGCAGACCTTGCTGGGCCGCTCCGACATCCACGGCAAGCTGACGCTTGATGAGCTCCGCGTCGATCCGCAGCTGCTCAAGAACGTCAACAAGATCATCGTCCTCGCGTGCGGCACCTCCGCCTACGCCGGGCAGGTGGCGAAATATGCCATTGAGCACTGGTGCCGGATCCCCACCGAGGTCGAGCTCTCGCACGAATTCCGCTACCGGGATCCGATCGTGGACGAGAACACGCTGATTGTCTCCATCTCCCAGTCCGGCGAGACCATGGACACCCTCATGGCGGTCCGCTACGCCAAGGAACAGGGCGCCAAGACCGTCTCCATCTGCAACACCAACGGCTCCACCATCCCGCGCGAATCTGACGCCGTGCTCTACACGCACGCCGGACCCGAAATCGCCGTGGCCTCGACCAAGGCGTTCCTGGCCCAGATCACGGCCGCCTACCTGCTGGGCCTTTATTTGGCACAGCTGCGCGGCAACAAGTTCCAGGGCGAGATCAAGGACATCCTGGCCGACCTGGGCAAGATCCCGGCCAAGATCCAGCGCATCCTCGACAACGAGGCCCAGATCAAGGAACTCGGCCAGTCCATGGCTGACGCCAAGTCCGTGCTGTTCCTGGGCCGCCACGTCGGTTTCCCGGTGGCGATGGAGGGCGCGCTTAAGCTCAAGGAGCTCGCGTACATCCACGCCGAGGGCTTCGCCGCAGGAGAACTCAAGCACGGCCCGATCGCGCTGATCGAGGAAGGCCAGCCCGTCTTCGTGGTGGTCCCCTCCCCGCGCGGCCGCGACTCGCTGCACTCCAAGGTGGTCTCCAACATCCAGGAAGTCCGTGCCCGGGGCGCCAAGACGATCGTGATCGCCGAAGAAGGCGACGAGGCCGTCAAGGCGTACGCCGAACACGTCTTCTACATCCCCGAGACCCCCACGCTCCTGGCGCCGCTGCTCGCAACGGTTCCGCTGCAGATCTTCGCCCTCGCACTCGCCTCGGCCAAGGGTTACGACGTGGACCAGCCACGCAACCTGGCCAAGAGCGTGACCGTAGAATAACGCCATGATTGTTGGCATAGGCGTAGACGTCGTAGACATTGAGCGGTTCGGGCGCCAGCTCGAGCGCACCCCCGGGCTGCGCGACAGGCTGTTCGTCCCCGCCGAGCGGGAACTGAACACGCGGTCCCTCGCCGCGCGGTTTGCCGCGAAGGAGGCCGTGGCCAAGGTGCTGGGGGCGCCGGCCGGCATGAACTGGCAGGACTGCTGGATTGGGCTGGACCAGAACGGCCCCACCGTCCAGGTCAAAGGCACCGTGCTGGCCGTGGCGGAGTCCAAGGGCGTCAAGCGCTGGCACTTGTCCATGAGCCACGACGGCGGGATCGCCACGGCGACGGTTGTCGCCGAAGGCTGAGACGGCCGTCCAGGCAGAACCGGCCCCAGCGCCGAGCATTCCCCAGCGACCGCGAATGGACTGAAACCATGATCAGCGCCTACACCGGAACCCAAGTGCGAGAGGCCGAAAAGCCATTTCTCGACGACACCCTGGGCTCCGGTGCGGGCGCTGTTCTTATGCAGCGGGCCGCGTACGGCCTCGCCAACGCCGTGATCCGCGAACTGCGGAGCCGCGGGCAGCGGCTGTACGGCTCCAGCGTGGCCGTGCTGGCGGGCAAGGGCAACAACGGCGGAGACGGGCTCTTCGCCGCTGCGCTGCTGGCCCGCCGCGGCATGCGCACGACGGCGGTGCTCACCGCGGGCGCGGCCCACGACGCCGGGCTGGCGGCGTTCCGGAAGGCCGGCGGCCATGCCGTGGCCCTCACCGGTGACAACGCTGCCGAACTCGCCGCGCTGGCCGGCGGCGCCGACGTCGTGATCGACGCAGTCCTCGGGACCGGAGCCCAGGGCGGGCTGCGCGGACCGGCCGCCGAACTGGTCGCGGCCCTGGAGCGTTCCCGGCCAGGCTCCCGTTCCCCCTTGGTGGTGGCCTGCGATATCCCCAGCGGGGTGGACGCGGACACGGGGGAGGCGCACGCGCCGGTGCTGGCGGCCGACATGACGGTGACCTTTGGGGCCGCCAAGGCCGGCCTGCTGGCGGACCCGGGCGCGGACTTCGCGGGCGCCATCCGGGTGGTCCCGATCGGAATCGAGCAGGCGCTGCCATGGCCGTCCCTGCGACGGCTTGAGGCCGCAGACCTGTCCGCCCTCCTGCCACGCCCGCAGCGGCGGGCGCACAAGTACTCCCGGGGGGTGCTGGGGGTGGTCGCGGGCTCCGGCGCTTATCCCGGCGCCGCGGTGCTGGCCTGCCAGGGCGCCCTGGCAGCCGGCGCCGGAATGGTGCGTTACCTGGGGCCGCCGGACGTCGCCGACCTGGTCCGCCGTTCCTGTCCCGAGGTGGTGTGCAGCACCGGCGCCGTGGCCGACACGCACGTGCAGGCGTGGCTCGTTGGCTCCGGACTCGATGACTCCGATGAGGAGCAGCTGCAGCGCGCCCGCGACGCCGCAGACTCGGGCCTGCCGACGATCGCCGACGCCGGCGCGTTGCCGGCCCTGCCTGATGTGCTGGCCCCGCAAGTGATCCTGACACCCCACGCCGGCGAACTGTCGGCATTGCTTCAGCGCCTCGGGGCCGGGTTGGACCGCTCCGCCGTCGAAGCATCCACCCTCAGCGCAGTGCGGCGGGCTGCGGGCCTGACTGAAGCCACCGTGCTGCTCAAGGGCGCCACGACCCTTGTGGCCTCCCCCTTCCAGGACTTCTTCAGCCAGTCCGAAGGCACGCCCTGGCTCGCCACGGCAGGCAGCGGCGACGTCCTGGCCGGAGTCATCGGCGCGCTGCTGGCCCAGTTGGGCGCCGACGTCGGGCGCTTCGGTGCATATGACATCGACCCCGACGCCAGATGGGCGGCGATCGCGGCGATGGCAGCCAGCATCCACGGTCTTGCCGGAGTCCGGGCTTCCCGCGGGGGGCCAGTGACCGCAACGGCCATCGCCCGTGCCATTCCGGAGGTGATGCGGGAGCTGTAACAAACGGGGGCGCTCCGAGCGCCCGGGCAAATACTAACCCTACTTACAAGTAGTCTGTCTAGAGAATATTCGTTCCGCACGAGGAGTACACATGGAAGTCTGGCCCGGATCGGCTTACCCGCTGGGAGCCACTTTTGACGGCACTGGCACCAACTTTGCCCTGTTCAGCGAGCGTGCCGAGCGGGTGGAACTGTGCCTCCTCGCTGACGACCTCACCGAAACCCGGATCGAACTGACCGAAGTGGACGGCTACGTGTGGCACTGCTACCTGCCGCAGGTCCAGCCCGGACAGAAGTACGGCTACCGGGTCCACGGCCCGTACGAACCCGAACACGGCAACCGCTTCAACCCGAACAAGCTGCTGATGGACCCCTACGCCAAGGCCGTCCAGGGCCAGATCGACTGGGACCCGGCGCTCTTCACCTACGAATTCGGCGACCCCGACTCGCGCAATGACAGCGACTCGGCCCCGCACACCATGCACGGCGTCGTCATCAACCCGTTCTTCGAGTGGGACGGCGACCGCCAGCTGCGGATCCCCTACCACCAGTCGGTCATCTACGAGGCGCACGTCAAGGGCCTGACCGAGCTCCACCCGGAAATTCCCGAAGAGCAGCGCGGCACCTATGCCGGCGTGTCCCACCCGGCCGTGATTGAGCACCTGAAGAAGCTCGGCGTCACCGCGATCGAGCTCATGCCCGTCCACCAGTTCGTCAACGACGGCACGCTCGAGGAGAAGGGCCTCAACAACTACTGGGGCTACAACACCATCGGCTTCTTCGCCCCGCAAAACACCTACAGCTCCTCCGGCGACGTCGGGCACCAGGTGCAGGAATTCAAGGCCATGGTCCGCGAGCTGCACAAGGCCGGCATCGAAGTGATCTTGGACGTGGTGTACAACCACACCGCTGAAGGCAACCACCTCGGCCCCACGCTGTCCTTCAAGGGCATCGACAACCAGGCCTACTACCGGCTGGTGGACGATGACCAGAAGCACTACATGGACTACACCGGCACCGGTAACTCCCTCAACGTCCGGCACCCGCACTCCCTTCAGCTGCTGATGGACTCCCTGCGCTACTGGGTGACGGAAATGCACGTCGACGGCTTCCGCTTCGACCTCGCCTCCACCCTGGCCCGCGAGTTCTACGACGTGGACAAGCTGTCCACCTTCTTCGAACTCATCCAGCAGGACCCGATCGTCTCCCAGGTCAAGCTGATCGCCGAGCCGTGGGATATCGGCCCGGGCGGCTACCAGGTGGGCAACTTCCCGCCCCAGTGGACCGAGTGGAACGGCAAATACCGCGACACGGTCCGCGACTTCTGGCGCGGCGAGCCCTCGACCCTGGGCGAATTCGCCTCCCGCCTGACCGGTTCCGCGGACCTCTACGAAAGCTCCGCCCGGCGCCCGGTGGCCTCGATCAACTTCGTCACGGCGCACGACGGCTTTACCATGCGCGACCTCGTGTCCTACAACGAGAAGCACAACGACGCCAACGGCGAAGGCAACAACGACGGCGAATCCCACAACCGCTCCTGGAACTGCGGCGAGGAAGGGGACACGGACAACGACCAGGTCCTGACCCTCCGTGCCCGCCAGCAGCGCAACTTCATCGCCACCTTGCTGCTCTCGCAGGGCGTCCCGATGCTCCTGCACGGCGACGAGCTCGGCCGCACCCAGCAGGGCAACAACAACACCTACTGCCAGGACTCCGAGCTGAGCTGGATCCACTGGGACGCGATGGACCAGCCGCTGGTGGAGTTCACCGCCGTCGTCAACAAGATCCGGCACGACCACCCGACGTTCCGCCGCAGCCGCTTCTTCGACGGCCGCCCGGTGGTCCGCGGTGAGGGCGAGAAACTGCCGGACATCGTCTGGCTGAAGACCGACGGCACCGGAATGCTCCCGGAGGACTGGGGCAGCGGCTTCGGCCGGACCATCGGCGTGTTCTACAACGGCCACGGCATCCAGGAACAGGACTCCCGCGGACGCCGGATCACCGACGACAGTTTCCTGCTCGGCTTCAACGCCCACGACGGCGACGTGGACTTCGCCCTGCCGGCCGAGGAGTACTCACGGTTCTGGGACGTGCTGGTGGACACCGCAGACCAGGCGGACACTGAGGCCCCGCTGAAAGCCGGGTCCGTGCTGAAGCTGGCGGCAAAGTCGATGGTGGTGCTCCGGGCCCACTCCGGCCCCGAGGTGGAGGTGGACTACTCCGCGGCAGCCTCCCTCGCCGCGATGGCCGAGCACGAGGATTCGGCGGATGCAGGTTCTGCGGTCCAGGCACCGGAAGCTCCGGCGGACCCGGCACCGGAGGCGCCGGCTCCGGCGGACCCGGCTCCGGAGGCCCCGGCAACCGGCGCCTCCAAGGGCTCGGCTAAAGCCTCCGGCTCGAAAAAGGCGGGGGCCGACAAGCCGAAGACCCCGAAGGGCCGGGCTAAATGAGAACCCCCGTCTCGACGTACCGGCTGCAGATCCGGCCCGGGTTTACGCTGCAGGACGCCGCGCAGACCGTGCCGTACCTGAAGTCGCTGGGCGTGGACTGGATCTACCTCTCGCCGATCCTCACGGCGGAGCGCGGCTCGGACCACGGCTACGACGTCACCGATCCCTCCGCCATTGATCCGGACCGGGGCGGCGCGGACGGCCTGCTGGCGGCGTCGGCCGCCGCGCGGGAGGCCGGCATGGGGGTGCTGGTCGACATCGTGCCCAACCACGTCGGCGTCGCGACCCCGGCCCAGAACCCGTGGTGGTGGTCTCTCCTGAAGGAGGGACAGCAGTCCCGCTACGCGCAGGCGTTCGACGTCGACTGGGACTTCGGCGGCGGCCGGGTGCGGATCCCGGTGCTGGGGGACGACTCCGACGTCGACGCGCTGGAAATCAAGGACGGGGAACTGCGCTACTACGACCACCGCTTTCCGCTTGCAGAGGGCACGTACACCGCAGGTGACTCCACTGCCGACGATCCCCGCGAGGTCCACGACCGTCAGCACTACGAACTGATCGGCTGGCGCCGGGCCGACACGGACCTGAACTACCGCCGGTTCTTTGCCGTCAACAGCCTGGCGGGGATCCGGGTGGAGATCCCCGAGGTCTTCGATGAAGCCCACGCGGAGGTTGTGCGCTGGTTCCGGGAGGGGCTCGTCGACGGGCTGCGGATCGACCACCCGGACGGCCTCGCCGATCCGGAGGGATACCTGCACCGGCTGCGGGAGGCCACGGGCGGCAGCTACCTGCTGATCGAGAAGATCCTGGAACCGGGCGAGGCCCTGCCGGCCGGCTTCGAGTGCGAGGGCACCACCGGCTACGACGCCCTCGCTGACGTGGACCGGGTGTTCGTCGACGCCGCGGGCCAGGCGCCGCTTGACGCGCTCGACGCCGAACTGCGCGGCGGCGCTGCCGACTACGAGGACATGATCCGCGGCACCAAACGCCGGATCACGGACGGAATCCTGCACTCGGAGATGCTCCGGCTGGCACGGCTGGTCCCTGCCGCGGCAGGACTGGGCCAGGAAGCCGCGGCGGACGCACTGTCCGAGATCATCGCCGCGTTCCCGGTCTACCGCAGCTATCTTCCAGAGGGTGCTGACGTCCTGAAGGAGGCATGCGAACTCGCGGTCCGCCGCCGCCCCGAACTGGAAGGCGCCGTCGGCGTGCTGCTGCCGCTGCTGCTCGACGCGCAGGCAGCCCCCTCCGCAGAACTGGGCATGCGCTTCCAGCAGACCTCCGGGATGGTCATGGCCAAGGGCGTGGAAGACACCGCGTTCTTCCGCTACACCCGGCTGGGCACCCTGACCGAAGTCGGCGCCGACCCCACCGAGTTCGCCGTGGCACCGGAAGAATTCCACACCCGGATGGCCCGGCGCCAGGCCGAGCAGCCGTTGTCCATGACCACCCTCAGCACCCACGACACCAAGCGCAGCGAGGACACCCGGGCCCGGATCTCGGTGCTGGCCGAGCTCGCACTGGAATGGCAGGCATCCCTGCAGCGGCTGCAGAAGCTGGCGCCGCTGCCGGACGGCCCGCTGGCCAACCTGCTGTGGCAGGCCGTCGCGGGCGTCTGGCCCGCAGACCGGGACCGGCTGCAGTCCTACGCGCAAAAAGCCGCCCGGGAGGCCGGGAACTCGACCAACTGGATCGATCCGGACGAGGCCTTCGAGGCGAAACTTGCAGCCGCCGTCGACGCCGCCTTCGACACCCCGGAGGTGACCGCCGAACTGGAGTCCCTCGTGGCCCTGCTGGAGCCCTACGGGGCCGCCAATTCCCTGGGCGCCAAGCTCGTGCAGCTCACCATGCCCGGGGTGCCGGACGTGTACCAGGGCACCGAATTCTGGGACCGCTCGCTGACTGATCCGGACAACCGGCGGCCGTTCGACTTCGGTGCCCGCCGGCGCGCCCTCGCCGCGCTCGATGCCGGTGAGCGTCCGGCGTCGTTCCTGGACGAGGCAGCGAAACTCCTCGTCACCTCGCGGGCCCTGCGGCTGCGCCGGGACCGGCCGGAGCTGTTCACCGGGTACGCCCCGGTCACCGCCACGGGCGACGCCGCTGCGCACCTGCTCGCCTTTGACCGCGGGACTCCCGCAGCCCCGGGGGCGCTGACGCTCGCGACCCGGCTGCCCCGCGGGCTGGAGCAGCGCGGCGGATGGCAGGACACGACCGTCGAGCTCGCCGCGGCCATGGCCGATGAACTGACCGGTGCCACACACGGTCCGGGCGCCGTGGCGGTGGGGGAGATCCTGCGGGACTACCCCGTGGCCCTCCTGGTGCCCACCGCCTAAGCAGACCTTCGATATGGGGAATAGTACCGACATGGGGAACGGAAGAATGCCATGACCTTGCCTGCACACGGAAGCGACCGCTTCGATCTCTGGGCACCGGAAGCGCAGGACGTCACGCTCCTCGCTGACGGCCGGAAGTACGACATGACCCGCCGCGGCGCGGAGGCACCCGGCTGGTGGACCGCCGCCGGGGCGCCCGCCGCCGGGGACGTGGACTACGGCTACCTGGTGGACGGGGATCCCACCCCGCTGCCGGACCCGCGGTCCCGCCGCCAGCCCGCGGGCGTGCACGCGCTCTCCCGCACGTTCGACGCCGGAGAATACCAGTGGGCTGACGGCCAGTGGGCGGGGCGGGAGCTCAAGGGCGCCGTCATCTACGAACTCCATGTGGGCACGTTCACGCCGGAGGGAACACTGGACGCCGCGGCAGGGAAGCTGTCGTACCTGGCGGAGCTGGGCATCGACTTCGTCGAGCTGCTGCCGGTCAACGGGTTCAACGGCACCCACAACTGGGGCTACGACGGTGTCCTCTGGTACGCCGTGCACGAAGGCTACGGCGGACCCGCCGCGTACCAGCGCTTCGTGGACGCCGCCCACGCCGCCGGCCTGGGCGTCATCCAGGACGTCGTCTACAACCACCTCGGCCCCAGCGGCAACTATCTTCCCCGGTTCGGGCCCTACCTGAAATCGGGGGAGGGCAACACCTGGGGCGACTCGGTTAACCTTGACGGCCCGGAGTCGGACGAGGTGCGCCGCTACATCCTGGACAACGCCGCTATGTGGCTGCGCGATTACCACGTGGACGGCCTGCGCCTGGACGCCGTGCACGCCTTCAAGGACGAGCGCGCCGTGCACCTGCTGGAGGACTTCGGCGCCCTCGCCGACGAAATAGCCGCCGAGACCGGACGCCCGGCCACGATGATCGCGGAATCGGACCTGAACAACCCGCGCCTGCTCTATCCGCGGGACACCAACGGGTACGGGCTGGCCGGGCAGTGGAGCGATGACTTCCACCACGCCGTCCACGTCAACGTCAGCGGCGAAACCACCGGCTACTACGCCGACTTCGACTCGATCGGGGCTCTGGCCAAGGTCCTGGAGCGCGGGTTCTTCCACGACGGCAGCTACTCCAGCTTCCGCGCCCGCCACCACGGCCGGCCCATCGACCCGGCCCAGGTCCACCCGGCCGCGCTGGTGGTGTGCAGCCAGAACCACGACCAGATCGGCAACCGTGCCACCGGGGACAGGCTGTCCCAGACCCTGGGCTACGGGCCGCTCGCGCTCGCCGCCGTCGCCACCCTGACTTCGCCGTTCACGCCCATGCTGTTCATGGGCGAGGAATACGGGGCCACCACCCCGTGGCAGTTCTTCACCTCCCACCCGGAACCGGAGCTGGGCAAGGCGACGGCCGAGGGCCGGATCAGGGAGTTCGAGCGCATGGGCTGGGACCCCGCCGTCGTCCCCGACCCGCAGGATCCGGAGACCTTCACCCGGTCCAAGCTGGACTGGGCCGAGGCCTCGGGAGGGGACCATGCCCGCCTCCTGGAGCTGTACCGGGCGCTCATCGCGCTGCGCCGCACCACGCCGGACCTGACGGAACCCGGTTTCGAGGACACCGCCGTCGACGTCAGCGAGGACGAGGGCTGGCTGCTGCTGCGCCGCGGCCGCACCGACGTGGCGATGAACTTTTCCGCCGAGGCGCGGCGGGTCCCGGTCCGCGGGGCGGCCCTGGCCCTGGCAACCGATGACGGCGTCCGGCTGGACCCGGCTTCCGATGCTGAACCCGCTCCTGGCGGCGCGGCGCCGGCCACAACACTGCATCTACCCGGCCACAGCGCCGCGGTACTCACCCACTAAGGCAGGATATGACGTATGACATATTTGGCAGCTGATACCCGCTACGACTCCATGCCCTACCGCCGCGTGGGGCGCAGCGGCCTGAAACTCCCGGCCATCTCACTGGGCCTGTGGCACAACTTCGGCGACGACAAGCCGTTCGAGATCCAGCGCGCCATCCTGCGCCGGGCCTTCGACCTGGGCGTCACCCACTTTGACCTCGCCAACAACTACGGCCCGCCCTATGGCAGCGCCGAGACCAACTTCGGCCGCCACTTCAAGGACGACTTCAAGCCGTACCGCGACGAGCTGATCATCTCCAGCAAGGCCGGCTACGACATGTGGCCGGGCCCGTACGGCAACTTTGGCTCCCGCAAGTACCTGCTGGCCAGCCTGGACCAGTCGCTGGGCCGGATGGGCCTGGACTATGTGGACATCTTCTACAGCCACCGCCCGGACCCCGAAACGCCGATGGAAGAAACCATGGGCGCCCTGGACCAGGCCGTGCGCTCCGGGAAGGCGCTCTACGCAGGCATTTCGTCCTACACCCCGGAACAGACCATCGAGGCCGCGGGGATCCTCAAGGAACTCGGCACCCCGCTGCTGATCCACCAGCCCAGCTACTCCATGCTCAACCGCTGGACCGAGAACGGCAGCCCCAACCTCTTCGAGGCGCTGGAGCAGGTGGGCGCCGGATCCATCGCGTTCTCGCCGCTGGCCCAGGGCATGCTCACCGACCGCTACCTGAAGGGCATTCCGGCCGACTCCCGGGCCGCCCAGCACAAGTCCCTGGGCGAATCCATGATCACCGAGCAGAAGCTGGACCGCGTGCGCGGGCTCAACCGGATCGCCGAGGGCCGCGGGCAGACGCTCGCGCAGCTGGCCATCGCCTGGATCCTGCGCGATCAGGGCAAGGGCTCGTCGGTCACGTCCGCACTGGTGGGCGCGTCCAGCGTCCGGCAGCTTGAGGACACCTTGTCGGCGATCAACAACCTGGATTTCACGGCCGATGAGATCGACGCGATCGATGAATTCGCCGTCGAATCAGATATCAACCTGTGGGCCCAGAAGTCGTAGGCATCCGCAGTTACCGCAGTTAACAGAAGCGCCGGGTCCGCCGGGGAACAACCGCGGCCCCGGCGGCGTTGACTAGACTACTAAGGGCGCCTTACGGCGTCGTGTCCGCCTGCCGCCCGCACAACTGATGCAGTACCTCAGAGTGCGGCCGCGCCGGTCACCCTTGTTTCTCAAAAGGAGTTCCGTGTCTTCACATCCGATTCGTGTTGCAATCGTCGGCGTAGGTAACTGCGCCGCTTCGCTGGTCCAGGGCGTCCAGTACTACAAAGATGCCGACCCCAAGGCCACGATCCCGGGCCTGATGCACGTGGAGTTCGGCCAGTACCACGTCGGCGACGTCCAGTTCGTTGCCGCGTTCGACGTCGACGGCAAGAAGGTGGGGCAGGACCTGTCCGACGCCATCCTGGCCAGCGAAAACAACACCATCAAGATCGCCGATGTCCCGCCGACCGGCGTCACGGTCCAGCGCGGCCACACCCTGGACGGCCTGGGCAAGTACTACCTCGAGACCATCGAGCAGTCCCCGGAGGAGCCGGTCGACGTCGTCCAGGCTCTCAAGGACGCCCAGGTTGACGTCATGGTCTGCTACCTGCCGGTCGGCTCCCAGCAGGCCGCCGAGTTCTACGCCCAGTGCGCGATCGATGCCGGCGTGGCGTTCGTCAACGCCCTGCCGGTCTTCCTGGCCGGCACCAAGGAGTGGGCGGACAAGTTCACCGCCGCGGGCGTGCCGATCGTGGGCGATGACATCAAGAGCCAGATCGGTGCCACCATCACGCACCGCGTCATGGCCAAGCTGTTCGAGGACCGCGGCGTCACCCTGGACCGCACGTACCAGCTGAACGTCGGCGGCAACATGGACTTCAAGAACATGCTCGAGCGCGACCGCCTGGAGTCCAAGAAGATCTCCAAGACCCAGGCCGTTACCTCCAACGTCGAGGCCGAGCTCGCCGCCAAGGACGTCCACATCGGCCCGTCCGACTACGTCCAGTGGCTCGATGACCGCAAGTGGGCCTTCGTCCGCCTTGAGGGCCGCAACTTCGGCGACGCCCCGGTGTCGCTGGAATACAAGCTCGAAGTCTGGGACTCGCCCAACTCCGCCGGCGTGATCATCGACGCCATCCGTGCCGCCAAGATCGGCCTGGACCGCGGCATCGGCGGCCCGCTGGTCTCGGCGTCGAGCTACTTCATGAAGTCCCCGCCGGAGCAGTTCAACGACGACCTCGCCCGTGAAAAGGTCGAGGCCTTCATCCGCGGCGACCTGGAGCGCTAACCGCCCCCGCTGCCGCCCTGCCTCTGGACGCTCCCTCACGTTTGGCGTGTTCCAACCCGACGCTCCCTCACCAATGGTGGGGGAGCGTCGTCGTTTTCGGATTGGGTCCGGGATGCTCCCTCACCTTTGGCCGATACCGACCCGATCCTCCCTCACGTCTTGCAGACATCGGCGGCTCGCTGCCTCAGATTGCGCTGGAAAAGCCAGCTGCGGCCGGCGGGCTGAGGTATGAGGTGCGGAGGATTCGCTTCATCTTGGTGACGGCGCCGGAGAAGCCATCCGCGAGGTCATCTTTTGTCAGGACGAGCACTGTCCATCCGGCTGCCTCGAAGGCCTTGTCACGGCGGCGGTCGCTGAAGATCTGTGCGGGGAGCAGGTGGTGCCCGCCGTCGTACTGAACCGCCAGCCGCCGACGGCGATACCCAAGGTCCGCCGTCGGCGCGGCAGGACTGTCCGGTCGCAGCGGGAGCTGCAGTTCCGGTTCCGGGAGCCCGGCGTCGCACATCGCCAGCCGCAGCAACGTCTCCGGCGCTGAATCCGAGCCCACGCGCATCAAGTCCAGTGCGGCACGGGCGCGGACGATTCCCTGCAGGTTCGGGTGACGGCTCACCATCCAACGCAGCTCATCGATGGTCGCAAAGGGATCACTGCGCCCTTCCAACCCCAGTCGGGGAATCCGCACCAGCTCATCACCCAGGCAGACCAACTCCGGCAGGCTCAACCGCAGGGCGAGGTCGAGCCACGTCCGGGAGCGCGTGCTGATCCGGATCCCGTCCACTGTCTCGACCTCGCCCTCCAACGCAAGAACCGTGTGTCCGAGAATGCCTTTGCGCCGGACCTCCGGGAGCGCCCGCGGCTTGCTCAGGTGTAGCTCCTCCGAGTCCGAGAGCCAAGGAGGCAATATCTGGCATCGGAGCCTGGCAGCGGTGACGTGGGAGATCCAGGCGCCGGGCGACGCTGCGGCCAACGCACGAGCCGCCGCCTCCAGCTCGAAGTCCCAATCCGTGGGCCGGTAGAGACCCCGGCTGATGTGAATTACGTCGGAGTGCCTGAGCCTGGTTCTCGGCACTCCCAAGGACCTTGCATCCGCGATGGTAAAGGGTGCTGCGCTGAGTGGACCGGGAAGCTTCGTAGGCTTTTCCATGCTGGCATTTTGAACCTATTTGGAGAGCCGCGCAGGAGTTATCCACAGATCTCCCGGATCGGCCCGCGGCGGCAGGCGCAAGCGCCGCGCCGGACCTGAGGGAGCGTCGGTTGGGGAGTTGCCGGACCTGAGGGATCGTTGGTTGGGGGGATGCAGGAGGTGAGGGAGCGTCGGGTGGGTTAGAAGAGGCCGACCGGGTTGCCGGCGTCGTCGACGTCCATCCGCATCGCTGCCGGCACCTTGGGCAGGCCCGGCATGGTCATCACGGCGCCGGTGAGGGCCACGATGAAGCCCGCGCCGGTCTTGGGGATGAGATCCCGGACGTGGATGGTGAAGCCCTTGGGCGCGCCGAGGCGGGTGGCGTCGTCGGTGAAGGAGTACTGGGTCTTCGCCATGCACACCGGCATCCCGGACCAGCCGTTCTTCTCGATCTCGGCCAGCCGTTTGAGCGCGGGCACGGAGAAATCCACGCCGTCGGCGCCGTAGATCTCCTGCACGATGGTCCGGATCTTGTCCTCCACGGACATCTCCAGCGGATACAGGTGCCGGAAGCCGTGCGGGGCGTCGATCGCGGCCGCCACCTTCGCCGCGAGCTCGTCGCCGCCGTCGCCGCCACCGCCGCGGCCCCAGACATCGGCCACCGCGGCCTGGACACCCTCCGCGGCGCACCACTGAAGCAGCCAGTCCAGCTCCTCGGCGGTGTCCGTGGCGAATTTGTTGACCGCCACGACCGGGGTGATGCCGAACTTCTCGACGTTGCGGATGTGGCGCCGCAGATTGGCGACGCCGGCGGCCAGCGCCTCCACGTTGGGCTCCTTGAGCAGGTCTTTCGGCACGCCGCCGTGCATCTTGAGCGCCCGGACGGTGGCCACGAGGACGACGGCGGACGGGGCGACGTCGGCCATCCGCGCCTTGATGTCCATGTACTTTTCGGCGCCGAGGTCCGCGCCGAACCCCGCCTCGGTGATGACGATGTCCGCAAGGCGGCGGGCCGTCTGCGTGGCGATGAGGGAGTTGCAGCCGTGGGCGATGTTGGCGAAGGGCCCGCCGTGCACCAGCGCCGGGGTGCCGGCGATGGTCTGCACGAGGTTGGGTTTGATCGCGTCCTTGAGCAGCATGGTCAGGGCGCCCTGGACGCCGAGGTCGGCCACGGTGACGGGCCGGCGGTCGTAGGTGTAGCCGAACGTGATCCGGCCGAGCCGGTCGCGCAGATCGTTCAGGTCCGTGGCGAGGCAGAACACGGCCATGATCTCCGAGGCCACGGTGATGTCGAAGCCGTCCTGCCGCGGCGTGCCCTGGGCGGGCCCGCCGAGGCCGATCACGACCTCCCGGAGGGATCGGTCGTTCATGTCCAGGACGCGCTTGAACGTCATCCGGCGCGGATCGATGTTGAGTTCGTTGCCCTGGAAGATGTGGTTGTCCACGAGGGCCATGAGGGCGTTGTTCGCCGAAGTGATGGCGTGGAAATCGCCCGTGAAGTGCAGGTTGATCTGGTCCATCGGCAGCACCTGGGAGTAGCCGCCGCCGGTCGCGCCGCCCTTCATGCCCAGGATGGGGCCGAGCGAGGGCTCGCGCAGCGCGATCATCACGCTGTGCCCGGCCCGGGCCAGGGAATCCGCGAGCCCCACCGTCGTGGTGGACTTGCCTTCGCCGGCGGGGGTGGGCGACATCGCGGAGACCAGCACCACCTTGCCGGGCGCGCGCACGGGGGTGCCCGCCGGAACGGTCAGCTTCGCCGGGTCGATCTTGGCCTTGTAGGGTCCGTAGAGTTCCAGCGCGTCCGGGGCGATGCCGGCGGCCGCCGCAATCTCCCCGATCGGCTTCATGACTGCCCGCTGGGCAATTTCCAGGTCGCTGGGGACGTTGTTCCCGGCAGTGGTGGTCTCAGACATCGTTGTCCTTCGGCTCGTGGCGTCGGCGGGTTTGTCCCGGTCCGGTGTTGCCGGGCGGGGTTGGAGCGGGCGGAGGTGGTGGAACCGGTTCAGGGTGTGTGGCCCACCGGGATGGTCAGGCTTCCAAAATACTGGCTTACGGCGGTGTGGTAGCTCTCCAGCGTAATCGCGGCGGTGCGTTGCCAGCCGAACTCCTGGGCATGGATCGCGGCGGCGCGCCCCATGTCGGTGCGGGTTTGGGTGTCGTCGAAGAGCGACTCGAGGGCGTCCGCCCAGTCGCTGGCCTTGTGGCCCTCGATCAGCATCCCGGTCCGTCCGTCCTGGACGGCGCGGGAGAGGCCGCCGACTTTCGTGGCGAGGACCGGCGTCCCGCAGGCCTGCGCCTCCAGCGCCACCAGGCCGAAGGACTCGCTGTAGGAGGGCATCACCACGACGTCGGCGGACCGGTACCAGCCGGCCAGCTCCGGGGCGTTCACCGGCGGGTGGTGGGTGGCGACGTCGTCCATTCCGGCGGCGCTGATCAGCGTCTTGAGGTTGAAGTCCTTGGCGCCGCTGACGGCCCCCAGGATGGTCAGCTGCAGGTCGATGTCCGGGCGCCGGGAGCGCAGGAGCGCCGCCGCCTTGATCAGGATCTGCGGGCCCTTGAGCCGCTGGATCCGGCCCGCGAACAGCAGATGGAACTTGCCCGGGGCGATGCCGTGCTGGGCCCTGGCCCGGTTCCTGAAGGCCGGCGTGAAGACGGCCAGGTCCACGCCGGGCGGCGCGACGTCGATGTGGTCGATGTCGGCGTTGTAGTGCGAGACCAGCTCGGCCGCTTCGGTGCCGGTATTGGCGATCAGCCGGGTGGCGCCGTCGACAATCCGGTGCTCGCCGTCCTCACGCCGCCGCGGCTCGGGCTGTTCGCCGGACTCGAGGAGCTGGTTCTTGACCTTCGCCATCGTGTGCATGGTGTGGACGAGGGGCAGCCGCCACAGCTCCGCGAGCTCCAGCCCGGCCACCCCGGAGACCCAGTAATGGGAATGGATGACGTCATACCGGCCGTGCGGCTGGAGCAGCCGGATCCGGTTGATCTCGGCGACCATGCTGTGCAGCAACCCCGGGAGCTCCTCCTTGGGCAGCTTACGGGGCGGGCCGGCGAGGACGTTGTGCACGCACACGCCCGGGGACGGGTGTTCGACGGCGGGCTGCGTGGCCGAGGTGGACCGGGTGAAGATCTCCACTTCCACGCCGGTCTCGGCGAGGGCCGCGGCCAGCGCCCGGACGTACACGTTCATGCCGCCGGCGTCACCGGAGCCGGGTTGTTCCATGGGCGAGGTGTGCAGGGAAAGGAAAGCGACGCGGCGGATCAGAGACACGGTTCCCCTTTCCTCTGCCCATTTCTTTCTGCCCAATGCATGTCGATAAAACATTACTCCTGAAGTGCCGGCCGGTTCACGGGCCCGTTCGGTTCGCAGACCGGGGCGTGCTGCTAACGTGGCCGCTGTGAACACAACGACAGGACAAGAACCTGCAGCCGGCTGGACCATCCGGGAGGCCCGCCCGGAGAACTGGCCGGGCATCTGGGCGATCCTGGAACCCGTCGTCCGGGCCGGGGAGACCTTCACCTGGGACCGGGACACCGCCGAGGACGAGGCCCGCGCACGCTGGTTCAAGCAGGCGCCGGGCCGGACGTTCGTCGCGGTTGCCTCCGACACCGGCGCGGTTCTTGGCACCGGCGAGCTGCACCCCAACCACGGCGGCGGCGGCAGCCATGTGGCCAACGCGGGTTACATGGTCCACCCGGGCCAGGCCGGCCGCGGACTGGCCCGGGCCCTCTGCGCCTATTCGCTCGACGCCGCGCGCGACGCCGGTTTCCGGGCCATGCAGTTCAACGCCGTGGTGGAAAGCAATGTCCGGGCCGTGGCAGCGTGGAAATCCATGGGCTTCGAGGTGCTCGCGACCATTCCCGAGGCATTCAACCACCCTGAACTGGGCTACGTGGGCCTGCACGTGATGTACCGAAAGCTGTAGGGTTGCCGGCCCGGTGCCGCGGGACGCCGGGACGCTGATGTTGGCGGGCCGTTAAGGCCCGCGGGCAGCTACGGCCCGCCGTGCCAGAGACGGCCCAGTTCCGGGAAGGCTGCTTCATAGCCGGCCAGCAGTTTTCCGGCGAGGTCATCCGAGTCCACGAGCGGATGCCTGGCGAACGCGGCGAGGGCCGCCTCCCGCCGGCCGGTCGTCGCCGCCTCCACCACGAGCCGTTCGACGTCCTTGACGCGCCGCAGCAGCTCCAGTTGCGCCGGTCCCGGGCGGTCCTGCGGGACTGGCTCGGCGCCGTCGGGCGTCACCCGGCACGGAACTTCGACGACGGCGTCGGCCGGCAGCCCCGGGACAGCCGGCACCACCTGCGCTCCGGACCCGGCGCCGCCCGCTTCCGGGCCGGCGGGCGCCGCTTCCGGGCCGGCGGACCCGGGCGTGGTGACGGCGTTGCGCGTGTTGAGGATCAGGTCCGCCGGGCCGCCGCCGGAGAGGGCGCGCATGGCCGCCAGCGCCACCCGCTCGTAGCCGCCGCCTGCGAGATCGGTCTCGTCGCGGCGTTCGCCCGAGGTGCGGGCCTCCGCGAGGTAGCCCTCCTCGCGGGACCTGCGGGCATCCTCCCACAGCGCAAAAGCCTCGGCTCCGGCGGCAGCCAGGCGGGGATAGAGTTCGGTCTGCTGCCGGGCGATCGATTCCCCCCGGGTCTGACCTGCGGCGCGCATGCCTGCCACCGCCCGAACGGTGTCGTAGTAGTAGAAAAGATATTCATTCGGCAGGCAGCCAAGGCTGGCCAGCAACCCGGGCGGGAACAGCCGGCCTTCCTCGAATTCCGACAGCGCCGCAGGGTTCGTGAGCAGTGCCGGGAGGGCGTCCCGGCCCCCGGCCTCCAGCCGGTACAGCCAGCCGAGGTGGTTCAGGCCGTAGTAGCCCACGCCGTCGAGCGTGCCCTCGGGCAGCGCGACGCCGGCGGCCCGCGCCGCGCGGTGCACCAGGCCGCTGGCGGAGTCGCAAATCCCGATCACCCTGGGGCCGAGCACGGGGACCAGGGCCTCCGTGACCATGCCGGCGGGGTTGGTGAAGTTGAGCAGCCACGCCCCGGGGCAGCGGCTCCGCATTTCCTCCGCGAGCCGCAGCATCGGCGGAATGGAGCGCAGCGCGTAGGAGATCCCGCCGGCGCCGGTGGTTTCCTGGCCCAGGAGTCCGAGGTCCAGGGCGATCCGCTCGTCGGCGGTCCGGCCGGCCGTGCCGCCGGGCCGGATGGCGGCGAAGACCATGTCGGCGCCGTCCAAGGCCTCGGGGAGCGAGGACACGGCACGGATCTGCGGGCCGGAACCCGGCGGGCCGGAACCCGGCGGGCCCTGCTGGGCCAGGGAGGCCAGGACCGCCTCGATGGCCGCCAGCCTGGCGGGGTCGACGTCGTAGAGCACCAGCTCCCGCACCAGCCCCGTGAAAGGCCCGGCAGAGAGCGCCCGGTAGACCAGGGGGACGCGGAAGCCGCCCCCGCCGGCGATCGTGAGCCGCATGCGGACAGTCTATTCCCCGCCGTGTTCCCCTCCGGTTTGGGCCCCGCTTTCCCCTGGTATCCCTCGACGGCGGTACGGCGTAATGTGCCGTATATGGACGCGACCCCGGCGCGGCGATTTGATCCGCTCTCTGCCGTCCGCAGCCCGGCCGCGGACGGATTCGACTTGCTCCTGACCGGGACCGTGTTCCAGGACATCATCTTCACCGGGCTGCCCCACGCGCCGCAGCCCGGCACGGAAATCTGGAGCGACGGGATGGGCAGCTGCCCCGGGGGCGTCGCCAATCAGGCCATCGCCGCCTCCCGGCTGGGACTGCGGACCGGTCTTGCCGCCGTGTTCGGCGATGACGGCTACGGTGACTACAACTGGAAGATTCTGGCCGCCCAGGAACACGTGGACCTGTCCCTGTCCCGGCGTGTTCCGGGCTGGCATTCGCCCGTCACGGTGTCCCTGAGCGTGGAGAAGGACCGGTCCATGGTGACGCACGGGCACCCGGCGCCGGTGACTTCCACCGAGCTGGTTGGATGCCCGCCGCCGGCGCTCGCAGCCGTTGCGGAGCTGGGGGAGGAACTCGAACCGTGGGCTGTCGACGCGCACAAGAACGGCGTCCAGCTGTTCGGCGATGTCGGCTGGGACCCCACCGGCGCGTGGTCCTCGACCCGGCTGGACCACCTGAAGTATTTCCATGCTTTCATGCCGAACCAGCACGAGGCCATGAACTTCACGGGCTGCGACGACCCCTGGTCCGCCCTGTACTCGCTTGCGGACCGGGTTCCGGTGGCGGTGGTCACCCTCGGCGCCCAGGGTTCCATGGCCGTGGATTCGGAAACGGGGGAGGAGGAGTGGGTCCCGTCCCTGCCGGTCCGGGCCTACGATCCCACCGGCGCCGGTGACTGCTTCGGTGCGGCCTTCATTGTCGGATCCCTGGCCGGCTGGCCGCTGGGAGACCGTCTCCGCTTCGCCAATCTGTGCGCCGCCCTGGCCGTCCAGGAGGTGGGCGGCTCGCTGGCCGCGCCCGGCTGGGGCGACATTGCCGACTGGTGGCAGCGGGCCAACGCACGGAAGGAACGGCAAAGCAGCCAATGGCTTCGCCGCTACCGTTTCCTGGAAGAGATCGTGCACGACGTCCCGCCCGAGGCGCAGCGGCGCGCGACGGCGACCATCGCCCACCAGTCCGACGCGTAGACGGGCGGGCGCGGCTGGGCTTTCGTGGCTGGCACCAGTGGACATCTCCTTCGCTGGGTCCGGATTCGTGGCACCACTGGGCATGTCCTCCGCTGGGGCCGGGGCGTGGGCATGGACCCGTTCTGCGCGGCCTTGGGTGTGAAGATTGGGCATGTCCCGGGGTGGGTGTGCGGCCGGATTCGTGGCACCAGTGGGCATGTCCTCCGCTGGGGCCGGGGCGTGGGCATGGAGCCGTTCTGCGCGGCCCTGGGCGTGAAAATTGGGCATGCCCCGCGGGGAGGAATGGGCATGTCCAGCGGTGGCCGGGCCCGGCCGATTATTCGGCCCGCAGCGCCGCGCCTAGAATCGTTAGGTGACTTACCAAGCAGCAACAGGCGATCTCCTGCCCGGTTCGGCGGCAGTGCCGGCCCACGCTGAGGAGCGCTCAGCCGTAATCGATCTCGACGCCATCCGGCACAACGTCCGCCGCATCGCAGCGGTGGCCTCACCCGCGCAGGTCATGGCCGTGGTCAAGGCCGACGCCTACGGGCACGGCGCCGTCCAGGTGGCCCGCGCGGCCCTCGGCGCGGGGGCCAGCTGGCTTGGCGTCGCCCACATCTCCGAGGCCCTCGCCCTGCGCGCCGCCGGGATCGAGGCGCCCCTGCTGGCCTGGCTGCACACCCCGGACAGCAACTTCGCCGCCGCAGTGGCCGCAGGAATCGACATCGGCTGCTCGGGCTGGGAACTGGACCGGATCGTGGCCGCAGCCCGCGAGCAGGAACGGCCCGCCCGCGTCCACTTGAAGGTCGACACCGGGCTCGGCCGCAACGGCGCCACCCTCGACGCCTGGGACAGCCTGGTCGGCGAAGCCATGGAACACCAGGACCAGGGCCTGCTCCGGGTCGTGGGGATCTTCTCCCACCTGGCCGTCGCCGACGAACCCGAACGGCCCGAAACCGACGAGCAGCTCGCCGCGTTCCGCCAGGTCCTCGCCGTCGCCCAGGACGCCGGCGTGGACCCCGAGGTCCGCCACCTCGCCAACACCCCGGCCACCCTCTCCCGGCCGGACACCCACTTTGACCTCGTCCGCGTGGGGCTGGGCCTGTACGGGCTGTCACCCTTCGAAGGGCAAAGTCCGGCCGAGCTCGGGCTGCGCCCGGCCATGACGGTCCGCACGGTGGTCTCGCACTGCAAGGACGTGCCCGCCGGGCAGGGCGTTTCCTACGGGCTGAACTACCGCACGGACGGCGTCAGCACCCTCGGGCTCATCCCGCTGGGCTACGCCGACGGCGTGCCGCGCATCGCCACCGGCGGCCCCGTCCGGGTCGAGGGCGTGAACTATCCGGTAGTGGGTCGCATTGCGATGGACCAGATGGTGATCGACCTCGGACCCCGCCACGTGGCGGCCGGAGGCCCGAGCATCCTCGGCGCCGAGGCAGTGCTGTTTGGCGACGGCGCCGACGGCGGACCCACAGCCGATGACTGGGCCAAGGCCGCCGGTACCAACAACTACGAGATCGTCACCAGGATCAGCCCCCGCGTGCCGCGCCGCTACCTGAACGAAGAGCCCTCCACCGGCGAAGAGCGGCCGTGAGCGCGCCCGCGTGGGAACGGAGCCTTGAGGTCCACACGGCGGCGCAGACGCATGCGCTCGCCGCGGCCCTCGGCGCCGTGCTGGAAACCGGCGATCTGCTGGTCCTGACCGGCGAACTGGGTGCCGGCAAGACCACGTTCACGCAGGGGCTGGGGGAGGGCCTGGGAGTGCGGGCCGGCATTATCTCGCCGACCTTTGTCCTGGTGCGCATCCACCCCAACCTGCCCGGAGGACCCCGGCCGGGCGGACCGGACCTGGTGCATGTGGACGCCTACCGGCTGGAGTCGGCCGCTGAAATCGACGACATCGATCTTGAAAACACCATGGACAGCGCCGTGACCGTGGTCGAGTGGGGCCGCGGCCGGGTTGAGCACCTCAGCGACAGCCGGCTGGAGGTGGAACTCCACCGCACCCGCGGAGGCGCCGCCGCTTCCGCCGAAACCCCCGAAGCCCCCGAAGCCCCCGCCGAAACCGGCGCCAGTCCCGTTCTGGATTTCGACACGGACGACGACGAGCCGCGGACCGTCGTGATCCGCGGCTTCGGTCCGCGCTGGGCTGAAGCGCCGACGCTGCCCGGCGCCGAGCCGCTGTCCGAGACTATGCCCGGCGCCAGGCCCCTCCCCTGGACCACGCCCCAGACCCCGGAACGGAATCCCTGATGCTGATCCTCGCCATCGACACCTCAGCTGTCGCCAGCGCCGCCCTGGTCTCCGATGATGCACCGGAATCCGTGCTCGCCAGCTTCGCCACCGAGGACACGCGCACCCACGCGGAGGTCCTGGCCCCGGGGATCGACGGGCTCCTGGCTGAGGCCGGCGTCAGCGGGCACGACGTCGACGCTATCGTCACCGGCGTCGGCCCCGGCCCGTTCACAGGACTGCGCTCCGGGATCGTCACGGCCCGCACCCTCGCCTTTGTCTGGGGCAAGCCGCTGTACGGCGTCATGAGCCTGGACGCGATCGCCCTGGAAGTAGCCGAATCCACCGACTCGGCCGCGGAGTTCATTGTCGCCACCGATGCGCGCCGCAAGGAAGTGTACTGGGCCCGGTACACCCTCTCCGATGCCCAGCTGCCGCATCTGGAGGACGGCCCGCACGTGGGATTCGCCGCGGACCTGCCGGATCTGCCCGTGTACGGTGCAGGGGCAGGAATCTACTCCGACGTCGTCAAGGCGGTCGCGGAATTCAGCACCCGCCAGCCGGAGGCCCTCTCGCTCGGCCAGTTCGCACTCGCCCGGCTCTCCGCGGGGGAACAGCTCCTGGACTCCACCCCCCTGTACCTGCGCGAATCCGACGCCCAGGTGCCCGGACCCCGGAAGCGTGCCCTGTGAGCGCGGAGCGAGCCGTCCGGCTGCCCGGCGGAGTCACCCTGCGGGACATGGACGCCGCGGACATCCCCGCCATCCACGCCCTGGAACTCCGGCTCTTTCCCGTGGATGCCTGGCCGCTGCAGATGTTCCACGACGAGCTGGCGCAGGTGGATACCCGCCGCTACCTCGTGGCGGAGATCCACGGCGGGATCGTGGGCTATGCCGGGCTCATGTGCATCGAACCGATTTCGGACGTCCAGACGATCGCCGTGGTGCCCGAGCAGGAAGGCAAGGGCATCGGCTCTGCCCTGCTCACCGAGCTGATCGCGGAAAGCCGGCGCCGGCACGCCCAGGATGTGCTGCTCGAGGTCAGGGCGGACAACCCCCGGGCCCAGCAGCTTTACCTGCGCTTCGGCTTCGAACAGATCCACATCCGGCCCCGCTACTACCGGGACGGCGTCGACGCCCTGATCATGCGGCTCCAGCTGCCCCGCGAACCGCTCAGCCCCCAGCCAACGGAAGCAGGCCGACCATGAACCGCACCCAGCCGCTCGTGCTCGGCATCGAGTCCTCCTGCGACGAAACCGGCGTCGGCATCGTCCGGGGAACCACCCTGCTGACGAACACCGTCTCGTCCTCTATGGACGAACACGTCCGCTTCGGCGGCGTGATCCCCGAGATCGCCTCCCGCGCCCACCTCGACGCGTTCGTCCCCACCCTCGAGGAGGCCCTCGCGGAGGCGGGAGTGACGCTCGCGGACATCGACGCGATCGCCGTCACCTCCGGGCCGGGCCTGGCAGGTGCCCTCATGGTGGGAGTGTGCGCGGCCAAGGCGCTCGCCGTCGCCACCGGCAAACCGCTCTACGCCATCAACCACCTGGTGGCGCATGTCGGCGTCGGGCTCCTGCAGCAGGGCGCCGGCGCGCCGTCGCCGCAAACAACGCCGCACGCCCTGCCGGAGAATATGGGCGCGCTCCTGGTCTCCGGCGGCCACACCGAGATCCTGCGGATCCGGAGCATCACGGACGACGTCGAGCTGCTGGGCTCCACGATCGATGACGCCGCCGGCGAAGCGTATGACAAGGTGGCGCGGCTTCTGGGCCTGGGCTATCCGGGCGGTCCGGCCATCGACAAGCTCGCGCGCACGGGCAACGCCAAAGCCATCCGGTTCCCGCGCGGGCTCACCCAGCCCAAGTACATGGGGACCGCCGAGGAGCCCGGGCCGCACCGCTACGACTGGTCCTTCAGCGGGCTCAAGACCGCCGTCGCCCGCTGCGTGGAGCAGTTCGAGGCCCGCGGCGAGGAGGTGCCCGTGGCGGACATCGCCGCGGCCTTCCAGGAAGCCGTGGTGGATGTCATTACCGCCAAGGCAGTGCTCGCCTGCCGCGAAAACGGCATCAAGGAGGTCCTCCTGGGTGGAGGGGTCGCCGCCAACTCGCGGCTGCGCCAGCTCACCGAACAACGCTGCAGTGCGGCCGGCATCCGGCTGACGGTGCCGCCGCTGCCACTGTGCACGGACAACGGCGCCATGGTGGCCTCGCTCGGGGCGCAACTGGTGATGGCCGGCGTGAAGCCGAGCGGCATCGGCTTTGCGCCGGATTCCTCAATGCCGGTCACGACCGTCTCCGCCTGAGGCCACAGCCTGAGGCTTCGTCCGCGTGGAGCTAGACGGCCTGGGGCTTCGGCCGCCTGCGTGGCGGCTGTTGGGCGCCGGAGCTAGGCGTCCTGGCCCTGGCGCATCTGCTTGACCAGGTCCAGGACGACGGCGCGCAGGTCCCCGCCGTGCTCGGCGGCGACCCGGCGCTGCCGCTGGTAGCCGGCGCCGCGCTCGATGATCTTCTCGACGTCGGCCAGTTCGGCGCTGCAGCCCAGCTTCGCAGCCACCGGCTCAAGCCGCTTGAGCGTCTCGCGCAGGTGCTCCGTTACGAGCTGCTCGTTGCCGTCGGCGTCGAGGATGATGATCGCGTCCAGGCCATACCGGGCCGCGCGCCACTTGTTTTCCTGCACATGCCACGGGGGCATCGTGGGAATGGTGCCGCCGTTTTCCAGCGTGGTGGAAAACTCGTCGACAAGGCACTGCGTCAGCGCCGCGATCGCCCCGACGTCCTCGAGGGTCGCCAGGCCGTCGCAAATGCGCATCTCGATGGTGCCAAGCGCCGGAACGGGGCGGATGTCCCACCGGATCTCGGAGAGCGTGTCAATCACACCGGTGGTGAACATGTCCTGGACGTAGGACTCGTAGTCCTCCCAGCTGGCGAACTGGAACGGCAGCCCGGCGGTGGGCAGCTGCTGGAACATGAGGGCGCGGTGCGAGGCGTATCCGGTGTCCTCGCCGCCCCAAAACGGGCTGGACGCGGAGAGCGCCTGGAAGTGCGGGAAGTAATTGACCAGGCCGTCCAGCACCGGAAGGACCTTGTCCCGGCTGTCCAGTCCGACGTGCACATGGACGCCGTAAATGACCATCTGCCGGCCCCACCACTGGGTCCGGTCAATGAGCTTGGCGTAGCGTTCCTTGTCCGTGACGGGCTGAAGCTGGGGCGGGCTGAAGGGGTGGCTCCCGGCGCAAAAGATCTCCACGCCCATCGGATCGGTCACGTCCCGGACAGCCGCGAGCGAGCTGCTCAGGTCCGCCTTGGCCTCCGCGACGGTGGTGCAAATGCCGGTGACGAGCTCCACGGTGTTCAGCAGCAGCTCCTGCTTGATGTGCGGGTGCTCGTCGTCCTCATTGAGTTCGGGATGCCGGGCAGCGACGCCGCGCAGCACCTGGTTCGCCACGGAGGCCAGCTCACCGGTCTCGGCGTCGACGAGCGCCAGCTCCCATTCCACGCCAAGAGTCGACTGCCTGGATGAAGCGAACTCGATCTTCATGTGGTCCCTTCACTGTTCTGCTGTCGCTGGCCGTGGTCCTGGTGGGGAAATGCGCTGGCGAACATCCTCGGACATGCCTCTGGACATGGCACCGGCGGTGTCACGTGCAATTTCCCACACACCAGTGCGCCGGCCGGGGGCCGGCAGGGCTACGGGTGGTCCAAGTCTAGTGCAGGGGCGGCCCCGGGACGGTGTCAAAGTTGCCGCTGCTGCGTGAGTGTATTCACAACGTCGCTGGTCAGCGACGGCGCGCGCGGTTGCGCGTTGGGCTGCGGGTGGCCGGAGCGATCCTGGCGTTTAATGGAGCTGTGCCCATTCTGAACAAAGACATGACCCTGTGTATCTCGCTCTCGGCCCGGCCCAGCAACAACGGGACGCGCTTCCACAACCACCTGTACGAACAGCTGGGCCTGAACTGGATCTACAAGGCCTTTGCCCCCACCGACCTCGCCCAGGCGATCGCCGGGGTGCGCGGCCTCGGCATCCGCGGCTGCGCGGTGTCCATGCCTTACAAGGAGGACGTGATCGCCCTCGTTGACGTCATGGACCCGTCGGCGAAGGCCATCGACTCGGTCAACACCATCGTCAACGACGGCGGCCGGCTCACGGCGTACAACACCGACTACACCGCAATCGAGCAGCTCCTGCAGAGCAATGCAGTCCCCACGGACTACTCGGTGCTGGTCCTGGGCTCCGGCGGCATGGCCAAGGCCACCGTGGCCGCGCTCCGGGATGCCGGGTTCAAGGACGTGACCGTCGTGGCCCGCAACGAGGGCTCCGGCCGCGCCCTGGCCGAACAGTACGGCTTCGCCTGGAGCGCGGACCTGGGCTCTGCGCCGTCCGGTACCGGCACGGCGGACATGCTCATCAACGTCACCCCCATCGGGATGGCCGGCGGCCCGGACGCCGCCGCGCTGCCCTTCCCGCAGGAGGCCATCGATGCCGCCAAAGTGGTGTTCGACGTCGTCGCGCTCCCGGCCGAGACACCGCTGATCAAGGCCGGCCGCGCGGCCGGCAAGACCGTGATCACCGGAGCCGAGGTCGCCACGATCCAGGCGCTCGAGCAGTTCGTGCTGTACACCGGCGTCCGGCCGACCGACGAGCAAATCCGGGCAGCCGAGGAGTTCACGCGGGCCCAGTAGCGCGACAGCCCAGTTGACCGGCCGCTTCGCTGACATCCGGCGGCGGGGCACGGCGCCGCGGGGCACTCGGCCGGTGGGATCCCGCTGGCGGGGCTAGACCGGCTCCACCGAGACGGCCACCCGGTCCTCGCCGATCCTGGTGAGGACCAGGGTGGCGGATTTCTTGTCCTTGTGCTTTGCGCTGCCGCCGGGCAGGAGTTGCTTGCGCAGCTCTTCGGGCGTGACAGCCATACCGCGCTTCTTGATGTCCAGGACCCCGATGCCTTTATCCTTGACCCACGTCTTGAGTGCCTTGACGTTGAACGGCATCACCTCCAGGACCCTGTACGCCTTGGCGAACGGGGTGTCATGCAGCTCCGGGGCGCAGATGTAGGCGATGTGCTCGTCCACGAGGTGCCCGCCCAGCTGGAGCGCGACGTCGGCCACCAGGCCGGCGCGGATCACCGCGCCGTCGGGCTCGTACAGGTACCCCTCCACCGGACCCACGGGCGCCACCGGGCCGGCGCCGAAGTCCTCGCCGCTGGTGAGCTCAGCGGAACCAAGGGGGCCGAGCACGAGGGCCGCGCGCCGCACCCCCGGACGCCGCACCGCGTTGAACCACAGGGCCACCTCGGTCACGTCCCCGCCCACGGAGACCCACTGCGCCTCGCAGCCGGCCGGCACGGAATCGTGCGGCATGCCCGGGCCCATCTTCACGCCGACGGCGCGGCCGGAGCCGGCGAGTGACTCCACGAAGGACAGCGGCGGGGAGAAATCCTCCGGATCCCAGATCCGTTTGGTACCCGAAGTGGACGTCGTGCGCCGGGCTGGGTCGAGCCAGACGCCGTCGATCCCCTCGAGCGAAACCGAGGTGGCATCGGAGTGGACCACGGTGGCGTTGCGGAAGGGGATCAGGTTCATGGTGGCGCAGGCGGCCGTGGCCTCGTCCATTTCCACGGCGGTGACCACCAGGTCCAGGGATGCCAGGGCCATCGTGTCGGCCCCCAGCCCGCAGCCGAGATCGGCGACGTGGCCGATCCCGGCCTCCGCGAACCGCTGCGCGTGCCGTGCCGCCACCGTGAGCCGGGTGGCCTGCTCCAGACCGGCCTTCGTGAAAATCATCTGCCGGGCGAATTCGCCGAACTTCGCCTCGGCCTTGGTCCGCAGCCGGGACTGGGTGAGCACGGCCGAGACCAGCTCGGGGGAGTGGCCGGCCTTGCGCAGCGACGCCGTGAGGCGGAAGGCCTCGTCCTCGCGGTACGGGCCCAACGACGCCAGCAGCTCCCAGCCCTCGGGGGTGAGGATCGGGGCAATATATTCCTGCGGTGCGTCAGTCATGGCATCCAGCGTAGTTGAGGTCCGCGGGCGCGTTGTGACCGGACGGCGGGGGCTAGGCTTGATGGCATGGAAGACAGCGGCACAGGCGACAGCATCTCAGCGGACACGGCCGGGCAGGACACGGCCGGCGACGACGACGCCAGGCAGGAGCGCCGGCGGCCGCAGGGACTTGCCCGCTACGCAAAACCGGCGCTGATCGCCGGCGCGGTGATCGCCGTCGTGTCCGTCGCACTTTTGGTGATTATCTTCTTCCTCGATTCCTTCAACGCCACCGTGTATTCCGTCGGCGGCAAGAACGTCCAGGACGCCACGGACGAGGCTCGGGCCATCCGCGAGACCTATGCCGCGGCCCGGCTCGGCGGCATCATCTTCCTCGTCGCCGGCATTCTGCTGGCCGCCGCCGGCGCCGTGCTGTCGTTCCGGCACCGGAATGACGAAGGCCAGAACACGGACGAAGACGACGGCGAGGACGTGGACTTCGACGACCTCGCAGACCAGTAGCCATCGAGTAGGCGCGCGAATAGACGCCGCTGGTGGGCGCGCACCGCACCGCCAAACGGCCAACGGCCACGGGCCAGGGGACATGCCCAGCCTCCTGCGCCACGGATGGACATGTCCTCCCCGGCAGCCCGCACCCGTTGGGTATGTCCATCGCTCAGCGCGGGCACAGAGCATGACGCCCAAGTGTCCTCTGGCCGCAGCAAAAAATGGGCATGTCCTCCCGGGCAGCCCGCGCACCTTGGGCATGTCCATCGCTCAGCACGGGCACAGAGCATGATGCCCAAGTGTCCTCTGGCCGCAGGCAAAAATGGGCATGTCCCCTAGGGGGAAATGTTCACCCGGAACGAATTTCTGGCACTCGCCTTGACCGAGTGCTAACCATTTACATAGAGTCGTCATTAGCACTCTCCCTAGGAGGGTGCTAACACATGAAGCGCGTTCCGCCAGGCACGCTGCCGGCACCGCGACGACGGTCTGTGCGCCTTGGCATCACCGCTTCATAGTCCACGAATTTGCTGACGAAAAGGAGAGGTCCGAGTGTCGGTCTCTATTAAGCCTCTTGAGGATCGTATTGTTGTCCGCCCGCTCGAAGCCGAGCAGACCACGGCTTCCGGCCTGGTTATCCCGGACTCCGCGCAGGAGAAGCCGCAGGAAGGCGAAGTTGTTGCAGTAGGCCCCGGCCGCTTCGATGACAACGGCAACCGCGTTCCCGTTGACGTTGCCGTTGGCGACGTCGTCATCTACTCCAAGTACGGTGGAACCGAAGTCAAGACCGGCGGCACCGAGTACCTCGTGCTCTCCGCCCGCGACGTTCTGGCGATCGTCGTAAAGTAACTCTCTTGGACCCCCGCGCAGCCGATCCTTTCGCATTGAATGGATCAGTTGCGCGGGGTTCTGTCTTGAAAGGACAAAACCATGGCAAAGCAGCTTGCGTTTAACGACGCTGCCCGCCGGTCGCTTGAAGCCGGCATCGATAAGCTCGCCAACACCGTCAAGGTCACGCTGGGTCCGCGCGGCCGCAACGTCGTACTGGACAAGAAGTGGGGCGCCCCCACGATCACCAACGATGGTGTGACCATCGCCCGTGAAATCGAGCTGGATGACCCCTACGAGAACCTTGGCGCGCAGCTTGCCAAGGAGGTCGCCACCAAGACCAACGACGTTGCCGGCGACGGCACCACCACCGCCACCGTCCTGGCCCAGGCCCTGGTCAAGGAAGGCCTGCGCAACGTAGCGGCAGGCGCCGCACCGGGCGAAATCAAGCGCGGTATCGAGGTTTCGGTCGAGGCCGTCGCCGCCCGCCTGCTGGAGAACGCGCGCCCGGTTGAAGGCACGCAGGTTGCCAACGTTGCCGCAATCTCCGCCCAGAGCGACGAGGTCGGCGAGCTGCTGGCCGAGGCGTTCGGCAAGGTCGGCAAGGATGGTGTGATCACCATCGAGGAGTCCTCCACCACGCAGACCGAGCTGGTACTGACCGAGGGCATGCAGTTCGACAAGGGCTACCTGTCCCCGTACTTCGTCACCGACGCGGAACGCCAGGAGGCCGTCCTCGAGGACGCCCTGATCCTGATCAACCAGGGCAAGATCTCCTCAGTGCAGGATTTCCTGCCGCTGCTGGAAAAGGCGCTGCAGAGCTCCAAGCCGCTCTTCATCATCGCCGAAGACGTCGAGGGCGAGGCCCTGTCCACGCTGATCGTCAACCGCATCCGCGGCACGCTGAACGTCGTCGCCGTCAAGGCGCCGGGCTTCGGTGACCGCCGCAAGGCCATGCTCCAGGACATCGCGACCCTCACCGGTGCGCAGGTTGTCTCCGCGGAGCTGGGCCTGAGCCTGGACACCGTTGGCCTCGAGGTGCTCGGCACCGCACGCCGCATCACGATCACCAAGGACAACACCACGATCGTCGACGGCGCCGGTTCGGCCGAGGACGTCGCCGCCCGTGTTGCCCAGCTGCGCGCCGAGCTGACCCGCACCGATTCGGACTGGGACAAGGAAAAGCTGCAGGAACGCCTGGCCAAGCTGGCCGGCGGCATCGGCGTGATCAAGGTCGGCGCCGCCACCGAGGTTGAGCTGAAGGAAAAGAAGCACCGCATCGAGGACGCCGTATCCTCCACCCGCGCTGCCCTTGAAGAAGGCATCGTGGCCGGCGGCGGCTCCGCCCTCATCCACGCGCTGAAGGCGCTCGACGAGGACGCTGCCGTCCAGGCCCTCGAAGGTGACGCGGCTGCGGCCGTGGGCATCGTCCGCCGCGCCCTGGTCCAGCCGCTGCGCTGGATCGCCCAGAACGCCGGCTTCGACGGCTATGTCGTGGCTGCCAAGGTCGCCGAATCCGCCGTGAACCAGGGCTTCAACGCCAAGTCCGGCGAATACGAAGACCTGATCGCCGCCGGCGTGATCGACCCCGTGAAGGTGACGCGTGCGGCTCTGCGCAACGCGGCCTCCATCGCGGCACTGGTCCTCACTACGGAAACCCTCGTGGTGGAGAAGCCGGCTGACGAAGACGAGCACGCAGGGCACAAGCACTAGGCTCTGCCCGCAGGGGACGGTCCGGCATCTGCCGGGCCGTCCTTTTTCTGTCGAGTCTCTGCTGCCGTCCTGCCGTGTTCGTGGCCGCAAGTTGCCGTGATTCTGGCAGAGTTAACCCGTCAGGTGCCGCTCCAGCGTCCCGGGTTCACTGGAAACTCCCACGTTGGCATGCCTCAATGGGGTTCAGTGGCCGCCGTGACGATTGGCCATCAAAATTACGGTTTGGTAACATGGAGGCTTTGGTTATCTGGTTGAGGGGTAGTTCTATGACACAGCAAGGAACCTTGCCCCGGCCTGCCCGGCACATTGCCGCGACGGGGCACGATCCCGCAGCCAAGTCTGGCCGAAAATCCACCTTCAGGCCCGAAATCCAGGGACTCCGGTCCCTCGCTGTGCTGATGGTCATGACCTATCACATCTGGCTGGGCCGGGTTTCCGGCGGCGTGGACGTCTTCCTGCTGATCTCGGCATTCCTTATGACGCTTCAGTTCGTGGGCCGGTACGAGCAGGGCCGGTCCATGGCCCTCATCAAACACTGGCTGCACCTTTTCCGGCGCCTCGTCCCTGCCGCCGTCACCGTCCTGGTGGCCATCCTTGCCGCAACTGTCCTCTTCCTGCCCCGGACCCGGTGGATGGAAATCATCAACCAGGGCTGGGCCTCCCTGGGCTATGCCGAGAACTGGCTCCTGCAGACCCAGGCGACAAACTACTACGCCGCGGATCACAGCCAGGCCAGTCCCTTCCAGCATTTCTGGTCCCTTTCGATCCAGGGCCAGGTCTTTATCCTGTGGCCGCTCATTTTTGTGGGGGCCGCGTTCGTCGCCAAGCGCTTCAGGCTCCGCTACCGTGTGCTGCTGTCCTACGTCTTCGCCGTGATCTTCGTTGTTTCGCTGCTCTACTCGATCGTCTTCACCCAGGCGAGCCAAACGGAGGCGTACTTCGACACCTGGGCCCGGCTGTGGGAGTTTGCCCTGGGCACGCTCGTGGCTTTGGCCCTTCCTGCCCTGCGGCTTCCGCGGGGCTGGCGGATCGGGCTTGGCTGGCTGGGCATTGTGGCCATGCTCAGCTGCGGCCTCCTGCTCAACGTCCAGGCTTCCTTTCCCGGGTTTGTGGCGCTCTGGCCCACCCTGGCGGCCGCCTGTGTCATCGCAGCCGGGCAGTCGGGCAGCAAGCTGGGCGTCGACCGGATCCTGAGTTCGAAGCCCTTGGTCCGGCTGGGCGACATTTCGTATGCCCTGTACCTCTGGCACTGGCCGGTTCTGGTCATCTCCCTTGCCGTGATGCACAGGGAAAAAGCGGGTCTGATCACAGGCGCCGTCATCGTCACTGTTTCCCTGGTGCTCGCCTACCTCACCACCCGCTTCATTGAGAAGCCCTGGCGTGAGTGGCAGTGGCCGGAGGTGCGGCGGCGCCGCGCCTTCGTTGCCATCGCCGTGGCCGTGGTCACCGCCGCCGTGCCGCTGGCGGGGATTCAGATCCAGCAGCACCTCGAAAGCGAAGCAGTCCTGGCCCAAGCCCCGAAGAACAACCCGGGCGCCTTGGCGCTGACGCCGGGCTTTGTGGACCAGGCCGACGCCAACGCCGTCCTGCTCCCCACCCCGCAGACGCTGCCGCAGGACTGGGCCAGCCTCCCTAACTCGTGCTCCGGTGACCTGCAGCCGCAGGACCCGGTCCTTCAGAAGGACTGTTTCCAGAACAATCAATCCGGCACCGGAGCGAAAAAGGTCCTCGTGATCGGGGATTCCCACGCACAGCAATGGCTGGGCTCGATTGCTCCCCTCAGCGATGAGAAGGGCTGGCGGCTCTACGCCATGCTCAAGGGTGCCTGCAAGCCCAACATCGCGCCGCAGCACGTCTCGGCGGATTGCGACAATTTCAATGCGGCCGTCGCATCGGAAGTGAAGAACAACCCGCCGGACGCCATTATCATCGTGGGCACTGAGGCAGCGCCGTCGTCGCCACAGGAGACCGTGATCCCGGGCTTCGAAGCCACCGCGAAGTCTTGGACGGACGAGGGCATCAAGGTCGTGGCCCTCCGGGACAATCCGCGTTTTACCTTCAACATGGCAGAGTGCGTAGCGACCAAGGGTGCCGACGCGCCGGACTGCAGGCCGCGCGAGCAGGGCATGCTTGCGGCAACGAATCCCTTGGCCGCGCTGGATGGCAAGGTGCCGGGCGTCGCGTTCGTTGACATGACTGACCTGATCTGCAATGGCACGGAATGCCCGGGCGCGGTCGGCAACACCTACGTCTACCTGGACGACAACCACCTCAGCCGGAGCTATGCGGCCAGCATGGCCCCCATGTTCAGCGAGAGGCTCCTCGCCGCGACCGGATGGGGCCCCTAAGCTCCACGGTCCCCGGGCCTGCCGGCCGTAGTCCCCAGGACTGCCGGCCGTCGCGGGCACCTGCGGCGCCCGTGGCTCAGTGCTGGGAGCGGTCCGCCCTGCGCCGCAGCTGGCGGGCAGCGTCCGGCGCCAGCCGCCTGGTCACCAGCCGGTAGAACAGCAGGACCCCGACGGCGGCCACCACGATTCCGAGCAGGTTCAGGAACAGCTGCAGGGCGGAGCCGGCTGCCTTCTGGTACTCGCCCAGGACCAGTGCCACGGCCACGAACCCGGCTGCCGGCACCGTCGTGACGGAGATGAACACCCCGATCAGCGCCGCCGAGCGCCGGCTGATGACCGACAGCATCCCGGCTGTCCCGGCGAGGACGGCGACGATCAGGGAATAGGGGCCGGGGTGGTAGATGAATTCAACTGCTGAACCGTGGTCCAGCGCGTCTGCGGGGAACAGCCCGAGTGGCACGGAGAGCCACGCGGTCAGCGCGGCGGCCAGCATCGCGACGGGAAAACCGACGCCGAGGGCCAGCGCCGCGTCACGTCCGAGCCGCCGCTGGCGCCGGACCAGGGCTACGGCCAGGGCAGCCAGCGGGCCGAACTCCGGGCCCACGGCCATGGCGCCGACGATCGCAATGGTGGAGTCCGTCACGATGCCGATGGCCGCCAGCTGGGTCGCCAGGACCAGGAACGCCAGGAAACTCCACGTCAGGCGCGAATCCTCGCCGGTCTGCCGCGACACCTCGTCCCAGATCACGGCGTCCGCGCCCTCACCTGGAGCCTCCGCCTCCGCCCTGTCGGCGCGGTCCGAGAGCACAAGGTCCGGTGCGATGACCGTAATCGATCCCCGTTGCTGGACGTCGAGGGCGTGCAGCTTCTCCACGAGCCCCTCCACGGATTCCCGGGCCAGCAGAACCTCGATGACGTCCCCGGGCGGCGTGACGGAAGAGGCCTTCGCGAGCGCCACTTCCGAGACGCCGACGTGGTTCGTACAACTTTCGAGAACAACTCCGGACAATTCACCCGGAACACAAATGCGCACCTGCACGATCACGTGGCGGCCTCCTCAGACTCCTACCAGCCTAGCTTCCGCCCCGCGGCCGACGGCGCCGCCGCCCCCTGGGTGCGCCGCCGGCCAGGCGTGTGAAGGACACCGCCGGGCCCGTGTGATTGGCAAAGAAAATTACGTTTCGGTAACATTGATGTTTTGGAAACCGGCCTGAAGGGATCTTTGTGTCGAACGAGCGAACCACCGTCACCCCGCCACGGGCGGATGCAGGTTCTCCGGCGACCCGAAAAACAAGCTACCGCCCCGAAGTCCAGGGCCTTCGCGCCCTCGCGGTCCTCATGGTGGTCACGTACCATGTGTGGCTGGGCCGGGTCTCCGGCGGCGTGGACATCTTCCTCCTCATTTCAGCCTTCCTGATGACACTCAGCTTCACGCGGAAAGTCGAAAGCGGCGCGCCGCTGCGGCTGCTCAGCCACTGGCTGCATCTGCTCAAGCGCCTGCTGCCCGCCGTCGTCGTGGTGGTTCTCGGCGTCCTCGCCGGCACCTGGGCCATCCTGCCGCAAAGCCGCTGGCCCGACGTCCTTGAACAGGCCTGGGCCTCCCTGCTGTACCGGCAGAACTGGCTCCTGGCGGACAGCGCCGTGGACTACTACGCCCAGGACCATTCGGGCGCGAGCCCGCTCCAGCACTTCTGGTCACTCTCGATCCAGGGCCAGGTGTTCGTGCTCTGGCCGCTCGTCTTTGCCGGCACCGCACTTCTTTCCCGCCTGCTCCGCCGCCGGACCGGCCAGGACCACGTCCTGCTGCGTTACCGCTCCCTGCTGGCCGCGGCCTTCGGCGCCATCTTCGCCGTGTCCCTGGCCTACTCGATCCAGCAGACCGCAACGAACCAGGCCCACGCCTACTTCGATACCGGAGCCCGGCTCTGGGAGTTCGCGCTCGGCTCGCTCCTGTCCCTCGCCCTGCCGTACCTGAAGCCGGGCAGGGTCCTTCGCGTCGTGCTCGGCTGGGGCGGCCTCGTGGCCATGCTCTCCTGCGGGCTCCTGCTGACCGTGGACCGTTCGTTCCCCGGATTCATCGCGCTGTGGCCCACGCTGGCCGCCGCGGCGATCATCACCGCCGGTCAAAGCGGCAGCCGCTTCGGGGTTGACCGCTTCCTGACCTGGAAACCCCTGGTGGCGCTGGGGGATAACTCCTATGCGCTCTACCTCTGGCACTGGCCGCTGCTGGTCCTGGCCCTCGCCGGGGCGGGCATCACGGCGCCCAACCTGTTCCAGGGGCTGTGCATCGTTGCCGCGTCCCTCGTCCTGGCCGTGCTCACCACCCGCTTCGTCGAGAAGCCCCTGCGCGAATGGCACTGGCCCAAGCGCCGCGCCTGGCGCACCGCCGTCGTGATTGCCGCCTGTGGTGCCCTGCTGGCGGGTCCCGTCGCCGTGTGGCAGAGCCAGCTCCTGGCCGACGAAGCCGAGGCGGCGTCCCAGCCCAAGGAACTGACCCCCGGCGCGGCCGCCCTGGCACCGGAAAACGCCGGCAAGCCCACGCCGGAAGCCAAGATCATCCCCGCGCCGGCGGCGATGAAGAACGAGTGGGCGGACATCGACGGGCTGTGCACGGACGCCAACGTCCCCAGCGACCCCCTGCTTCAGGGGTGCCTGCAGAACAACAAGCCAGACAAGGTCACCAAACGGATCGTGGTGCTCGGTGACTCCCATGCCCAGCAGTACATGGCGGCGCTGGGCCCCATCGCGAAAAGCCACGGCTGGGAAGTTGTCACGCTCCTGAAGGGCAACTGCCGCTTCGGCGGGGAGTCCCCGGAGCGGGACGCGGACTGCAACGCCTTCAACCGGGCCAGCGCGCAGTACGTCCTGGACCACCGCCCCGACGCCGTTTTCACGGTTGCGTCCCTGACTCACAAGGAAGCGCCGTTCGAGACCGAAGTGCCTGAGTACCTGGCGGGCATCAAGCCGTTCACCGACGCCGGCATGGACGTGGTGGGCATCCGCGACAACCCCCGCTTCACCATCAATATGCCCGAGTGCGTCCAGAAGAACGGCCCGGATGCCTCGGAGTGCAATGTGCCGGAGCAGGAATCGCTCGCGGGGTCCTCGCCGCTGGACGCGTACCGCGGCCAGGTGCCCAGGCTGCACCTCATGGACATGAGCGATTTCATCTGCGCCAACGGAACATGCCCCGCGGTGGTCGGCAACGTGTACGTCTACAAGGACGACAACCACCTGACCAAGACGTACGTCCAGACCATGATCCCCATGTTCGAACGGCGGCTGCTCGCCGCGACCGGCTGGAAGTAGGCTGCTCGCCGCCACCGGCTGGAAGTAGTCCGACGCCGACCGGCCGGGGAGCAGCACCGGCCGGACGGGGGAGCCGGGGGAGCCGTCCGGCATGGGGCGGCTCACATTGAAACCGGACATTACCGCCCGGAATATGGCTATCGCCGCCAAGGTTCTACTATTTATTGAGGACTTCTGCACGAATCATCTGCACGAACCTTCTGCATGACCTTCTGCACAGGCCAGACCCGTAATGACGGGCTGGTCATCTGTTGCAACCCCTACCCGTGAACCCGTAACCCAAGGTAAGAGGCGCACTCATGACCCAGCCCGAACACGATCCCTTCGGCTTCATCGGCCTGACGTACGACGACGTCCTGCTCCTGCCCGGCCACACCGACGTGATCCCCTCGGAAGCGGACACGTCGTCCCGGATCTCCAAGCGCATCACGGTCCAGACCCCGCTGCTCTCCGCCGCGATGGACACCGTCACGGAGTCCCGGATGGCCATCGCCATGGCCCGCCAGGGCGGTCTCGGCGTCGTGCACCGCAACCTCTCCATCGCCGACCAGGCCGACCAGGTGGACCGGGTCAAGCGCAGCGAATCCGGCATGATCACCAACCCCCTGACCATCGGCCCCGAGGCCACGCTGGCCGAGCTGGACGAAATCTGCGCACGCTACCGCGTTTCCGGCCTGCCGGTCGTGGACGAGGGCAACAGGCTGCTGGGCATCGTCACCAACCGCGACACCCGCTTCGTGCCCGAATCCGATTTCCCGCTGCGGCTGGTCAGCGATGTCATGACCAAGATGCCGCTCGTGACCGGACACGTCGGCATCAGCCGCGAGGAAGCCTCGCACAAGCTGGCCACGAACAAGATAGAGAAGCTCCCGCTCGTTGACGAGCAGGGCCGGCTCAAGGGCCTGATCACCACGAAGGACTTCACCAAGGCCGAGCAGTACCCGCTCGCCACCAAGGACGACGAAGGCCGCCTGCGCGTCGGCGCGGCGATCGGCTTCTTCGGCGACGGCTGGGAACGCGCCATGGCGCTGATCGACGCCGGTGTGGATGCCCTCTTCGTGGACACCGCGAACGGCCACTCCCAGGGTGTGCTGGAAATGATCCGCCGGCTCAAGTCCGATCCCGTTGCCGCGCACGTGGACATCATCGGCGGCCAGGCCGCCACCCGCGAAGGCGCCCAGGCCCTGATCGACGCCGGTGCCGACGGCATCAAGGTCGGCGTCGGTCCCGGGTCCATCTGCACCACCCGTGTGGTGGCCGGCGTCGGCGTCCCGCAGATCACGGCCATTTACGAGTCGGCGAAGGCCGCCATCCCGGCCGGCGTGCCGCTGATCGCCGACGGCGGCCTGCAGTACTCCGGTGACATCGGCAAGGCGCTCGTCGCCGGCGCCGACACCGTGATGCTCGGTTCCCTCTTGGCCGGTTGCGACGAATCCCCGGGCGACCTGATTTTCGTCAACGGCAAGCAGTTCAAGAGCTACCGCGGCATGGGCTCCCTCGGCGCCATGCAGACCCGCGGCAAGAACACCTCGTACTCCAAGGACCGTTACTTCCAGGCCGACGTCTCCGGCGATGACAAGCTCATCCCGGAAGGCATCGAGGGCCGGGTCGCGTACCGCGGTCCGCTGTCGTCGGTGGCGTACCAGCTGGTCGGCGGGCTCCGCCAGACCATGTTCTACACCGGCGCACCGACCGTGGCGGAGCTGAAGGCGCGCGGCAAGTTCGTCCGCATCACCGCGGCCGGGCTCAAGGAGTCGCACCCGCATGACATCCAGATGACGGTCGAAGCCCCGAACTACGGGTCGCGCTAAGACCCGCTGCCCGAACCGGGTGAGCCCGCCGAAACCACAGTTTCGGCGGGCTCACCCAGTTTAAGGGCGCCCCGAATCCCGGCGGCAGTGCCGCTCACGCCCGGCTCCGGGTCCCGGAACTAGGCTGGAGGCATGTCCGAACTCCTGCCGGCACGCGCGCCCAAACGCAAGCTCGCGCTCAAGCCCTACGCCCGCGCCGTGGCACAAGTGCTGCGGGTGAGCTTCCGCGCCTCGCCCGCCGCCGTCGTCATGAAGGTCCTGGGCTCGCTGATCTCGGCACTGCTGCCGCTGGTCACGACGTACTTCGCCGCCCTGACCACCACGGCGCTGGCCGCCGCCTACGCGGGCGACGCCGACGCCGGCGCGCAGGCCGTCGTGTACGTCATCATCACCGCGGCACTCGGGCTCTTCTGGGGATCGTTCAGCAGCGTGGACCGCTACATCCAGCAGCTCATGAGTTTCCGGGTCGGCGCGATCGTCGGTGACCTGATGTACGAGCGCTTCCTGACCCTGGACTTCTGGCGCTACGACGACAAAGAGACCGTGGACCTGTACGACCGGGCGAAGCGTTTCTCCGACTCCTACGCCCGCGTCCTGGACCGGATCGCCGCGATTTTCACCCAGCTCGTCTCCGTGCTGCTGGCGATCGGCGCGCTGCTGCTGGTCAGCTGGTGGATCGCCGTGATCGTCCTGGTTGCGATCGTCCCCAGCGTCTACCTGCAGTTCAAGCTCTCCCGCGAACAGATCGCGCACTGGAACACCCAGGTCGATTCGCGCCGGCAGCGCAGGATGATCGAAACCAACCTCTTGCGGCCGCAGCACATCGCCGAGATGCGGCTTTACGGGATTGTCGGCTACCTGATGGGCCTGCGCTCCCGCCTGCGGGACGCCGATGAAAAGCGCCGGCTGGACTTCCAGAAGCGCTACATCCCCAAACAGCTCGCGGCCGATGCCCTGCAGTACGGTGCCGAGGTGGTCTCGCTGATCTGGGTGGTGGGCCAGATCATCGCCCGGGCCCAGCCGGTGGGGCAGTTCCTCTATGTCCAGCAGATTGTCAGCCGCGCCCTCTCGACCGCCAACAGCCTCGTCTCCTCACTGAGCTCAATCGACGAGGACCTGGCGAACCTCACGGACTACGAGCTCTTCATGGCCCTGCCCGTGCCGTCCGGCCACGCCCCGCCGCTGCTGCAGGCGCCGAAGACGGTGGAACTGCGGGACATCCGCTTCACGTACACCGGCAGCGAACTGGAGGTGATCCGCGGCATTTCGATGACCATCAGGCAGGGCCAGCACATCGCGATCGTGGGGGAGAACGGCGCCGGCAAGTCCACCCTGATCCGTATCCTGGCCGGGCTGTACCGTCCGGACTCCGGGCAGGTGATGCTCGACGGCGTGGACCTCGCCGCCGTCGACGTCACCTCCTGGCACCGGCACCTGGCGGTGCTCAGCCAGGAGTTCCTGAAGTATGAATTCGCCACCGCGGCGGAAAACATCTTCTTCGGCGACGTCGATTCGCCCCGCGACGACGGACGGGTCCGGCGCTCCGCCGCGGATGCCGAGGCCCTCGAATTCATCAACAAACTGCCCAACGGCCTGGATAACCACGTCAGCAACTGGATGGAGGACCCGCGCGGGCGGAAGGGCTCCGGCCTTTCCGGCGGGCAGTGGCAGCGGCTGGCGATGGCCCGGAACTTCTACCGCGGCGCATCGTTCATGGTGATGGACGAGCCGACGTCGGCCATCGACGCGCTGGCGGAACACCGGATCTTCACGCGGCTCTTCGCCGACCGCAGCAGCACCATCATCGCCATCAGCCACCGCCTGGCCACGATCGAGAAGGCCGATGTGGTCTACATGCTCGAGGAAGGCCGCATCGTGGAACAAGGCACCCACAGGGAACTTGTGGCGCGCCGCGGCCGGTACTTCCGGATGTTCGAGTCCCAGCTCACCGTCCCGGACACCGAGAACGTCAGCGGCGAGTAAGCGGAGCGCCCTCGATGGTCGTCCGCACCCGGGCCAGGCTGGGTTCGGGCGGGACGCTGCTGAAACCGAAGCTGACGGCGGGGCGGATGGCGGTGAGCGGGCCGGCGTCGGCGCCGCCCCAGCTGACGGTCGCGGAGTCGATGCGGTGCAGATCGGTGACCCCGTAGTGTTCCCGCCGGCCGCCCTTGGCCGTGCCCGCAGTGCGCACGCCGGGGATGATTCTGCCCGCAATGGGGTTGACCGCACGCAGCCAGCGCGGATGCACCGCCAGAGCCCGGGGGACCAGCCGCGCCACGGCGCCCAGCCGGGTGCGGGACCCGAGCCGGGCGCGGATCCGCAGCGGCCCGGCGTCGACGGCGAGCTGCCCCGCCCCATGCTCTGATGCCAGGGGCACGATGCAGGTTTCGTCGAAGTTATAGACCGCGCTGATGAAGCCGGCGGCCTCGACGCTCGGTGCCAGCAGGATCCGGTGGCCGGAGGGCAGCTGGACCATCGCGTCGGTGAAGGACCCGAACGGGGACTGCGTCCACAGGCCCACCACCGCGCGCAGGCCCGATCCCGTGCCGAGTCCGGCAATGTGTCCGTCGAAGATCCAACGCTGTCCGTTACGCCAAAGCATGACGCCACAGTACGCCGAAGCGGCGCCCCGCGTCCGCTGGGATAACCTAGAGCAGTGACTTACGAGATTGAGATTGGCCGTGGCAAGCGTGGGCGTCGTGCCTACTCCCTGGATGACATTGCGATCGTCCCCAACCGGCGCACCCGTGACCCCAAGGACGTCTCCGTCTCCTGGCAGATCGATGCCTACAAGTTCGACATGCCGGTCATCGCGGCGCCGATGGATTCGGCCATGTCGCCGGAGACCGTCATCGCCTTGGGCCGCCTCGGCGGACTCGGTGTGCTCGACCTCGAAGGCCTGTGGACCCGGTACGAGAACCCGCAGTCCGTACTGGACGAAATCGCGGGCCTCGCTGACGAGACCAACAGCCCGGCCGTCACCCGGCGCATGCAGGAGCTCTACCAGGCGCCGATCCAGCCTGAGCTGATCACCTCCCGCCTCGCCGAGATCCGCGCCGCCGGCGTCACGGTGGCAGGCTCCCTGACCCCGCAGCGCACGCAGGAACACTACAAGACCGTGGTGGCCGCCGGCGTCGACATATTCGTCATCCGCGGGACCACTGTCTCGGCCGAGCACGTCTCCAAGGACCACGAGCCGCTAAACCTCAAGCAGTTCATCTACGAACTCGACGTCCCCGTGATCGTCGGCGGGGCGGCCGGCTACACCCCGGCCCTGCACCTGATGCGCACCGGCGCCGCCGGCGTGCTGGTCGGCTTCGGCGGCGGAGCCACCACCACCACCCGGCGCGCCCTGGGCATCCACTCGCCCATGGCCTCCGCGATCTCCGATGTCGCGGCGGCCCGCCGGGACTACATGGACGAGTCCGGCGGACGCTACGTCCATGTGATCGCCGACGGCGGCATGGGATCCTCCGGCGACATCGTCAAAGCCATCGCCATGGGCGCCGACGCCGTGATGCTGGGCAGCGCCCTGGCCCGCGCCGACGAAGCCCCCGGCAAGGGCTGGCACTGGGGCCAGGAAGCCCACCACCTCGAACTGCCCCGCGGCGACAGGGTCAACGTGGGAACGGTCGGGCCGCTCGAAGAGGTTCTGTTCGGGCCCGGCCACCACACCAACGGCACCTCCAACCTCGTCGGCGCGCTGCGCCGTTCAATGGCGACCACCGGCTACTCGGACCTGAAGGAATTCCAGCGCGTCGACGTCGTCGTCTCGCCGTACGCCGGCAACTGAAACCGCGCGCGGGCCGTTGAGGGCCCTGCCCATCCGGGAAACTTGGACGTAGTCTGGTGCCCTACGAGGTTTGATCCGGATGGAGGCGTGACATGAACAGTTTTCCCGGCGGTTCTGCCGAGGCCGGAGGTGCCCTCGGGCCAGCGGCTCGCGAGGCTTCAATCACCGTGCTCAGGGGCAGCACCGCCCCCGGCAAAGAGCTCGACATCCTGATCGTGGGCGGAGGCATCGTGGGTGCCGGCGCCGCCCTCGACGCCGTGACCCGCGGGCTCAGTGTGGGCATCGTCGAGGCGAACGACTGGGCTGCGGGGACGTCGTCGCGGTCCTCGAAGCTCATCCACGGTGGCCTCCGGTACCTCGAAATGCTCGACTTCGGCCTGGTCAAAGAGGCACTGCATGAGCGCGGCCTCATTCTCTCCGTCCTGGCGCCGCACCTGGCCCGGCCGGTCCCGTTCCTGTACCCGCTCCACAAACCGTTCCTGGAGCGGCCCTATGTCGGCGCCGGAATCGCCCTGTACGACGCGATGTCCATCACCGGCGGGCACAGCCGCGGCGTCCCCTTCCACAAGCACCTGTCCCGGCGAGGGACCCTGCGCGCCGCCCCCAGCCTCAAGGACGACGCCTTCGTCGGATCCATCCGCTACTACGACGGCCAGGTCGACGACGCCAAGTACGTCGCCAACCTCGTGCGGACCGCGGCGCACTACGGCGCCCACGCGGTCAACCAGATGTCGGTTGTGGACTTCGTGCGCGAGGGCGAGCGCGTGGTCGGCGCCAAGGTGGTCAATCACGAGGACGGCTCCAGCTTCAAAATCCGCGCCAAGCAGGTCATCAACGCCACCGGGGTCTGGACCGACGAGACCCAGGCCATGGTGACAGACCGCGGGCAGCTCAAGGTGCGGGCCTCCAAGGGCATCCACCTCGTGGTGCCCCGCGACCGGATCCAGTCCACGGTGGGGCTGATCCTGCGGACCGAGAAATCCGTGCTCTTCGTCATCCCCTGGGGCAGGCACTGGATCATCGGGACCACTGACACCGACTGGCACCTCGACAAGGCCCACCCCGCGGCCTCCAGCAAGGACATCGACTACCTGCTCGAGCACGTCAACAAGGTCCTCAAGCGCCCGCTGACCCGCGAGGACGTCGAGGGCGTCTACGCGGGGCTGCGGCCGCTGCTGGCCGGGGAAAGCGATTCCACCGCGAAGCTCTCCCGCGAACACGTGGTGGCCCACCCCGTGCCGGGTCTCGTGGTGGTGGCGGGCGGTAAATGGACCACCTACCGGGTCATGGCCAAGGACGCCGTCGACGAGGCGACGCGCAGCATGGACGAGCGTGTCCCGGCCAGCTGCACGGAATCCGTCCCGTTGCTGGGGGCGAGCGGTTTCAAGGCCGCGTGGAACCAGCGGAACCGGATGGCGGAGGAGACCGGCGTCCACGTTGCCCGGATCGAACACCTCCTCAACCGCTACGGTGCCATGACGCCGGAGGTGCTGGCGCTCATCGCCGACAGCCCGGAACTGGCCGAACCGTTGCCGGGCGCTGACGACTACCTGGCCGCCGAAGCCGTCTACGCGGCCACGCACGAGGGAGCCCGGCACGTCCAGGACGTCCTGACCCGCCGCACCCGGATTTCGATTGAAGCGTGGGACCGCGGTGTGTCCGCCGCTCCGGTAGTCGCTAAACTAATGGGAGACGTTCTCGGCTGGAGTGATGCGCAGCGCGAGGGCGAAATCAAGCACTATCTGGCCCGGGTTGATGCCGAGCGCCTGAGCCAACAGCAGCCGGACGACGAATCCGCCGACGCCGCACGGCTGGGCGTGGAGGACATTGTGCCCCTGCGCTAAGACTCAGCGCCGGCCGGCAGTGCAGGATTGCAACGCTAGTCATTGGACTGCCGGCCGGCGTCACTGACGCCACTTCGAAGGGACATCTCTTGGCGGAACCACTGGACCGGTACGACGCCGAGCTCACCACACCCGAGATGGTGATCCTCGAAATGGATGCCACGGACAAGCTCGACGCCACTGCCCAGCTCGCTGAACGCATGCATGCTGCCGGACGAATCTCCGATCTCGAGGGCTTCCTCAAGCAGGTCAATGCCCGGGAGCACCAGCTCGCCACCGGCCTGCCCGGCGGTGTCGGCCTGCCGCACGCCCGCAGCGAGCTCGTGTCACAGACATCCATCGCGGTCGGCATCACGAAGTATGGCAGGGCGCTGGACTTCGGCGCGGCCGACGGCCCGGCCACAGTGATTCTGCTCATCGCCACCCCGGCGAGCTCCTTTTCCGATCACCTCGAAGTGCTCGCGACGCTGGCACGCTCACTGTCGAAAGAGTCCTTCCGCGAATCGCTCCGCCGCGCCTACGACGCCGAAGTGATCGCCGAACTGATCAATTCCAGCCTGGTGTTCTTCGACCACTGAGATTGGGGCAGGCCCTTTCGTGTCGACTCCGTCGCCACGCAGGGACCCGGCTGCCCCTCTCTCGATGGCCCGTTTCGCTGTTCTACACAGGGACGAAGTACCTTTAAGGGGTGCTGAAAACTGCCCTCAAACCCCGCTGGATCGCAGGACTCGTGTTCGCGATCGCCATTTCCGGGGTCTTTGTGCTGCTCAGCCAGTGGCAATTCGGCCGTTCAACGCAGGCCGAAGCCCCGGTCTCCACCACAACGGAGCAAACGCGGCAGCTCACCTCGGTCCTGCAGCCGGGTGGGTTCTTCCCCGGATCCGTGGCTGACCAGATGGTCTCCGCCACCGGCAGCTACGACCCCCAGAAGCAGGTCCTCGTCCCCGGCCGGCTCAATGACGGGGCGAAGGGCTACTGGATCGTGTCGGCCTTCGCCGTCAAGGATGCCCCGGCCCTGAAAGGCGGCGGGGCCACACCGCAGACCTGGATTCCGGTCGCACGCGGATGGGTGGCGGATCCCGCGGATGCCGTGGCGCCGCCGTCGGGCACCATCGAACTGACCGGGCGGCTGTTGCCGTCCGAGTCCCCGCTGCCGCGGACGGATCCCGGACCCGGCCGCGCCAGCGCCGTCTCGGTTGCCGAACTCATCAACGACTGGAACGTCAGCAGCTATCCGGGCTTTGTCGCAGCGACCACCGAACTGGCAGGCGGCACCGACGTCGGGGCCGCGGCCGCAGGCGGCGACGTCAAACCCCTCCGGATCGGCCCGCAGCCGCCCGCGCAGCAGGTCAACTGGCTCAACCTCTTTTATTCCGTGGAATGGGTGGTCTTCGCCGGTTTCGCGTTGTTCATCTGGTGGCGGCTCGTCAAGGACGACTACCGCCGCGACCTCGAAGACGCGCTCGACGAGGAAACGGCCGGCGAAGAGCCCCCAACCGACCGCCACGCGGCCCACCACAACGCGGCCCAAGCGCCCACCGAATCCCATCCCACAGCCCCCCAACCCACAGACCCGAGAGTGCAATCATGATCGAGCCCCAGCCCGCCATCCAGCCGCAGTCCACCAACGGCACGGGGAAAGCCGGGAAGAAGCGCCGCTTCGGCGGCACCGAGGCCCAAATCCGGTCCGCCCTGAAGTTCTACAAGGTGCTCGCCTACCTGACGGGCACGATGCTGCTGCTGCTCTGCGCCGAACTGATCGCCCGGTACGGCTTCGGTCAGTACCTCTTCGCCGGCGGCACCAACGCCGTCACCGGCCAGCCGTTCGGCCTCGGATTCGCCGACGCCGAGCCGCCAGGGGTGATCGGGGGCGTCAACCTCTCCATCACGGTCCTGATCGTGCACGGCTGGATGTACGTCGTGTACCTGATTTCCAACTTCCGGCTGTGGTCGCTCATGCGCTGGCCGTTCACCAAGCTGGTGGTTATGGCCCTGGGTGGCGTCGTGCCGTTCCTGTCCTTCTTCGTCGAGAAGAAGTTCCACGCCGAGGTCGAGGCCGAACTCGCAGCAAACCCGCAGGCGCCCCAGCGGTACTGAACCCCTCCTGACCCGGCGCCCTTCCTGATCCGTCCCGATCAGTCCTTCCGGGTCAGTGACTCGACGCCGGCGGCCGCCGTCGGGCATGTGAGTTCGCTTACCTCGGCCCGCGATTCGGGCCAGCACCGGCTTCTCAATGTGCGGGCGGGCAGCAGCGCAAAGTAGTCTAGTGGGGTGACTACTCCCACTGCATCCCAGACGTCCCACAGGCCGGTTCTGGTTGTTGACTACGGTGCCCAGTACGCGCAGCTGATTGCCCGCCGCGTCCGGGAAGCGAATGTGTATTCGGAAGTGGTTCCGCATACGTACAGCACCGAGCAGCTGCTGGCCAAGAACCCCGCCGCGATCATCCTCTCGGGCGGGCCCTCGAGCGTCTACGCCGACGGCGCCCCCAGCGTCGGTGCCGACCTCTTCGAGGCCGGCGTCCCGGTCTTCGGCATCTGCTACGGCTTCCAGGCCATGGCCAACGCCCTCGGCGGCAAGGTGGCCCAGACGGGCCTGCGCGAATACGGCGCCACCGAGACCACCACACTCGGCGAGGGCCGCTCCATCCTGGCCGGCATGCCCCAGCACCAGAGCACCTGGATGAGCCACGGCGACTCCGTCCACGAAGCCCCCGAGGGCTTTGAGGTCCTGGCGACGACGGCGGGCGCCGACGTCGCGGCCTTCGCCAATGAGGACAAGCGCCTCTACGGCGTCCAGTGGCACCCCGAAGTCAAGCACTCCGCCTACGGCCAGCAGGTCCTGGAAAACTTCCTCTTCAAGGGCGCCGGGCTGGAACCGAACTGGACCACCGGCAACATTCTGGAAGAGCAGGTCCAGCGGATCCGTGACCAGATCGGCGACGCCAGGGTCATCTGCGGCCTCTCCGGCGGCGTCGACTCGGCTGTGGCCGCCGCCCTGGTACAGCGCGCCGTCGGCGACCAGCTGACCTGCGTCTTCGTGGACCACGGGCTGTTGCGCGAGGGCGAAGCCGAACAGGTCGAACGCGACTTCGTGGCCGCCACCGGCGTCAAGCTCTACGTCGCCAACGAGCAGGAGCGCTTCCTAAGCGCCCTTGCCGGCGTCAGCGATCCCGAGACCAAACGCAAGATCATCGGCCGCGAATTCATCCGCGCCTTCGAGGAAGCCGAACTGGCGATCATTGCCGAGGCAGCGGCGCACGGGGAGAAGATCAAGTTCCTCGTCCAGGGCACCCTGTACCCCGACGTCGTCGAATCCGGCGGCGGCGAGGGTGCGGCCAACATCAAGAGCCACCACAACGTGGGCGGGCTCCCCGAGGACCTGCAGTTTGAACTGGTTGAACCACTGCGCGCCCTGTTCAAGGACGAGGTCCGCGCGGTCGGTGCCCAGCTCGGCCTGCCGCAGGAAATCGTCGGACGCCAGCCGTTCCCCGGCCCGGGCCTCGGCATCCGGATTGTTGGCGATGTCACCAAGGAACGCCTGGACCTGCTCCGCAAGGCCGACGCGATCGCCCGCGCCGAGCTGACCGCGGCCGGACTGGATGACGAAGTGTGGCAGATGCCCGTGGTGCTGCTGGCGGACGTCCGCAGCGTGGGCGTCCAGGGCGACGGCCGCACTTACGGACACCCGATTGTCCTGCGCCCCGTGTCCTCCGAGGACGCCATGACCGCCGACTGGTCGCGGCTGCCCTACGATCTCCTGGCCCGGATTTCCAACCGGATCACCAACGAGGTGGAAGGCGTCAACCGCGTGGTGCTGGATGTGACCAGCAAGCCGCCGGGAACCATCGAGTGGGAATAGCAATCTGAGTGGCCGGCCTTTCGAGGCCGGCCATTTCATTTTGTTCCTGACAATGTTTCTGACAATTCAGCCTGAATTTCGCACCGCCCAGTGTTGCGGCCCCGCACCTGCGGGGGATTCGGGCTACCCTCGAAAGCATGCCGGTATGGTCCAAGGCGTCCCGCGCGAGCCTGGCAACCGCGAGCACACAAGATGCGGCCAGGGAAAGCGCGGACGCAACACAGACGAGCGTTGATACGACGAACCCGCCAGAGTCGAGCCCGCCGCGGTCCGGCACAGAGAAGTCGAGCACAGAAAAGAAGGCAGAAGTGTCAGTTGGTCAAGGCCACCCCGAGGGCTCCGAGGAGTTCAGGAAATGGCTGTCGGGGCTCAAGCCCGTCACCGGTGCAGATACCATGCTGCGCTTCACCAAGACGCCCGAAGGCTCAATTGACCTGACTCATGCCCATCCCTCGGGGCTCGCCCAGCTGATGGCAGGGCGGCGTACCCGGCTCTCGACCCTGATCCGCGACCGCCAGCAATTCGTTGTCGCGGCCCGGGCATCGCGCAACCTGCGCTCCAAGATTTTCGAACTCGCCAATGACCGCGGCATCGACGCGGGGTATTTCTCCGCCGGCACGGTCGTCTGGACGTCCGCCGTCGGCGGTAAGCCGCAACGGATCTCGGCCCCGGTCATGCTCACCGCCATATCCCTCACGGTGCGCCCCGGCGAGGACGACTATGAGTTGCAGCTCACCGAACAGGCGCAGATCAACCCGGCGTTGGTCCGGCACCTCAAGACCGTCCACGGGATCGTTTTCGACGTCAACGCGGTGACGCGGATGGCGTACAGCACGGCCCGTTACGACCCGCAGCCCGTTCTGGACCGCCTGGGCACCCTGGTCCAGCCGATTCACGGCGCGGAGGTCGAACACAACCTGCTCGTCTCCACCTTCGCCGACCTCTCCGGCAACCTCGATGATCCGTGGATCAACCAGAACAACCCCTTGGTCACCGCGCTGGCCCGGTCCGGTTCCGGCGAACTGGTCGACGTGCCTGCTCTGGAACCCGGCCGCTTCCCCAGCACGGACGACCGTGACCCCGCCGACGAGCTTCTGCTGCTCGACGCCGACACGGACCAGCAGTATGTGGTCGACGCCGTCCGGGCGGGCGACTCGCTGGTGGTCAGCAGCCCGCCGGGCACGGGCCAGACCCAGACAGTCATCAACACCATCGGCGCCCTGGTGGACGAGGGCAAGTCCGTCCTGGTGGTTGGCGACAGGCGGGCCAGCCTCGCCGAGATCTCCGGGCAGCTGGATGGCCTCGGCCTGGATTCGGTCCTCTTGCAGCTGACGGGCAGCGCCAGCCCGCTGCAGCTGAAGGGCCAGCTGGTCCGGGCGATCGTCCGCAACGAGAAGTCGCTGCAGCCGCAACTGAGCAACCTGCACGCCACACTGACCGGCCACCGCCACGCACTCATGGACCATGTAGCCTCCCTGCACAACGTCCGGGCGCGCTGGGGTTGCTCGCCGTATGAGGCCATGCAGTCCCTTGCAGAGCTGACCTCCATCCAGCCGGCACCGGCGACGACCGTCCGGCTCAAGCGCAGCGTGCTGGACAATATCCGGGACCGGGAGGAGCTCGCAGGCCGGCTCCGCCGCGCCGCCGAGCTCGGCAGCTTCAGCCGCGCGTCGACCACCAGCCCCTGGCACGGCGCGCGCCTGCTGACCCGCAAGGAGACGCAGGAAGCGCAGGGCGTTGCCCAGTCCGTTTCGGAAAAACTGCCGTTGCTGCGCGGGCGCATGGATGCCGTGGCGGAACACGCAGAGATCCGGCTCGGCCGGACCTTCGCCGAATGGGGCGAGCAGATCGAACTTCTCGTGGCCGTCCGCGAAAGTCTGGACAAATTCACTCCCGACATCTTTGACCGGCCCGTCCACGACCTGATCTCGGCCACCGCGTCCTCTGCCTGGCGCAGGGAACGCGGGATCGAAATGCCGTCCATGCAGCGCTCACGCCTGCGCAGGGTGGCCAAGGAGTACGTCCGGCCCGGCGTGCACATCGCGGACCTGCACAGCTCCCTGGTCCTCGTGCAGGAACAGCGCGCCGCCTGGTCCGGCTACGCGACCACGCAGCGGCACCCGGCCGTGCCGTCCGGGCTGGCTGAAATCAGCGGCCTTTACCGGGAGCTTGCAGCGGAACTGGCTGAACTGGGCCTGGCTGTCAAGCACACCGCCGCCGGCGGCGACTTGGACCGCGCACCCTACGACGAACTCCTGCCCCGGGTGCGGCGGCTCGTCGCCGACACCGCGACCCTTGAAACCCTTCCGGAGCGCACGCTGCTCGTCGAAAGCATGCGAGAGCACGGCCTGGGCGAGCTTCTCGCCGACCTTGCCGAGCGAGAGGTCCCGGAAGGTTCGGTGACCGCCGAACTCGAGCTGGCCTGGTGGCAGTCGGCCCTGGAGGCCATGATCAGCGGCGATGACTACCTCGCCATGTCCGACGGCGACGCCCTGCGCCAGCTTGAGGCGGAGTACCGTCTCGCGGACAACGCCCATATCGCCAGCGGCGCTGCCCGGCTGCGCTGGAACCTGTCCGAGCGCTGGCGCACTGCCATCTCGGCGTACCCCCGCCAGGCCGAGCTGTTGCGCAGCCTGCTGAAGGACGGCCGGGTGACCCTGGCAGCCCTGAGCGGCCAGGCGCAGGAGCTGCTGCCCACACTGGTACCGGTGTGGTCCGTCAGCCCCTACCTCATGACGGGTCTGCTGCCGATCGAGCAGACCTTCGATGCCGTCGTGATTCTCGACGCCGAGACGACCTCGTTGCAGGCCGTCCTCCCGGCGATCGCCCGGTCCCGGCAGGTCATCGCCTTCGGCGACGAACAGATCGCCAGCCCCCGGACCTTTACCGTGGGCGTCGAACGGCTCGCCGCGGGGGAGAGCTCCTACCAAAGCGTTGAGAGCTCGTTCCGGGCACTCTCTGCCGTGCTTCCGGTCTGGAACCTGAGGACCGTGTACCGTGCGGTCGATGAAGACCTGGTGCGCCAGCTCAGCAAGGGTTTTTACGGCGGGGAACTCACCCGCCTCCCGGAGGGCCAATCCGCCACAGGGCTGGACCGTACCCTCAGCGTGGAGTACCTCCCCGACGGCACGGGGCTGCCCAGCGCTGACCACGACGGCGTCGAATCGGTTGTTGCCGAGGTCAACCGCGCGGTGGAGCTGGTCTTCGAGCACGCCCGGCTCCGCCCCCGGACGTCGCTGGCCGTGGTGACCGGCAGCCTTCGCCATGCCGCCCGGATCGGCGAGGCCATCAGGGCGCAACTGCCCAACTACCCCATGCTGGGCAGCTTCTTCACTGCGGGGGATGAGTCCTTCCGCGTAGTGGATCTGGAACGGGCCCAGGGCCTGGTCCGCGACCACGTCATTTTTTCCCCGGGTTATGGCCGTACCCCGCATGGGCGCACCCTCCACAGCCTCGGGCCGCTTTCCGCCGAAGGTGGCCGAGCAAAATTCGCCCTGGCGATGACGCGTGCCCGCCGGTCCCTGCACGTGCTCAGCTGCTTCCGGCCCGAAGACCTTGATGTCAGCCGCCTCAGCCACGGCGCCGTGGACTTCTACGAGCTCCTGGACCGTGAGATCGCGGGCAACACGGATCTTGGCAGCCCCGCCTCCCGGGCTGCGGCCAGCGAGCAGGCGCTCGGCGCCGATCCGCTCGTGGCCGACCTGGGTGACCGGCTCCGGGCCCGCGGGGCACGGGTGTGGCACCAGTACGACGGTGTCCTGAACATGGTGGCGGCCGCCGATCCGATGACCACGATCGGCCAGGACGATGCGGAGATTCCCCGTCCGGTGGCGATCGAGTCGGACGGTACGAGCCACTACCGGCGGATGAGCGTCCGCGAACGGAGCAGGCTCAGGCCGCAGCTCCTGGAGCGGCTTGGCTGGCGGTACATGCCCCTATGGACCATAGAGGTCTTCACCGACCCCTCGGCCTGCGCCGACCGGATTGGCGGCTACCTCGGGTTGGAGAAGCCCGCCGTGTCCAGCCGGCTGCGGACATCGCACGGTTTCTTCGACGACGGCATCGAACACCTGGCGATCGACGAGGCGCGGGCCGCCGAGTACCACGTGGCGGCCGAACCCTCGGGACAGGTGTTCCGCGGCCACGAAACTGCTGGCCAAGAATTCCGCCGGCAGGCACCAGCAACAGCAATGACAGGCAATACAGGCAGTAAGGAGGCCGGCGGCATGAGTGCGGACGGCATCACTAGCAACACCGGCGAGACCGGCGACACCGACAACACGAACGACACCGGCAACACGAACGACGCCGGCGCCACCGGCGCCCGCGAAGCCGGCGCTGCGGGCGCCGCGGCCGACACCGCGGAGCCGAAGCCCGGCGAATCGACCGGGGCCGCGGCCGACCCCGCAGGGTCGAAGGCCGGCGAATCGACCGGCGAATCGACCGGCGACGGGCCGGACCAGGAGGCCGCGAAGGAGACGTCGCGCCGTTCGGAGGCACAGGCCACCGTTCCGGAGGGTGTGCTGCCGAACAAGGCGGCGGAAGACGACCCCCGGCGCTGGGGTGACCAGCCTGATAATTACGATCACGACGCCTGGCTCCAGGAACAGAAGCCGCCGCACTGGGGCTGACGTGGCGGCCCGCAGCCCAGAGCCTGCGGGCGCGGCCCGCGTCGGAGCATACGGCCCGGGCCACTGGCCCGGCGGAAACGCCCTGCTGGCTGGACAGCTAGCCCGGCGGTGACGCCACAAGCACGAAAAACAATTTGCCCTGGGTAGACGCGCCCGCCAGCCTACGGGCCTGGTCGGCCGTCGCTGCCACCACCACCAGCCCGTCAGTCTCCGCAGTGGCGGGCCAGGAGCCGGCTTTGCCGCCCTGCGCCGACGTCCAGAGCACTGGAACGGCTTCGGCCAGGATTTGGCTTTCGCCGGGTTGTTCCATGCCGTTGCCGGCAGTGAGCACCACGTTGACGAGCTGCCCGGGGGTGACCAGCTGGATGGAGGCCGGATCTGCCATCCTCAGCGGCACGGCCGCAGAGCCTCGCGGGCTTCCGGCGAGCAGGCCCGGTCCCAGGATCTGGGCGTCGGTGAGGAGCTGGCCCTGGCGCAACGGTGCGGCCAGCTGTTTTCCCTCGAACGCGGTCTCGCTGCCGGGGCTGCCCGCAGGAATAAGGCCGGGTGGCACGCTGATCCTGGTGAGATCGCCGGGTTCCAGGGACTTTCCAGCAGGCAGATCGGCCGCGGCGGCGAAGGCTGCGACAGTGTCAGTGGGCGCTGGAGCCAGTTGCTGAACTGTCAGTCCGGCGGGGATGCAGAACAGGAGGGCCGCGATAAGCCGCCGGTTCCGGTTCAGCCAGCCGCGCAGGCGGCGCCACGACGGGCGGCCGCGGGGCGGACGCCGGCGGGGTTTCACGGGACCGATCCGGCTCCGGAACGGAAGGCCTGCGGCGGAAAACGTGGCGGCAGGAAGGCTCGTTGGACGGATACCGGTACGGGACCAGCGGCCGGGGCCAGCTTCAGGCATTGCGGCGCGGAACGGCCTGAACAAAGGCGTGGAAGACGGCACAGGCGCCGCCGGGGCAGCCGTCTTGAACGAAGGCGGGGAAACCGCGGTGAGGAAAAGTTCCATGCCGCCACGCTACGGATCTGCGCAGAGCGGCGGCAGCTGCGGAACGTCCTATGTGGACAACGGCAACAGCGGCAACAGCGGACAGGGATTCAGGCAGTGCCCAGAATCAGCCGGCCGTAGCCCAGCCGGCGGCCGGTGCCAACCCGGCAGGTGCCTTAGCTGGCCGCTGCGGCGGGCGCGGGGGTGGCCGCGGGAGCTGCAGGAGCCGGGGAAACCGTGCTGCCCTTGGTGTCGCGCGAATCGGTCCGGTAGAAGCCGGAGCCCTTGAACACTACGCCGACGCTGTTGAACTTCTTGCGCAGCGTGCCCTGGCACTCGGGGCAGGACGTCAAGGAGTTGTCGCTGAACGACTGCACGATCTCGAAGGCGTGGCTGCAGTCCTTGCAGGCGTATGCATACGTGGGCACTGGAAATCCTCCTCAGGGGCAAACGAGCAGGTCCCGTGCTGCGGAGTCCGGATCACCGCCGATATGTCTATCGACCTGTTCCGTCCTTAGCAGTCGCAGGGCCTGAGTGCCAATTCTATCACCTTGGCGGGAACCCGGATCAGGCAGGCCGGGATCGGCCGAGCCGGACGATCCCGCCCGGGGTCAGCGCCGTGTCGACTTTCCGGTCGAACGACTCCGCGGGGATGCTGCCTGCGGGCAGCACCTCCGTGTCATAGACGACGGCGGCAGTCGGCAACGCGACAGCGTCGGCTGCAGCGTCGGCCGCCCCGGCGTCCGCCCCGCCGGATGCGGAGGACATGGCAGCCAGGGCGGCAAGGAACTTGTCGTAGTAGCCGCCGCCTTGCCCGATTCGGTTGCCCGAGAAATCCACCGCGGTGGCCGGCAGGAAGATTGCGGTGGCGTCCCGCATGACTTCGGTTCCGTGGCGCTCTCCGACAGGCTCCTGGATGGGCGCGTACCGGCTGCGGACAAACCCGGACTGGGGAGTCCAGTACACCCAGCTGAGCTCGATGTCGGGTTCGCAAACGGGCAGCAGCACCCGGTGCCCGGCCTCGACCAGGGCAGTCAGCAGTGGCAGTGTGGGCGGTTCGGCGCCCACACCGAGGTACGCCGCGAAGGTGCCCTGGCGGCCGCGGCCAAGCCCGGAGGCCCACGCGAGCCCGTGGCTGGCGATGCCCGCCGCGGCGGTGTCCTGTGCGGCCAGCGGGAGTGCGGAACGCGCCGCCCTGTGGCTGGAGCGAATTTCCTCTTTTGACGCCATCTTGGCCCGTCCTCTGCCTTTTGCGGCCGCGCTGCACCGGGGGGCCCGGCAGGCAGTTCGCATAATGATTACGCAATGATTGGTCCCTCCGTTAGATTAGTCGTGTGAATACACCCATCGCTTCCGTCCGCAAGGCCGTTATCCCCGCCGCGGGCCTTGGTACCAGGTTTCTCCCGGCCACAAAGGCCATGCCCAAGGAAATGCTGCCTGTCGTTGACAAGCCGGCCATCCAGTACGTCGTCGAGGAGGCCGTGAATGTCGGCCTGAACGACATCCTGATGATCACTGGCCGCAACAAGCGGGCGTTGGAGGACCACTTCGACCGCGTCCCCGCGCTGGAGTCCACCCTGGAGGCGAAGGGTGACACTGCGAAGCTCGAATCCATCCAGGCCGCCAGCAACCTCGGTGACATCCACTACGTCCGCCAGGGCGATCCCATGGGCCTCGGCCACGCGGTCCTCCGGGCCAAGCAGCACGTCGGGCATGAGCCGTTCGCCGTCCTCCTGGGAGATGACCTCATTGACGCCCGCGATGAGCTCCTCAGCACCATGATCGAGGTCCAGGCCAAGACCGGCGGGTCAGTGGTCGCTCTGATCGAGGTGGACCCGTCCCAGATCAGTGCCTACGGCTGCGCGGACGTCGAGGCAATCGGCGGTGAGGACTACGTCCGCATCAACCAGCTCGTGGAGAAGCCCGATGTCGCGGACGCCCCGTCCAACCTGGCCGTGATTGGCCGCTACGTGTTGCACCCGGCCGTCTTTGAAGTGCTGGAGCGCACCGCGCCCGGCCGCGGCGGGGAAATCCAGCTCACGGACGCCCTGCAGGAACTCTCGGCCGGCACCGGCGAGGGCTACGGCGTGTACGGCGTCATCTTCCGCGGCCGCCGCTACGACACCGGCGACAAGCTCAGCTACCTCAAGGCCTGTGTCCAGCTCGCCTGCGACAGTGAGGACCTCGGCCCGGGCCTGCGCGAATGGCTGCCCGGCTTCGCGTCCAGCCTGGCCCCCAGCCTCGCCAAATAACTCCCGTGGGGGGCAGCTTCACCTGGCCGGTGACCTTGGAGAGCGGCGACATCGTGTTGCGCCCGATCCGGTACCGGGACCGCAGGGAGTGGACAGCGCTCAGGTCCCGCAACTGCGAGTGGTTGGCCCCCTGGGAGGCATCGAACCCGGTCCCCGGCGGCGGCCTGCCGGACTACCGGCAGATGGTGCGCTCGCTCAAGGCCCAGGCCGCGCAGGCCACGGCCCTGCCGTTCGTCATCGCGGAATGGACACCAGGCCATCAGGCGCCGGTGATCGTGGGGCAGCTGACGGTGTCCTCGATCGTCTGGGGATCGGCCATGATGGCGACGCTTGGCTATTGGGTCGACAAGGAACGGGCCGGCCGGGGGATCGCCCCGACCGCCGTGGCCATGGCGACCGACTATTGCTTCGGCACCCTTGGCCTGCACCGCATGGAGATCAACATCAGACCGGAGAACGCGCCGAGCCTGCGCGTGGTGGAAAAACTCGGGTTTCGTGACGAGGGATTCCGGCCCAGGTTCCTGCACATCAACGGTGAATGGGCAGACCACCGGACGTTCGCGCTCACGGCTGAGGAAGTGCCGGAAGGCCTCCTCGCGCGGTGGCTGAGAACCCGCCAGTCCTGAGGCCCATGAGAGCCGCCTGACCAGCCACGACGCCCCGACGCCGGCCAGTCGCCGCTGCGCGCGCGACACACCCCTGACAATGCGGGGCAGCACCCCATATACCTCATACGGTTTTGAGTGTGGACTTCCCTCTTAGCAGCTCTGTGATCCTTGTCATTGCTGTTGCGCTCTGGATCGTGTGGGTGGCGCCTTACGTTCTCCGGAACGGACGCCACCAGCTGCAGCCTGCAGGCGAATTCCTGGCGGATGTCATTGACATGGAACCAGCAGATCCACATGCGGGGAAGGTTATGAAAATGGCGGCGCAGCAGGAGAAACCCATGATCAGCACACAGCGCGCAGACCCGGCCGGCGGCACACCTGGGCCTGGGGCGGGCAAAGCGGCGACCCCTCGGGTGAGTCCGATTGCTGCGTCGGGCTCCCCGGCATTCCGGATTCGTTGGGCGCGGCTGGTGCTGGCGGTAGCCGGGCTCCTGGCTCTCCTCACGGCAGTGGTGTCCGGGGCCCTTCGGCTTTTCGGCATCGGTTCAGGCTGGCTGCCGGTGACCGCCCTCTTGGGCGCCTTCGCCGCAGTGGCGCTGCTTCGTCGTCTTGCTGTCCGCGATCGCCGGCGGAAGATGAACGCTGCATTCCGTGCAGCCATGGGCAGCCCGGTACGCACCCCTGCGCGGCCGTCGGTGCCCGAACAGACCCCCTCCCTTCCCGACGGACGTCCCGCTGCCCGGCCGGAAAGCCCGCTCTTCGACGCCGAAGCGGGCCGCGACACGCCCGAGCCCGCGCCGAAGCCGCTGACGGCACTGGAACTCCGCCAGGCCGCCCTCGCTGAAGCCGTTGCCTCTGGGGATGCCTCGGCGGCCATGGCAGCCGACGCGGGTGCAGTAGCGGAGGGCACGAGCTGGGAGCCCGTCGAGGTTCCCAAGCCCACCTACGTCGAAGCCCCGAAGGCCGAACGTGCGGCCCCAATGCCCCTTGACCTTCCCGAGGCGCCGAAGGCCGTAGGGAAACCGTCTCTCAAGCAGGCCTCGGCGCGACCGGCAGCGTCCGATCCGCAGACCGCCGACGATTCTGAGACTAAGCAGCTCAGCAAGGCCCAGAGCGCCTTGAGCAACCTGGATGATGTCCTCCAGCGGCGCCGCGCCTGATCCGCCCCGTCCTTCCGGAGATTACCCCGGGCAGCCAGCGATGGCGGCCCGGGGTTTTTCATTTCCCCGCAGCGTCGCCAGCGGGCTTCGCTGCGGTAGCCTCGGGTCATGACAAGGATCTGCGTTGCCGGTGGAACCGGGCAAGTGGGCCGAGAAGTGGTGCGCCTGGCCGTCGACGCCGGGCACGCCGTGGCCGTCCTCAGCCGCAACCCGCCAGGGGCCGGCGCCGCCGGCAACATCCCGGGCGCGGAGTACTTCCGCGCGGACGTCACGACGGGAGAGGGGATAGCGGCCGCCCTGGCCGGCGCCGACGTCGTGATCGATTGCCTGGAAGGGCGCGCCGGGAAGGCGCGCAAGAACTTCGCCGACGGCGGTGCGCGGCTTCTGGCCGCTGCACAGGACGCGGGAACGGCCAGGGCCGTCATGCTGTCCATCGTGAACTGCGATCGCAGCAACTCCTCCTTCTACCGGTCGAAAGCTGCCAAAGAACACGCCTACGAGCTGTCCGGACTCGAAACCGTGGTGGTCCGGGCCACCCAGTTCCACTCGTTGCTCGCGATGTTGTTCGGCGCCGGCTCGAAGCTGCGGATCATCCCCGTGGTCAGAGGTGCCCGGTTCCAGCCGGTATCGCCGGCCGACGCAGCCGCGGTGCTGCTGGAGACCGCCCTTGAACCGGCGCCCGTTCCAGCCGCGGGCCCGCGGCACCGGGTGCTGAACCTCGGCGGCCCGGAATCCAAAGACATGGTCGACTTTGCCCGGGAATGGCAGCGGGCCACCCGCACAAAGGGTCAACTCGTGCGCTTCCCACTGCCCGGCGCGATGGGCCGCTACCTGCGCGAGGGGTTGAACCTGGTACCGGAGGCGCGACACGGCACTGAGACTTTCCGGGGCTGGCTGGAAAACAGCGCAGATAGTTTGTAGCCTAGGGACACCGGCAACGCCGTTCCGTCAGGACCGGCGTTGCTTCGGGGCTATAGCTCAGTTGGTAGAGCGCTTCGTTCGCATCGAAGAGGTCAGGAGTTCGAATCTCCTTAGCTCCACAGATTTCAAGGGTTTTTGAAGCTTCGAGTGCGTGGCCCGGCTGCAGGGCAGGATCATCCAGGATCCGCGGCCGTCAGCCCGACTGAGCACGGCTCCGGCACCCACCGAAATCTCCAAGCCTGACCTTAGTCGTTGGCCGCCAGCGGCAACGCCCTTCCCGGTTTGGACAGTCGAAAAGGCCGTTTCTGCGCTGAAGGTCGCCTGCATGAAGCCGGCCCAGCACTGGTCCTGGACCCCGGCCGCGTTGCCCACGGACCCGTGACCGGTGCAGAGCAGCACCATCATTCCAAGCCCCTGACCTGCGCAATCATTGTTGAAATGGTGTCTGGGCATTATGCTCGGCGACGGGGGAGCCGGGAGCCGGCTCAAAGACTTGGGGGAAAATTGAACAAGAAGACCATCCGCTTCGGCATCGCCGGGGCACTCACTGCGCTCTCGCTCACGGCGCTCTCGCTTGCGGGCCTCGCCGTTCCGGCGCAGGCCGATCCCGATCAGTGGGCCATCCCACCGAACATCGATTCCTGCGGCCCGGTGGTCGACTCAGTCAGATTCTGCACGGCGCCGGACGGGCATCCGTATCCGATGCTGGTCAACGGCGGCGCCGTCGCCGGCCCGCGGCCCGGCATCGGCGGGGCCCTCCAGGTCGGCAGCACCCTGACCGTTGTTAACGGCGCCTGGGATCCCGCGGACGCCACGCTCACGCACCAGTGGCTGCGCAACGACGTGCCCATCCCGGGCGCCACCGGCCCCACCTACCTGCTCACCACGGCGGACCTCGGCAAGGGCCTCCGGGTCAAGACCACGGCGGCAGCGCCGAGCTATGCAAAGACGACCCTGCAGTCCGCCAAAACCAACCCCGTCACGATCGCCGGCGGCGCTGTCCCGTCCGTCGTTGCGGGGGATGTTGGCATCGCTCAATTGGACACCCACCCGGATAGGCCCAGCCGTCTTGTGTTCGCTGGGGGAACTTTCAAGGGCGCTCCGGTCATCCACCGCCAGTACCAGTGGCTTCGCGACGGCAAGCCCATCCCGGGTGCCACCGCGGAAATGTTCGACCCGAAGGGCTGGGGATCAACGGGGCTACTGAGCGTCAGGATCACCGGCCACGCGCCCGGGTTCAAGCCGGCCGCCGCGACCTCTAAACAGCGAAAGGTTTCTGACTTCGACCAAGCCCCCGGCGCCGTGGTCACCGGCGGCACCGGCCTGGGGGAGGTCCTCACCGCCGTAGACGAAGTTCCTTGGACTGCCTGGCGGGGCGAGTACACCTACAAGTGGCTGCGCGACGGTGTCGTGATTCCCGGAGCCACTGCGCTGACCTACACGATCACGGCCAAGGACCAGGGCCACACCCTGGTCCTCGAGTCCGGCACTTGGTACGACACCCACATCTACTCCAACCCGGTCGCCGTGCCGGCGGCCGGGGAGCTGAAGCAGCTGACGAACGTCACCAAGCCGGTCGTGACCGGGGACGCCGTGACCGGCTCTGTGATGAAGGTGTCGGCCGGGACCTGGTCCGTGCCCTCCGACAGGCTGACGTTCACCTACAACTGGCTGGACGGGTCGAAAACGGTCAGCGGCGCGACTTTCACCCCGGAACAGCCCCAAGTTGGCAAGACCCTCGCCGTCCTTGTGACCGCGTCCGCCCCCGGTTACACCACCGCCTGGGTAAAAGTCACCGCACCCAAGCCCGTGACCGCGCGTGAGTCGACGCGGGCCATTACCGGAACCCTGACCGTCGGGTCGAAGGTGACCTTGACTCCCGACCCCTGGTATGACCGGGCGGGGATCACCTCGGACGTACACTGGCTGCGCAACGGCGTCCAGATCGCCGGGGCCTACGGCTGGAGTTACGTCCTGACGAAGGCCGACGCCAGCACGAAGCTCTCGGCCTACGTGAACCCGACTGCAACGGGCGGCAAGTACCAGACGATCAACGCTTCGGCGAGGGTGGCGGGCCTGCCCCTGATTTCGGCCACGCCGACGATTGCCGGTACGGTCAAGGTCGGGAATGTCCTGACCGTGCAGCGGGGCACGTGGAGCTGGGGCACTGCCTTCACGTACCGCTGGCTGCGCAACGGCGTCGTCATCTCTGACGCCTACGCATCCACCTACAAGGTCCGGACCGCCGACAAGGGCACCAAGCTCACCGTCCGCGTCACCGGCTCACGGTTCGGCTACACCACCGTGTCGCGGACCAGCGGAGCGTACCTCGCCCGCTGACCAACGGCTTTCCCGGGCCCGCCTCATGCCGGCGTGGTCCGGGAGGCCAGGCTATCCCGTCCTGGATCCACGCTGGCCCTTAAATGCAGCTGGCCTGACATACTCGTAGTCCGACACTGCCCCGGCCGGCGCACCTGTTGGCCACCGGCCGGGTTGTCCATGCACGCACCAAGGCGACGCCATGGTGCATGCTCACGCCCGAAAGACGAGCAGCAAAACATGGGAGCCGCAACGATGGGCACCCGGGCGGCGTCGAACGGGGCCCGGGTCGGGGAGCTGAAGCCCAAGGTCGTCGCGCCCGCAGCCAGGGGAACGGGCATCGGCTCGATCATGCTCGCGGCCAGCCTGGACTTTCTGAAGGCCCGAGGCTGCCACGATGTCGTGTCCGCATCCTGGGTCTCGGCCGACCCACAGCACTCTTCCCTGGGGATGCTGGAGCGGGCCGGCTTTGCGCAGGTGGCCTCGATCCCCGCCTTCTGGGCGGACGAGCAACAGGCAGCCGGCTACCTCTGCCCCCTCTGCGGCGCCGGGTGCGTCTGCGCGGCCGTCATCCTGGTGCTCCCACTCGAGGCAGGGCGAGCCGCGGCTAGAGCGCTTCCTTGGCCAGGGCCGCAGTGCCGGGAGGAGTCGTGCGGCCGAGCCGGTCGTCCAGTCTGACGCGCAGCCTGGCGGCGGCGACCCGAACCCGGTGATGCGAGAGGGCCGCCGGGCCGGTAACCTGCGCAGCGACGTGCTGCCCGTCGCCTCTGCTTTCCCCGGCCCCGTTCACGGACTCCCACGCAATGTCCAGAAGCTCAAGCTCCTCGTCGCGGGCCAACTCGCTGCGGGCGAGCACATCCAGCGCTGCCAGCCCCAGGGCTTTGCTGTCCCCCTCCTCGTCCAGGGCACGGTCCAGCGCCCATTGGGTCCGTTTCCACCACTCGGCCCGGTCGTCGGCGACGGCCTTCTGGCGCAGGGTCCGCCAGGCCATGAACGCTCCCACGGCTGCCGCCACAAGCACAGCAACAGGGGCCAGCGCGGCAACGATCTGCCACCACTCGGCCGGACCTGTGTGGAGGAGGACTTCAACCGGAACCGGAGACTGGGCAGGTGTTGGCGGCATGCGACCAGCCTAAGCCGCGGCCCGGACAGTGAGGGATGCCGACGTCGGTACGTCCCTTGGAATGGTCCATGCGATCAACCTGGACGGTGGCGGTTCCACAACAGCAGTTGCCGGAGGAGCCGTTCTCAATATCCCTCGGGCGGCGCGGAACGTCCCGTCAGTAACGCCCTCCTCGTGCTTCCCACCCGACAGGATGGGCCGAACAGCACGGACAAGTAGCGGGGGGTCTCTCTCCGACTGTTGACGGGAAGTCACAGCGAAGCGTACAGCCGGCCGAGTGAGGTCAGCCGGCCGTTCGTCTGATAGAGGGAAGACGGGCCCATGGCGGGGTCACCGGGATCCCTGGATTTCCACGCAAACCGTTCGACGAAGGGCATCACTCGCATGCCGGCAACCGCAGCCCGCATGAAATACGCGGTCTCACGGGTCGTGTACTTAGAGGGGCGTGCCGGGGTTGCCTGCCAGTCCGCAACGGCAAATTCGGTAACCCAGACGGGCCTCCCATACCTGTGATGCAAGTACCAGACCTTGGCCAGGAAACTCTCTGGGTTCGGCGAGCCGTAGTGATGCATCGTCATGAAGTCGATGCGGAGGTTCGCCTGCCGCGCCCTGGCCATGAAGTGGTCCAGCCACGGGCTCCTGACATCGACCGTGGCCGGAGATCCCAGACGCAGGCCGGTGGATTGAAGGTGGGGCCACAACCGGATGGCCTCATCGACAGACATGCTGGCCTGGCCTGGGTGGTCCGGCTCGTTGAAAGCGAGGAGGTGTTTGGTCCTCGTCTGGGGAAGTTGCCTGGCCACGTCGCCGAGGGCGTCCTGTCTGAGCAAAGCATTCGCGCTCCACACCATCGGGACAAAGGCCGGGTTGGTCGTGACGGTATACGAGGATCCCCAGGAGTAGTACCAGCTGGCATTGAGACTCCGGATTTGCCTCAATGCCAGCGCATCATCTCCGCCGTGGGCTGCGCCCTTGAGAGCCCGGGAGGCAGAGGCAGCCGTACGGGCAAGGGACGGTGTGGAGAGGGCCGGAACTAGGGCCGGAGCCGGCCCGGGGGGTGTGGCAGCGGAACTGGCCCCGGCCGCCTCCAGGGCAGCCAGCAATGCAGTGAGAAAAGTCCGGCGATCCATGGATTCCTTCTTCCGAAGCGAAGCGGGCCGATACCAATCCTCAACCAGACGTGACGTAGGTCACGCTACGCCAGTCTCTCGGCATTTGGAACAGCTGCACCGTGTCGCACTGCCGGCGACCCCGGGTACGGAACGCCAGTGATTTCATGAGATGGTGTGAACCTGCGTGAACGGCGCCGTGGCCGCGCCGGCGCAGCAATCCGCGCGGCAAGGCCATCGTGCAATCCAGCGGCAAGGCAGCCGAATCCAGCGCAGGCATCCAAGACAGACATCCAGCGCAGACAAGGCCACCACCGATGAAGAACACCACCCCGATCGCCCTGGCCCTGCTGTCTGTTCTGCTGACCGCGGCCTGCTCCGCCTCCCCGAGCCCCGAGCCGTCCGCCGGGACCCCTGCGGCGGGCCTGCCGGCGTCGCTGCCCAAGCCTGACCCGGCCCAGCAGGAAGCCCTCCTGGCCGCGCTGGCCAAGATCAACCCCCGCCTGCCAGACGACCAGGCAATCGACAAGGCCCGCCGCCTGTGCGGCCGACTGCTGGGGCAATCGACGGCGGACCAGCTCATCGCTGCCGCAAAGACGGAGTTCAGCGGGGACGTCCCCGCCCTCCCGGACGAAGACGCCCAGCGGATCATCTCGGCGATCGGGGCCAACGGGTTCTGCCGCTAGCCTTGTTAACAACACGAGGAGAACTATGACCACCCTGAAAGAACGCCTGCACGCCGACGTCGTGAGCCACATGAAGGACCGCAACAAGGTTGCCCTGACCACCGTGCGCAACGTCCTGGGCGAGATCGAGACCCGGGAGAAATCGGGCAAGACGCCCATCGTGCTGGACGACGCACAGGTGACCGCACTCCTGCAAAAGGAAGCCGCCAAGCGCCGCGACACGGCCCGCATCTACACCGAGGCCGGCGAAGCCGAGCGCGCCGCGGCCGAGATCGCCGAGGCCGAGGTGATCGAGGCCTACCTGCCCAAGCCACTGACCGCGGCGGAAGTCGAGACGATCGTGGACGAGGCCATCGCGGCGCTCAAGGCCGACGGCGTCGAGCTGTCCATGCGTCAGCTGGGGGCAGTGATGAAGCCCGTCACCGCCACGGTGGCCGGACGTTTTGACGGCAAGGCCGTCAGCGAAATCGTCCGCAACCGTCTCGCGCAGCAGTGAGCCTGGTCCGGCTGCACGACGTCAGCGTCCGCTTCGACAACACACAGATCCTCCGCGAGGCGTTCTTCCGTCTGGAGCCCGGGGACCGGGTGGGCCTGATCGGCAAGAACGGCTCCGGGAAGACCTCCATCCTCAAGCTCGTCCTGGACCAGGTCTCCCCGGACACCGGAACGGTCACCGTGGAGCAGGGAACCAGGGTGGGTTACTTCTCCCAGTTTTCCGAGCTCGACGGCGAGGCAACCATCCTTGCGGTCCTTGACGGACTGTTTGTCGAGATCAAGGCTGCCGAGGCCGAGCTGGCAGCCATCGACGCCGCCATTGCGGCTGACCCCGCCGAGGCGGAGCTGGACCGGCTGATCCGGCGCCAGGCCGAGCTGTTCGAGGACATGGACCGCCTCGACGGATGGGATTACAAGCGGCGCATCGACACGGTCCTGACCACTCTGGGGTTCAGCGACGCCCACCGCACGTGCGCGATCGACGAACTCTCCGGCGGGTGGCGCAACCGCGCCGCCCTGGCCAAGATCCTGTTGGAGGGCCCGGACGTCCTGCTGCTGGATGAACCCACCAACTACCTCGACGTGGCCGGTGTCGAATGGCTCGAAAACTGGTTCCGCGACTACCGCGGCGCCGCGATCATCGTCTCGCACGACAGGAAGTTCCTCGACGCGGTGGTCACCCGGATCATCGAGGTGGAAAACTTCCACCTGCACGAGTACCCCGGAAACTTCGCCGAGTACGTGGTCCAGAAGCAGTTCCGGCTCAAGACGCTCGAGGCCCAGTTCGTCCATGAGTCCGAGCTGCTGGCTTTTGAAGCGGAGGGCATCGCCGACCGCCGGGAGGCCGCCAAGGCCGCCAGCCGCGGGTTGGGGAACCAGCTGGCCAAGATCAAGAAAGCGCGGACACCACGTCCCGTGGACCAGATCGTCACCGAGATCTACGGAGGGCTGCACGTGAAGGATGTCCTCTGCCGGGTCGAAGGACTGGGCAAGTCCTATGGCGACAAGGTCCTGTTCGAGGACCTGAGCTTTGAGATCCGCCGCGGCAACAGGATTGTGGTCCTGGGCTCCAACGGCAGCGGCAAGTCCACGCTGCTGAAAGTGCTGACCGGGGAGGAACCGGCGGATTCCGGTGAAGTGGTCTGGGCGAAGGGGCCGGGTTTTGTTTCCTACAACAAAATGCTGGAGGAGCTCGACGACGCCGACACCGTTTCGCACGCGGTCAACGCGCTGCCGGACAGCCTGGCCTTCAGCGCCACGAAGAAGTCCGTCAACAGGTTCCTCGCCATGTTCCAGTTCTCCGAGGCCGACCTCAAACAGAAGATCGGGAACCTCTCCGGCGGACAGAAAGCCCGCGTCGCCATGGCCCAGTGCCTGCTGTCCGGGGCCTCGGTGCTGCTGCTGGATGAGCCCACCAACCACCTGGACATGTCCAGTACCCAGGTGATGGAGCGGGCACTGCTCCACTTCCCCGGCGCGGTCGTCGTGGTCAGCCACGACCGCTTCTTCACCGAAAAGATCGCCACCCGTCAGCTGGTCTTCGGCACCGACGGCGCAGAACCCGGCGAGGTCGACGTACGCGCGGCCTAAGGACGTGGTGATTGCCCCGAGGCTCAGTGTTTGCTCAACATTGGCTCAGGATGTGGCCTGAGCGGCTAAAGGGCCGACAAGTGGTCGTTTCCGAGCGGTAGTGTGGCGCTGGCTGCCGACCGGGGGGACGGCAGCGGTCTCTTATCCGCTTTGAAAGGAATCTCCCGTGGCAGGAATCATCGGCTGGCTCAGTGCTCTGGGCACCACAGGCAAGGCAGTAGTAGTGGCCTCCGTCGTCGTCACTGGCGGCGCCGGCGCAGCGGCGGCCACCGCGACCACCAATCTCCCGGCTGACCCGACGTCAACCATGACGGCGACCGGCACCGAAACCTCTGAGCCGGTCGAGTCGGCCGGGTCGGAGACTCCGGTAGTGGGCGACCAGGAAGCCGCCGATCACGAATCGTCTGAATCGTCTGAACCGGGCGATCCGGCTGAATCGTCTGAACCGGGCGATCCGGCTGAGTCGGATGACCAGGAGGCGGACGATCAGGGCACAGAGGCGGACGCGGACGATCAGAACGCGGACGATCAGGGTGCGGAAGATCAGGGCGCGGAAGAGGTCGCGGACGACCAGAACGCGGACGACCATGGCGCGGAAGAGGTCGCGGACGCTCAGGAGCCTGCTGCCCCGGCTCCGGCCCCCGCTGCTCCGGCCCCGGCGCCCGCCGGAGACGATGCGAAGGATTCGGCCGACGCGCCGGTAGCCGACGCGTCCCACGCATCGAACGGCAACAGCGGATGGGCACACCAGAACGCCGCTGAACACCGCGCCGCCGGCCAGGCCAACGCCGCTGAACACCGCGCCGCCGGCCAGGCCAAGGCCGCCGAGCACCGTGCCGCTCCGGCCGGTCTTGAAAGCGATCACGCCGCCAAGACCAGCAAGCGCGGCGACTCGGGCGGGCACGGCCACAGCAAGTAGCCCAATCGGCATGCAATGACGGGGCCCGGACCACTGGTCCTGGCCCCGTCGTCGTGACGGCACGAAAATGTTTCAGCGCGAAAGTGTTTCAGCGCGAAAGTGTCCAACGGTTCGGTCTCAGGGGCGCGGCGTTTCCGGGCCCGCGGGATAATGGAACCATGACCAATCAGCAGCAGGACCGCGACCCGTGGGAGGAGTTCGACAAGCTCCAGCCCGCCGGTCCGGACCGGGTTGCCGGGTACCCCGGTGGGAAACCGCAGGGCTTCGGCTTCCGCACGGGCGTCCGCAGCGCCAGGGTAGCCCTCGGATTTGCCGTCTACTCCCTGGCGCTGGGGAGCATTCTGGTCCTCACCGGAGCCATCGTTTTCATCGGCAGCGGGAAGTGGCTGCTGCTCGGGCTGATGGTGCTGATCGAGGTCGTGTTCGTCCTGGCGTTCCGACGGCTCATGGTCCAGGTCCGGAACCGCCGCGCCGCTGGCTAGAGCCAGCCTTTCTTCTTGAAGATGGCGTACATCAGCGCCGCCGTGCCGGCCATGAGCGTGATTGCCATCGGGTAGCCAAGCGTCCAGTGCAGCTCCGGCATGTTGTCGAAGTTCATGCCATACAGTCCGGCCACAAATGTCGGCGCGAAGAAGATCGCGGCCCACGACGAGATCTTCTTGACCTGCTCGTTTTGTTCCGCGCTGGCCTCGTTCTGGCGGTTGGCGGTCAGGGTTCCGTCCAGGGTGAGCGCATTCTGCAGCAGGTCACGGAACGAATCGGCGCGGGAAATCAGCCGCTCCACGTGGTCCTCGACGTCGCGCAGGCTGTGCTGCAGTTCGATGTCCACCCGGTACTTCTCGAAGCCCCGGCGGAGCTGTTGCATCATTGCCGGGAGCGGGTGGATGGCGCGCTGGAAATGGATGACTTCACGGGCGAGCTCGTAGATCCGCCGGGACACCAGGGGGTCGCCGCTGAAGAGCTGGTCCTCGATCTCGTCGATGTCGTTTTCCAGCCCGGCTACCACGGGACCGTAGTCATCCACCACCTGGTCCATGAGCGCGTACAGGACGGCCTCGGGCCCGTGGCGCAGCAGATCGGGCCGGCCCTCCATCCGGCGCCTGACCTGGCCCACGACTTTCGTCTCGGCGTGCCGGACGGTGACCACGAAGTTGCGCCCCGTGAAGACGTGGAGCTCGCCGAACTCCACGGTTTCGGTCTCGTCCAGGTACCTGGCGGGGCGGAGCACAGTGAACAGGTTGTCGTCGTAGCGTTCCAGTTTGGGGCGCTGATGGGCAGAGATCGCGTCCTCCACCGCCAGCCCGTGCAGGTTGAATTCTGCCGCCACGGCCGCCATTTCCTCAGTGGTCGGCCGGTACAGGCCGATCCAGGCCATGCCCCCGTGCTCGGTCAGGGTCTCAAAAGTCTGCTCGAGGTTCCGCGGCTCGGCGCTGCGGATGCCGTCAACGTAGACGGCGTTGTCGATGATAGTCACCGGGACATTATCCTTTGTCCACCTGGAATTCGGCGGACCCGGCCCGCCGCGACGCGGACCGGCCGGGGGCGAGCGCGTTGCCTTGGGCGAGCCGGCTGATCAGCGGCTCGGTCCGGTACGGGATATGGGTGTGCAGCGCCAGGACGGTCTCGGTGCGGATGACGCCTTTGATCCGAAGGATCGACCGGAGGGCCGCCTGGAGATTGTGCGTATCCGTCGCCACCACCCGGCACCAGACGTCGCCGCGCCCGGAGATCTCGTGGACTTCCAGAACCTGGGCGATCAGCCGCAGGGCCCCCACGACGCCGTCGAGTTCCCGGTGGTTGACCTCGATCGTCACGAAGGCGACGACGTCGTACCCTACCGCCTCCAGATCGATTTCACGGCCGCCGTCGTGCAGCACACCGGAGCGCAGCATGCGCCGCACGCGCGACTGGGCGGTGTTCCGGGCGATGCCCAGGGTGTCACTGAGCTCGCCGATCTGGATCCGCGGATCCCGGATCAGCTCCAGCAGGATCTTCAGGTCGGTGGGGTCCAGACTGTTCAAATCATCACTCCGGTTCACTTGAGCAGTCTGAGAATGACTGTTTTGCTCAATTTTGGCACAGAACTTGGACATCCAGATCATTGGTATTGCATTCTGTAGGTACCAATCTTTTCGACCGGGCCGTCGGTGTTCCCCACAGGGAACGCATGCGGCCCGATTTCATGCAAGGGCACGGCCATGACAGTCTTTAGCGAACTCCGCATGCGCCCGGCCACAGCTGACCGCTGGGGCTGGGACGCTTCCACCACCGCACGGCTCGGGATGGCCGGGGTTGTGATCTTTACGCTGCTGGTCGGCGCGAATCTTGCGACGCCGCTGTACCCGCTGTTGCAGGCAAAACTTGGAATCACGGCGCTCGATGTCACAGTGGCGTTCTCGGCCTACGTCCTGGCCCTCGTGGCCACACTCGTCCTGGCCGGCCACTGGTCCGATCACATCGGCCGCCGCGCCGCCCTCGTACTGGCAGTGCTGGTGGGCCTGGCCGGCGGCTTTGTCTTCGCCACCGCGGGCAACCTCGTGGCGCTCTCCGCCGGGCGCGCCCTGCAGGGCGTCGCCGTAGCGCTCGCCACCGGGGCCAGCTCGGCTGCCCTGCGCGAGCTGCTGCCCAGCCGGCCGGAGTGGGCCTCACGGTTCACACTCCTGGCCTCCGCCGGCGGGGTGGCGGCCGGCCCCGCAATCGGCGGAATGCTGTCCCTCCTGCCGGGCCCGACGTCGACGCCGTACTACCTGCACTCCATCGTCCTCGCCGCCGTGCTGGTGCCCTTGTACCTGCTCAAGGCGCGGCCCGCCATCAGCCTGCACGCCGGTCCCCAGACCCTGCGGGTCCTGGCACCGCGGCGGCCCTCGGTCTCCAGCGACGCGCGCGGCGCCTTCTGGCTGGCGTCGTCTGTGGGCTTCCTGAGCTTCACCGTTTTTGGTTTCTGCCTCTCGCTCGCACCCGGCTATTTCGCCCAGATTGTCCACGCCGATTCGCGGCCGCTGATCGGCCTGCTGGCAGGGCTGACGCTGGGGTCCTCAGCCCTGAGCCAGCTGCTGGCCATCCGGGGACGATTTGCCGTGTCCGCCGGCCTGGCCGTCCTGGGCGTCTCCGTCCTGCTGATCGCCGCGGCCGCCGCCTGGAGCAGCCCGTGGCTGCTGATTCTGGCCAGCATCACTGCCGGCGTGGGGCAGGGCGTGGCCTTCCGGACCGTGTTCAATGACGTTGCCGGCAGGGTGGAGGCCGCGCGGCACGCCCAGATCATCAGCACCGTCTACGTGATTACGTACCTTGGCAGCGCCTTCCCGGTGATCGGGTTGGGGCTCGCAGCCGGGATCGTCGGGCTGCAGAGCGCCGTCGCCGGTTTCGTCACGGTGTGCGCCGCCGCCGCGCTGACGCTGGCGGCCGTTACGCTGCGAAGCGCACTGCGCCGGGGCTAACTGCGCAGGGTCTAATTGCGCCGGCCCTAACTGCGTCGGCCGGGCCCGTTAGGGCAGCGGGCCGTGGTTGCCCTGGATGTGGTCGAAGACCAGCGTGGTTTCGGTGTGGCCCACCACGGGGTCGGTGGCCAGGTTGTCCAGAACCCAGTCCCGGAGGTCCTCGGTGGTGGCGACGGCGATGTGCAGCAGGTAGTCCACCGACCCGGACGTGTGGAAGGTCGAGAGCACTGCCGGCAGTTTGGGCACCCGGGCAGTGAAACGGTCGATCTGCTCGCGGTCATGGGCCCGGAGCCGGACCGCAATGAGGGCCTGGACCGAACGCCCGATCGCGGACAGGCTCAGATTGGCCTCGAAGCCCTCGATGATGCCGCGCTCGGACAGGGCGCGGGTGCGCATCAGCGCGGTCGACGGCGCGATCCCCACGAGCTCTGCCAGCTGTTTGTTCGAGATGCGGGCGTCCGCGACGAGGGCAGCGAGCAGGCGCTCGTCGATCGCGTCCAGCGGCTCGCTGGCTCCCGGCCGAACATTCTTCGCGGTGCTGCTCACGGATCCTCCTAGTAGTGTTCTCCGTTCATCATAAACGGCGTTATCCGACAGTTCCATTCAGAACCCCTACAAAAGCGCGAATTATTGCCAGATACTTGCGGAATTCAATGGTGAATATTCGTAAGGAGCAAGGGTGCTTTCTCAGGATTCATTGGCGGTCCACGCAGGCCGGAGCGGGCTCACGGAACTGGGCGTGCACGCGGTGCCCATCGATCTGTCCACGACGGCGCCCCTGCCGTCCGTGCACGACGGGGGCCTTGCCTACGAGCACATGGCCACCGGCGGCTCACATGTGGAGGGGCAAAGCACGGTCTACCAGCGGCTGTGGAACCCCACGGTGGCACGCTTCGAAGAAGGCGTCGCTGTCCTGGAAGGCACTCCCGAGTCTGTCGCCTTTGCCACCGGAATGGCGGCGCTGAGCGCCGTGCTCCTCGCGGTTGTGGCCGCGGGCAAGAAGCACGTTGTCGCCGTGCGCCCGCTGTACGGCGGCAGCGACTACCTTTTGGCGTCCGGCGTCCTTGGCAACGAGGTCACCTTCACGACGCCGGAGGGCGTCGGCGCCGCCCTCCGGCCGGACACCGGCCTGGTGATCCTGGAGACGCCGGCCAACCCGACCCTCGAGCTGGTGGACATCGCCCGCGTGGCAGCCGCCGCCGACGGTGTGCCGCTCCTGGTGGACAACACGTTCGCCAGCCCGGTACTGCAGCAACCCTTCAAGCACGGCGCGGCCATGGTGCTGCACAGCGCCACGAAGTTCCTGGGCGGCCACGGGGACGCCATGGGCGGCGTGGTGGCCGCAGGCCCTGAATGGGCAGTGCGCCTGCGCCAGATCCGGGCCGTGACCGGCGGCATCCTGACGCCGTGGCCGGCGTACCTGCTGCACCGCGGGCTGGCAACGCTCCCGGTCCGGGTCCGCGCCCAGCAGGCCGGCGCCGAAAAAGTCGCGGTTGCCCTGGCAGGGCACGGGCTCGTGAGTCGGGTTTACTACCCGGGACTGGCCGAATGCGACCCGCAGGGCCTGGTGGGGACACAGATGTCCGGACCGGGATCGCTCATGGCCTTCGAGCTCGCCAGCGCCGAGCACGCCGAGCGGATCCCGGCCGCCGTCGGCATGATCACCCACGCCGTGTCCCTCGGCGGGATCGATACCCTCATCCAGCACCCGGCCGGCCTGACCCACCGGCCGGTCGAAGCCGCGGCCAAGCCGCACGCGAACCTGCTGCGGATCTCGGTGGGGCTGGAGGACCCGGCCGACATCGTCGCCGACCTCGTGCAGGCGATCGAGGCAACGCAGTAGCCCGCGGGTCCGGTGCCTAGCCCGATGCCGTGACCCTGCCGGCGGCCGCGGTGCCGGTTGCGGGCACCGGCGCGGGATGCGCGACGGCGGTGATTGCCGCCGTCGCGCCGGCCAGTCCGATGACCGTCAGCGCAAGGGCCGTCCAGCCGAACCGCTGGAAGACCAGGCCGCCGGCCCAGCCAAGCACGCTGGAGCCGAGGTAGTAGGCAAGGTTGTACAGCGAGGCGGCCTGCGCCCGGCCCGTCGTGGCGATCAGCCCGGTCCAGCCGGATCCGATGCTGTGTGCCGCGAAGAAGCCGCCCGTGAACAGCAGCAATCCCGCCAGGATCGCGGCCAGCTGTTCCGTGAGCGTCAGGGCCAGGCCGCCTGCCATCAGTGCGGTGCCGGCGATCAGGACGGTGCGCCGGCCGAACCGCGACGTCAGGCCCGCTGCCCAGCGCGCCGAGACGGTTCCGGAGAGGTAGGCCAGGAAGATCAGGCTGATCGCGGTGGCGGGCAGGCTGAACGGTTCCCCTGAGAGCCGGAATCCGAGGTAGTTGTAGACGGCCACGAAACCGCCCATGAGCAGGAATGCCTGGACGTACAGGGCCAGGAGCCGGGGATTGCGGCCATGGCCGGCCAGCGTGCGAAAGGCCCCGCGGAAGCCGCCCGCGGCCGCGGCGGTGAAGCCCTTGGCCCGGGGCACCAGAACAAGGAACAGGACTGCTGCTCCGCTAGCCAGAACGGAGACCGCCAGGGCCGCTGCCCGCCAGCCCCACAGTTCGCCCGCAGGCCCGGCGACCAGCCGGCCGGCCAGGCCGCCCAGGGTGGTCCCGGCGACATAGCTCCCGGCGGCGACGGCGGCGTGGGCCTTGTTGACCTCCTCGTTGAGATACGCGATCGCGATCGCCGGGATGCCGCCGAGGGCCATTCCCTCCAGCATCCGCAGGCACAGCAGCACGGGGAAGCTGGGGGCCAGGGGGACCAGCAGGCCCAGGACGGTGGCCGCGGAGATGCCCCACATCATTGCCCGGACCCGGCCGATCCGGTCGGCCAGGAAGGACCACGGGAGCACCGTCAGGGCCAGCCCCACCGTAGCCAGGGAAATCGTCAGCGCGGCCTCGGCGGCCGAGACGCGAAGATCCGCCGCCAGCAGCGGGAGCACCGCCTGGGTGGAGTAGAGCTGGGCGAAGGTTGCGACGCCGGCAAAGGCAAGCCCGGCGAGGATCCGGCGGTAGGCCGTGGAGCCCTTCGGATGGCCAGCCCATGCGGCAGTGTTGGCTGCAGGATCAGCTGCGAGATTGGCTGCGTCCTTGGCCGCGGGGCGTGGGCCGGTGCCGGTGGGTGCGGAAATGCGTGGCATGCCTTCAGGCTAAAGCCTGCCCGAGGGATGCTTCCAATGCATGATTTCCATAGAATAGATAGCAAATATGGATCAGTTTGCTGGAGGGGAACATGGACGTCGAACACAGGCAGCTCGTGCAGCTGCTGCCCCTGCTGCCGATGCTGGCGGAACTGGGGCGGACGGAGCACATTACCGAGACGGCCGAGCTCCTGGGCCTGCCGCAGTCGACCGTGAGCCGTGCCATTGCGCGGGCCAGCGCCATCGTGGGGACGGAGCTGCTGATCCGGGACGGCCGGGGCGTGCGGTTGACGCCCGCGGCGAAGGCGCTCATGCCCCACATCGAGGCCGCCCTGGCCGAATTCCAGACGGGGCTGGACAGCGTCAGGCACGAGTCGGAGGTGGTCCGCGGCCGGATCGCCGTGTCGTTCCAGCACACCTTCGGCGAGGCAATGCTGCCGCTGCTCATCAGTGCGTTCCGGAGCAGGCACCCGCAGACTGCCTTTGACCTCAGCCAGGGTGCACGGGACGGCTGCCTCGCGGAACTGGCCGCGGGCTCCGCCGACGTGGCGCTCACGGCACCCGTTGCCACACCCAGCAAGCGAATCGGTTCGGCCGCGCTGTACCGCGAACCGTTGCGCCTGGTGGTCCACCACCGGCATGCCCTGGCCGGCCGCCGTCGGGCCAAGGTTGCCGAGATCCGGCAGGAGCCCTTCGTAGCGATGGGGTCCGGCTACGGCATGCGCTCGCTGACCGACGCGTTGTTCCGGGAGGCGGGGTTCCGCCCGCGCATTGCCTTCGAGAGCCAGGACTCGCACACCGTCCGCGGCCTCGTCTCGGCCGGGCTCGGCGTCAGCATTCTGCCGCCCGGCGGCTCCGCACCCGGCAGAGCCGCACAAAACAGCCACCACCCGTCGCGGGGCACCGAAGCCGACGACGGCGGACCGGGCTGGGTTGAGATTCCCCTGGATTCAGTCCTGGCGTTCCGCGAGATCGGCCTCGCTTGGCGGGAGCCGGTTTCGCGGAATGCCGTGGCCGATGGCGAGTCCGATCCCGTGCGCTTGTTCCGCGAATTCGTGCTCCGCGACGGTCCGGCGCTCCTGGCAGGCTTCGTGCGCGAACGCTCGGCAGGCTGAGCCGGGCAGACGGGTGTGCCGGGGCTGGTCCGCTCAGGCCGGAACGCTCAGGTCGCCGGTTGGCCCCGAGGTCGCCGTAAAGTGACGGCGGTTTGGCACGTTTCCGGCGACTTCGGAGTTCGGCCAGGTCCGGCCGGATTCCGATGGTGGGGGTCGGACGGGGTCGGCGGGGGGTCAGCGGCCGGCGAGCAGCCCTTGCACGACGCCGGCCACGGGTCCGGCTTGTGCCTTCTGCCAGCCCGTGCCCGCCCACAGGTTCAGGCGTTCCGCGTCGCCGGCTGCGGTGGCCGCGGCCCGCAGGGGCGCCGTGAGGTGGTGGACGGCAGGGTAGGCCTCCGGCGCCTCGGGGTGGCCGCGGACGAATTCGTTCTCCAGGGCCCGGGCCTGCCGGCCGGTGAAGGCGCGCGTCAGCCGGGTTCGGGTGAAGTGCGGATCGGCCAGGGCATCCTTGTGCAGCTGCTTGGCGCCGCTTTGGTCAGTGCGGAGAAACGCGGTGCCGAGCTGGGCTGCGACGGCCCCGGCACGCAGCACGGCGTCCAGCCCGGCCGCATCCATGATGCCGCCCGCAGCCACCAGCGGAAGGTCGACGGCGGACCGCACCTCGGCGAGCAGCTCCGCCGTCGTGCCGCCCGGCTGCGCAGTTGTGCCGCCCGGCTCCGCTGTGTAAGCCGGTTGCGGCTCCGGGGCCGGAAGGAACGCCGCGCTGTGTCCGCCGGCGCTCGCGTGCTGCACGACGAGGGCGTCCACGCCTTGCCCTGCCGCCTGCACGGCCTCGGCCGCGGTAGTGACAGTGGCCAGCACCGCCGACCCCGCCCGCTGCAGGGCCCGAACGACGTCCGGGCCGGGCAGCCCGAAGGCGAAACTGACCAGCTCCACGGGGTCTGAGAGCAGGGCATCGATCTTTCCCTGCCATTCGTCGTCGTCGTCGAGCCGCAACTGCGGAAGCTCGACGCCGTAGCGCCGGGCGTCGGGGCGCAGCTGCTGCCGGTAATCCTCGAGTTCCGCCAGCACCGCCGCGGAGGGCGGCAGCTGGGCCGGATCCGGGACAAACACATTCATGCCGAACCGGGCGCCGGACTCCCGGATGGTGCGGATTTCCGCCTGCATGGCCGCCACGCTCTTGTAGCCGGCCGCGAGGAAGCCCAGCCCGCCGGCCCGGTGCACGGCCTCGACGAAGGCCGGTGTGGAGGTGCCGCCGGCCATGGGCGCCGCGATGACGGGTGTGCCGAAAAGATCGTGGGGCATTGCGGGCTCCTTGCAGCGATTCAGTAACCTGATCCAGTGACTAACACTGATATGCCGCCGGCGGCGGACTCCGTTCCATCTTCCACCACGCCATCTGCCACGGCGAGGACAGGTGCCGTGATCGGACTGGACATCGGCGGCACCAAAACCCGGGGCGTCAGGTTCGAGGACGGCGCGCCCGTTGCCGATGAATCGGTGGGCAGCTCCAATGTCCAGAACGTCAGCCCCGAGGAAGCCGCCTTCAACCTCGCGGAACTCTTCGCCAGGATCGGCGGGGGAGACGTCGCCCAGGTCTACGCCGGAGCCGGCGGCATCGACACCGATGACGACGCCGCGGCGCTCGCGGCACTGATTGCCCCGCACGTGCCCGGTGCCCGGATCACTGTGGTCCACGACTCCCGGCTGCTGCTTGCCGCAGGCGGCGCCAGCACCGGCGTCGCCGTCATCGCCGGCACCGGATCGGCCGCGTGGGGCAAGAACGGCCGCGGCGAGGAGGCCCGGGCCGGTGGCTGGGGCTACCTGCTCGGCGACGAGGGCAGCGGCTACTGGCTGGGCCGGGAGGCAGTCCGCCACAGCCTGCGCCGGATGAACCAGGGGCTGGAACCCGACGAACTCTCCACTGCCCTGCTGGCATCCTGCGGGGTGGATGACCCGAACAAGCTGATCGCCATGTTCCACTCGCCCGAGACCGGGCGCCGGTTCTGGGCCCAGCAGGCCCGTCTCGTGGTGGAGGCTGCAGACGCCGGGCATGCGCCGAGCCGGGCCCTCATGGAGCAGGCCGGGCGCGACCTCGCCGACCTCGCCGCGCAGACCGTCCGGCAGCTCGGCATCGAGGGCCCCGTCATCCTGGGCGGCGGACTCGGCATGAACGTGACGGGGCTCCAGGAGTCGTTCCGCACGGCACTGGCCGCCGCGGGGATCACCGATGTCCGGGTCCTGGCGCACGAGCCGGTGTTCGGGGTGCTGCAGCTGGTGGCGGAACAGGAGTAGGCGGAGGCAATCCTCCGGCCACTACGCTGGGGGGATGAGCATGCAATTCGACACCCGGCCCGCCGCCTACGCCGTCATAATCCGGGATGCCGGGATCCTCCTGGCGTACTGGAAGCAGGACGGCCGCGAGGGCTGGACGCTGCCCGGCGGCGGCCTGGACCTGGCTGAACACCCGGTGGACGGGTGCCGACGCGAGATTCACGAGGAAACCGGTTACGACGCCGAGGTCGGCGCCATGCTGGGGATAGACGTCGGGCACTGGCCGTCCGAAGTCCGGCTCGACGGCGGCGTACGGGACTTTCAGTCGCTCCGGCTGGTCTATGAGGCGACGATCACGGGCGGGGAGCTGCGTCACGAAGTGAACGGCAGCACCACCCACGCGGCCTGGATTCCACTGGATGAGGTGGCGCAGCTAAACCGGGTCTCGCTCGTGGATGCCGGGCTGCGTTTGTACCGTGAGCGGCCGTTGAACGGAAAACTTTCCGGCTAAACCGCTGGCCAGGCACGGGCACCATCGCTATCCTGTAGAAACCGCCGGCCGCAGCAGACCGGCAATTGACGGGGAGGTGGAAGCAATGAATGCGATATTTCTGAGCGCGCAGCGCACCGATACAAGCCATGTCATTACTCCTGCCCCGTCCCACGGCGCAGCCTAGCCATCGAGCGCTAGTCTCCGCGCGCGGCATCCAAACCGCCGCAGCCCGCAATGCGCCGCACCACGGGGCCCCACCAAAGGGTTTTCGTTGACCATTTATCCTGCATCCCGGGGCGCCGGCAGCGCCCTCATTACCAATTCATCTGTGCCTCATTCATCTGTGCCTCATACGTCCGTGCCTCATACGGCCGTGCCCTCCGATGAGGCTGGCCCCGAGGGGCCTGTCCTCTACGGCTACACGGCTGGCGTCGCCGAGCGGTTCGCGGCCCAGCCGGTGCCGGGCGGCGACCGCCCTGGCCGCGTCATCCGGGTGGACCGCAACCTCGTCCTGGTGGCCGAGGGCGGCGGAACCGCCCACCTGCCCTACCCGCGCGGCGGGGAGCTTCCCGCCACCGGGGACTGGGTCTGGCTGGGTCCGAACGCGGCGGGGGAGCCCGCCATCGTGGGCATCCTGCCCCGCCACTCGGAGCTGAGCCGCAAGCGTGCCTTCGAGGCCTCGTCCGAGGCGCAGGTCCTTGGCGCCAACATGGACGTCGTCGGGATCGTCGTTCCGGTGGATCGTCCGCTCACGCACAACCGGCTCGAACGGACCCTGGTTGCGGCGTGGGACTCCGGTGCCACGCCGCTCGTGATCATCACGAAGGCGGACATCGCGGACCTCGCGGACGACGTCGTGGCGACGGTCGTGCGCCAGGCAGCCGGTGTCGACGTCGTCACCACCTCTGCCGAGAACGGCGATGGCCTCGACGAAGTGCTGGGCCATCTGCCGCCCGGCGGCACGCTGGTGCTGCTGGGGCCCTCTGGCGCCGGAAAATCCACGCTCATCAATGCCCTCGCCGGCGTCCCGGCCCAGGAGACGGGGGCAGTGCGGGCGGGCGACGGCAAGGGCAGGCACACCACCACGTCCCGCGCGCTCGTTCCCCTGCCCGGCGGCGCCGTCCTGATGGACACGCCGGGGGTGCGCGGCTTCGGGGTCTTCGACGCCGAGGGAGGAATGGAGGAGATGTTCGGCGACCTCGAAGAGCTCTTCGAGCACTGCCGCTTCTCGGACTGCGCGCACGGCCGGGAACCCGGCTGTGCTGTGCAGGCCGCGCTCGCCGACGGCGTACTGGAGGACCGCCGGTGGGCCAGCTACCTGAAGCTGCAACGCGAACTCGCCGCCCTGGCGCGCCGCCACGACGCGGCCGCGCGGCGCGCCTACCAGCGGGAATGGCACCAGAAGATCGTCGTAGCGGGCAAGAGCCAGCGGTCAGCCGAACGGGACAACCACGAGAACGCGCACGGCGGCGGAAAGAGCCGCCAGGACGGAAATAGCAGAAACACCAGTGGCGCGAAGGGTGCGCGGCGGCCCCGCTGAAGCACACCGCCGGGTGAGACAAGGGCCGCGGTGGCGCGCCGGAAGGATTTCCGGCGCGCCACCCATCCAAAATCGTTGTGCTTCCGAAGCCTTACGGGAGCCCCGCGCCGCTGACATAGTCCGGGGTGCTGGTTAGTCTATGAGCTAACTGCTTTATGGCCAGCACACTGACGAAACCGTGCGCTGGCCCGACCAATGTTGCCGCCAACAGTTAGGTAAGCCCGGAAATGGCCGAAGCCATGATCGAGTTCCAGAACGTCACCAAGCAGTACCAGGGCGGTCAGGCCGCCGTTGACGGACTGACCATGTCCATCGATAAGGGCGCCATCACTGTCTTCGTCGGACCCTCCGGCTGCGGTAAGACCACGTCCCTGCGGATGATCAACCGCATGGTGGAGCCCACGTCCGGCGTCATCACCGTGGACGGGGCCGATGTCACTTCAGTCCCTGCCGCGCAGCTGCGGCGGTCCATGGGCTACGTCATGCAGTCCTCCGGGTTGATGCCGCACCGCTCCGTGCTGGACAACATCGCCACCGTTCCCCGGCTCAACGGCGTGTCCAAAGCCGACGCCCGCAAGCGCGCCCAGGAACTGCTCGACGTCGTCGGGCTGGCCTCCTCGCTCGGCAAGCGGTACCCGTCCCAGCTCTCGGGCGGACAGCAGCAGCGCGTGGGCGTGGCCCGGGCACTCGCGGCCGATCCTCCGGTGCTGCTCATGGACGAGCCCTTCAGCGCCGTGGACCCGGTGGTCCGCGACGAACTCCAGAAGGAGCTCCTCCGGCTCCAGCATGACCTGGCCAAGACGATCGTCTTCGTCACCCACGACATCGACGAGGCCACCGTCCTGGGCGACAAAGTGGCCGTGTTCGCCGTCGGCGGCAAGCTGGCGCAGTACGCCGCCCCGGCGGAGATCCTGCGGGCCCCGGCGAACGAGTTCGTGGCCTCCTTCGTGGGCCGTGACCGCGGGTTCCGGCACCTTGCGTTCAGCCCTTCGGACGGTGTCACCATCCACCCCGTCCCCACTCTCACGCCCGATCAGCTCGGGGCTGAGGGCAGCTCCGATGAATGGCAGCTGGTGGTCGACGACGCTCTCCGGCCCCTGGGCTGGGCCGGGCCCCGCCGCGCCACCGGAACCGCCCCGGCGATGGTTCCCGGAGGCTCCCTGTTCCGGAAGGGGGACACGCTCCGCCGGGCACTGGACGCGGCCCTGTCCTCACCCTCGGGCCTCGGCGTCGCCGTGGACGACGACGGCCGGGTGGCCGGAGTCATCGGAGCCGCCGAAGTCCTCGCCGTCATCGAGTCAGACCGCAACGTCCGGCACGGAGGGCTCTGATGGAGTGGTTCCTGGCCAACAGGGCCGAAGTCTTCAGCCTCGCCGGCCAGCACCTCATCCTGGCCATCCTGCCGATGGTGTTCGGGGTCCTCATAGCCGTTCCGCTGGCCCAGCTCGCCCGGCAGAGCCGCGCGCTCCGGTCCTTGGTGCTCACCGGGTCCTCGCTGCTGTACACGATCCCCTCGCTGGCGCTTTTCATCATCCTGCCGACCATCCTCGGAACCCGGATCCTGGATCCGGTCAACGTGGTGGTGGCCCTGACCATCTACGCCATCGCCCTGCTGGTGCGCGCCACGCTGGATGCCTTCGACTCGGTGGACGAGGACCTGCGGCAGGCCGCCGTCGCCATGGGGTTCAAACCCTTCGCCCGCTTCATGCAGATCGACCTGCCGCTGTCCTTGCCGGTGCTGTTCGCCGGGCTGCGCGTGGTCTCGGTCAGCAATATCTCGCTGGTCAGCGTCGCGGCACTGCTCGGCATCGGCAACCTCGGAATGCTCTTCACCTCCGGCCTCCAGCGTGACTTCGTCACCGAAGTGGTGGTGGGCATCATCGCCATCCTTCTCCTGGCGCTGCTGATGGACGCCGTCCTGGTGCTGCTTGAACGGCTGCTGACGCCCTGGACCCGGGCCGCGGCGGCCACGGGTGGCGGCACCGGTTCGGGCGCGGGCCCGGACAGGACTGGCCCCGCCGCGGCGGCGATGCGGTTTTCGCGTCCCAAGACCGGAGGGGGAAACGCGTGAATAACGTCGTCACGGACACCTTTGCCTGGCTCAGCGACCCGGAGAACTGGTCCGGCAGCGCAGGAATCCCGGTGCGCCTGGCCGAACACCTGTTCTACACGGGCCTGGTGATGGTGATCGCCATCGCCATCGCCGTCCCGATCGGCCTGTTCGTCGGGCATACCGGCCGCGGGCGGGTTGCGATCGTGTCAGTCGCGGGCGCGCTGCGCGCCCTGCCCACCCTCGGCTTGCTCACCTTGTTCGTCCTGCTCGCCGGCATCGGGCTGATGCCGCCGATCTGGGCGCTCGTGATCCTGACCGTCCCGCCGCTGCTCGCCGGCACCTACGCCGGAATCTCCAGCGTCGACCGCAACGTGGTGGATGCCGCCCGCGCCATGGGCATGACCGAGTGGCAGGTCCTGTTCCGGGCGGAATTCCCGAACGCGCTGCCGGTGATGTACGGCGGGTTCCGGACCGGGGTGCTCCAGGTGATCGCCACCGTTTCCGTGGTCGCCTACATCAACCTGGGCGGCCTGGGCCGTTACCTGTTCGACGGGCTCGTGCTCTCCGACTTCCCGCAAATGCTGGGAGGCTCGCTGCTGATCGCCGCCCTTGCCATCAGCGTCGACCTTATCCTTGCCCTTATTCAGAGGCTGTTCCTGTCACGGGGCGCCTCATCCAAGCCGAACCGCAGCCAGCAGGCTGCGGTTGATCTCACAGACCCCGTGATCGCGGAGACTGTTGTTCAAGGAGGTACGTCATGAAGGAATCCCGCCAACGAGGCCTTGGCCGGCGCGCATTCGGCGGCCTGGCCGTCGGCGTCGGCCTGGCCATGGCCCTGTCCGCCTGCGGAGGCTCATCAAACCCGCTGAGCTCGGCCCCGGCCAGCAGCGGTGCCGCCTCCGGTTCCGGCGGTGCCCTGGTGATCGGGTCGGCTGATTTCCCCGAGAGCCAGATCCTGGCCGAGGTCTACGCCGGTGCCCTGAACGCCGCGGGCGTCACCGCCAGCACCAAGCCGAACATCGGCTCGCGCGAGGTCTACATCAAAGCAGTCCAGGACGGCTCGGTGGACGTTGTTCCCGACTACAGCGGCAACCTGCTGCTGTATGTAAACAAGGACGCCACCGAGGTCTCCGCCGAAGACATCGCGAAGGCACTCCCGACCAAGCTCCCGCAGGGCCTGGCCGTGCTCGATGCCTCCAAGGCTGAGGACAAGGACGCCATGGTGGTCACCAAGGCCACGGCCGAGAAGCACCAGCTGAAGTCCATCGAAGACATGGCGAAGGTCTGCGGCGATCTCGTCATCGGCGCCCCGGCGACCTTCGCCGAGCGCGCCTACGGCCTGCCGGGCCTGGCGAAGAACTACAACTGCGTGCCCAAGAAACTCGAGCCGTTCAGCGACGGCGGCGGCGCCGTCACGCTCAAGGCGCTGCTCTCGGACCAGGTCCAGGTCGCGGACATCTACACCACCACCCCGTCCATCCCGGACAACGACCTCGTGGTGCTGGAGGATCCGAAGAACAACTTCATCGCCCAGCAGGTGCTGCCGCTGTACAACTCGGCCAAGATGACGGACAAGGCAAAGGAAACGCTCAACGCGGTGTCCAAGGTCCTCACCACGGAAGACCTCATCAACCTCAACCGTGCCGTGAGCGGCAGCCAGAAGCAGAACCCGAAAGATGCCGCCGACGCGTGGCTGAAGGAAAAGGGCCTCGCCCAGCAGTAGGCCACTGGCGACCCTGCGACGCCGGTGTCCGGGCTTACAGCCCGGGCACCGGCGTCGTTGTTGTTACTGCGGCGCCCGTGTGTGAGTCATGTCTCAGCGGAAGTACATCCTCCATATGGCATATTTGATGAATGGCAGAATTCAAGCAGTCCACCAAGCTTCATAATGTCCTTTACGACATCCGTGGACCGATTCTTCAGGCCGCCCAGCAGATGGAGGCGGAGGGTCATCGCATCCTCAAACTGAACATCGGAAACCCGGCCCCGTTCGGGTTTGAAGCGCCGGACGCGATCCTGGTGGACATGATCCGCCACCTGCCGCATGCCCAGGGCTACAGCGACTCGCGCGGCATTTTTTCGGCCCGCACCGCCGTCTCGCAGTACTACCAGACCCGCGGGATCCAGAACATCCACGTGGATGACATCTACCTCGGCAACGGCGTCAGCGAACTGATCACAATGTCGCTCATGGCCCTGCTCGACGACGGCGATGAGGTCCTCATCCCCACCCCGGACTACCCGCTGTGGACGGCCTCGGTTGCCCTGGCCGGCGGGAAGCCCGTGCACTACCTCTGCGACGAAGAATCCGGCTGGCAGCCCGACCTCGAGGACATGGAAGCGAAGATCACGCCGCGCACCAAGGGCATCGTGGTCATCAACCCGAACAACCCGACAGGTGCGGTGTACCCGAAGGCGACGCTGAAGAAGATCGTTGCCCTCGCGGAGAAACACGGCCTGGTGCTCTTCGCCGACGAGATCTACGAGAAGATCCTCTACGAAGACGCGGTACACGTAAACCTCGCCTCGCTCACCGGCGACGATGTCCTGTGCCTGACCTTCAGCGGGCTCTCCAAGGCCTACCGGGTCTGCGGCTTCCGGGCCGGCTGGATGGCCATCTCCGGGCCGAAAAAGGCCGCCGCGGACTACCTCGAGGGCATCAACCTGCTAGCCAACATGCGCCTCTGCGCCAATGTGCCGGCCCAGCACGCCATCCAGACCGCCCTCGGCGGCTACCAGAGCATCAACGACCTCATCCTGCCCGGCGGGCGCCTCCTGGAACAGCGGAACAAGGCCTATGACATGCTCAACGCCATCCCGGGCGTCAGCACGCAGCAGGCGCGCGGGGCCATGTATCTGTTCCCGAAGCTGGACCCCGAGGTCTACCACATCCGCGACGACGAGAAATTTGTCCTGGACCTGCTCCGCGAGCAGAAGATCCTGCTGTCCCACGGAAGGGCGTTCAACTGGGTCCGGCCGGACCACTTCCGGATGGTGACGCTGCCGAACGTCAAGGACCTCGAGGAAGCAATCAACCGCATGGCGGACTTCCTGAGCCGGTATAAGGGGAACTAGGCTTCGGTCAGCAGCGGAGCTCGGGGACTCGCCCGCGAAGCGGCTGCACGAAACTGGAAAGAGGCTTTCCATGACAGATGCTGTGATGTTCGAGCGGCACCCCGCCGAGACGCTGCTGGTCGGAAAAAAATTCAAGCTGAAGGACTGCGACCCGGACTCCACCCCGGGCTACCCGGGCGGGAAATCCGACGGCGAGGCGCTCCTGGCAGAGCTCGATGGCAAACTGACCACCCTGCAGGAGCAGCTTTTCGCCGAATCCCGGTTCGGCGGCACCAAGCGCATCCTGCTGGTCCTGCAGGCGATGGATACCGCAGGCAAGGGCGGGATCGTCAACCATGTCATGGGCCAGATGGACCCGCAGGGTGTCCAGCTCAAGTCCTTCAAGGCGCCGACCCCGGAGGAGAAATCCTACGATTTCCTCTGGCGGATCGAGAAGGCAGTGCCGGGGGCCGGCATGGTGGGCGTCTTTGACCGCTCGCATTATGAGGACGTCCTGATTCACCGGGTCCACCGCTGGGCAAGCCCCGAGGAACTGGAGCGGCGCTACAAGGCCATCAACGAATTCGAGGCAAGGCAGGCGGCAGCCGGGACCACGGTGGTCAAGGTCATGCTCAACATCAGCCGGGACGAGCAGAAGGACCGGCTGCTCGCCAGGCTGGATGACGAAACCAAGGTGTGGAAGTACAGCAGCACCGACCTCAAGGAGCGCGCCTTCTGGAACGACTACATGGATGCGTACCAGGAGGCGTTCGAGAAGACGGCCACTGACATCGCGCCCTGGTACGTCGTGCCGGCCAACAAGAAGTGGTACGCCCGCATCGCGGTGCAGCAGCTGATGCTGGACGCCCTGGAAGGGCTGAAGCTGCAGTGGCCGGATCCGGAGTTCGACGTCGATCTGGAACGGGATCTGGTCGAGCGCTCCTAATGCGGAGGGAACCGGCACGCCGCGGCGTGCCGGTGCCTAGTTCTTGTCCGCGGCCTGGTCCCGGGCCGCGGCGAGCCGCTTGCGGGCGCCTTCCAGCCACTGTTCGCAGCGCTTGGCCAGCGCTTCGCCGCGTTCCCACAGCGCAAGCGATTCCTCCAGGCTTGCGCCGCCGGCCTCCAGCTTGCCCACCACGGCGACCAGCTGCTCGCGGGCGTCCTCGTAGCTGAGGGCCTCGATGTCGGCGTTCGGGTTGGGTTCTGCTGCCATGTGGGTGCTCCTTGATTGTCGCGGTTTGTGCCGCGGTGACGCTGTCTGTGGTGCTGACGGTGGTGCCTGTTCGGGGCGCTGACGGGTGGCCGTGTGGGCACGTCCGTCCGCCGGGGTTATTCCTCGGCCGGTTCCTGGCCGCCGGTGGATTGGGCCGTGAACCGGCCGCCGGCCACCCGAACCGTGAGGTCCGTGCCGGCGGGCACCTGGGACGGATGGCGCACAACGTCCCGGTGCGCCGCGGGGGCGTTTCCGTCGCCGGCGAGCTGGACCACCGCGTAGCCGCGATCCAGTGTCTTTTGCGGCGAGAGTGCGCGCACCTGCGCCTTGAGGTGGACCAGTTGGTCCGCTGCCCGCACGACGGCGGCGCTGATCGCCGAGTGCGAGCGGACCTTGAGCCGTTCGACGTCCTCGTGGCGCTGGCTGATCATGACGTCGGGGGAGAGCAGCACGGGGCGCGAACGCAGGGAGGCCAGCCGGTCGCCCTCGCGTTCAACGAGCCGGGTGACCCCGCGACGGAGCTGGTCCCGTGCCTGCCGGACCCTGACAAGCTCCTCGGCGACGTCGGGAACTATCCTCTTCGCGGCGTCGGTGGGCGTTGATGCCCTGAGGTCTGCGACGTCATCGAGGATAGGCCGGTCCGCTTCGTGCCCGATCGCGCTCACCACGGGGGTGGACGCGTCCGCGACGGCCCGGATGAGCTCCTCGCTGCTGAACGGCAACAGGTCCTCGAGGGCGCCCCCGCCGCGGGCGATGACGATGACGTCGACCACGGGGTGGGCGTCGAGTTCCCGCAAGGCCGCGATCATCTGGGCTACGGCGGTGTTCCCCTGGACCGCTACTTCGCGGATCTCGAATTCGACGGCCGGCCAGCGCAGGGCGGCATTGCGCAGTACATCCTTCTTGGCGTCAGAGTCGCGGCCGGTGATCAGGCCGATCCGGTGCGGGAGCAGTGGAAGCCGCTTTTTGCGCGAATCGGCAAAGAGTCCTTCGGCGGCGAGGGCCTGGCGCAGCCGCTCGATCCTGGCCAGGAGGTCGCCGAGGCCCACGGGCCGGATGTCCTTCACAGACATGTTCAGCCGGCCCGTCTTGAGCCAAAATTCGGCCTTGATCAGGGCTACAACCCGGGAACCGCGTTCCAGCGGGGCGGCCTGGCGGTCCAGCACTGTGGTCCAGACCGATGCCGGCAGCGAGATTTCGGCGTCGATGTCCCGCAGGGTCAGGTAGGCGTTGCTGCCACGCCGGTTGAGTTCGATTACCTGCCCCTCAACCCATGCCGAGGGCGCGCGGTCGATATGCATCTTGAGCTTCTGGGACAGCAACTGCAGCGGCCAGGGGTTGTCCGGACTGGTTTGGGCCGCGGTGGCCGGTAGCGTGGTGGCCGCCGCCGCGTCCTCAGGCATGCGTGGGCTCCATGGCCGGGAGTGCCTGGTGGAGTGCCTTGTGCATATGTGTGCGTGTCCTTTGCTGCGTGCCGTTTACTGCATGTCCTTACACCGCGACTGCCGGCGGCCCGCTCCCCGGCGGGTGGGCCGGCCGGCAGCCGGAAGTTGTCTCTGTCAACTCTATCCATAGCTCTACCACCGGGGTCCGACTTTATGGCCGCGCCCGGCCCCGCCCTAGGATGGGAGGGATGCCATCAACCTCCTAGGAATCCCTTGCGCACTTTTGTCTCTGCCGTCGCCGTCCTCATCGGGCTCCTGATGGCAGCCGTCGCCGTTCCAGCCATGTGGGTGGACCAGAACATCGTCCAGGAAGAGGGCTTCGTTGCCCTGACCGCGCCGCTGGGCAAGGACCCGGCGTTCCAGCAGCGGCTGGCCGCGGCCGCCGTCGACGGCCTGGCCGCCAGCGCCGGCATTCCCGAAGCCTTCACGGAGCTGGCCCGGCCGGTCCTGGACAGCGCGGCGCGCTCGCTGACGGGACTGCCCGGCTACCCCGAGGCCTGGGCTGAAACCCTGCGCAAGAGCCACCGCCTCACGTTCGCCGACCCCAGCACGCTGCCGCCGGAGGTTGACGGCTCGTCCTCGCTCACCCTGGATGTCGCGCCGCTTGCCGGGCTGGTGGCCAAGCAGGTCACTGCGGCGACCACCCTTCCGCTGGAGGCGCCCGGCCAGGTGCTGATCCATATCGGGCAGTCCGACCAGCGCCAGATGATCGAACGCGTCACCGTCTACGCCCCGATGGGCTACGCCGTTGCCGTCGGCGCGGCCATCGCCTTCATTCTGGCGTTCGTTGCGGCCCGACGCCGGTGGACCGTGCTGGTCGGAATGGGCGTTGGGACGCTGGTGCTCGCGGGGGTATGGAAGCTTGCCAGCGATGCCGCCGGCGCCGCTGTCGCCGGGACCTCGAGCGGTAACGATGTGGCGGAGCTGTTCAAGAACGAGTTCGTCGCGGCGTGCTCTGCCAGCTTCGGCCAGTGGATCGTCGCTGCTGCCGTCGCGGGAGCAGCACTGGTAGCCACGGGAGTGGCTGTCCGGGTCGCCGGCGGCCGCAAACGGGGCAGGATTGAACACCGGTAGCATGGGAGCATGACCACCACCGCTGTCTCCGTTCCGATGCCATCCGTTCCGCGCAGGCGGCGTTCCCCGGAAGACGTCCTGGCCGCGGCCCCGGTCGCCGGTCCCAAAAAGGTCCTCCTGGCAGCCCCGCGCGGCTACTGTGCCGGCGTGGACCGTGCAGTCATCGCGGTGGAAAAAGCCCTGGAACACTACGGCCCGCCGGTCTACGTCCGCAAGCAGATCGTGCACAACGTCCATGTGGTCAGCTCCCTGGAGGAAAAGGGCGCCATCTTCGTCGATGAAACCGACGAGGTTCCGGAAGGCGCCCTCGTGATCTTTTCCGCGCACGGAGTCTCGCCCGCCGTCGTCCAGTCCGCCGAGGACCGCGGCCTGCGCACCATTGACGCGACCTGCCCGCTGGTCACCAAGGTGCACCGCGAAGCCGTCCGGTTCGCCAAGGATGACTTCGACATCCTGCTGATCGGCCACGACGGCCATGAGGAAGTCGAAGGCACCGCCGGCGAGGCCCCCGAACACATCCAGATCATCAACGGCCCGCACGAGGTCGACAAGGTCACGGTCCGCGACCCGGAAAAGGTCATCTGGCTCTCGCAGACCACCCTCAGCGTGGACGAGACCATGGAGACCGTGCGCCTGCTCAAGGAGCGGTTCCCCACCCTGCAGGACCCGCCCAGCGACGACATCTGCTACGCCACCACCAACCGCCAGGTGGCCATCAAGAAGATCTCGCCCCAGGCGGATCTGGTGATCGTGGTGGGCTCCGCCAACTCCTCAAACTCGGTCCGCCTCGTGGAGGTGGCGCTGGAATACGGCGCCAAGGCCTCCTACCGGGTCGACTTCGCCAACGAGGTTGACGAGACGTGGTTCGAGGGCGTCGCCACGGTGGGCGTGACGTCGGGGGCCTCTGTCCCGGAAGTCCTCGTCAAGGATGTGCTGCGGCTCCTCGCCGACTACGGCTACGGATCGGTCGAGGAAGTCGTCACGGCCGAGGAAGACCTCCTGTTCTCCCTGCCGAAGGAGCTCCGGGCCACCCTGAAGCAGGCCGGCGACGTCACCCGCGCCCTCGGCGGCCGCGGCACCCGCCCCGAACAGTCCTAGGCACCGGACAGTCCTAAGCACTGGACAGTCCTGGGTACTGGACAGTCCTGGGCATTGGACAGTCCTGGGGTACTGAGACCCAAGCGCAGGGCACCTAGGCCGCGGACTCTTCTGACTCGTCACGGGACTGAAGTTCCGGGGCCGCGACTGCCCGCGGTGTAACTTCGACGGCGGGGGGAGTGGCCAGTCCGGCGGCTTCCAGGGCGTTGAGTTTCCTCGCGGTCGGCAGGACGCGCGCCTCAAGGGTCCCGACCATGGAGTTGTACCGCTCAACCGAGGTCTTCAGCGAGGACCCCAGCTTGGTGACGTTCTCGCCGAGCGTGCCCATCCGGTCGTAGAGCTGCCGGGCGAGCTCGAAGAGTTCCCGGGCGCTGTCCGTCAACACGTCCTGCCGCCACGTGAACGCCACCGACTTCAGCACCGCCAGCAGGGTCCCGGGGGAGGCCAGGACCACGTTCTTGGCCAGTGCGTAGTCCAGCAGGGCCGGGTCGGCCGTGAGGGCGGCGGCCAGGATTGATTCCGCCGGCAGGAAGCAGACCACCAGCTCCGGAGAGTTGCCTGGGATGTCCCAGTACTTCTTGCTGCCCAGCGCGTCCACATGGGCCTTCAGGGCCTTGGCATGGGCGGCGAGGTGCGCCTGCTGGCTGCCGGGCAGCTGCGAGGACTGCTGGCCCGCCTGGGCGGCGCCGAGGTCCTGGGCGGCAAGATACGACGCCAGCGGGACCTTTGCGTCGACCACCAGCTGCTTGTCGCCGGGCAGCTGCACCACGAGGTCGGGCCGGAGGCTGCCGTCCGTGCCGGAGCTGTGGGCCTGCCCGCTGTGGAGCTGTTCGTGGAAGTCCACGTGCCGCAGCATGCCTGCCGCCTCGACCACCCGGCGCAGCTGGACCTCGCCCCACTGGCCGCGGGCGCTGTTGGAGCGCAGAGCGGACTCCAGCGCATGCGTGGACCGCAGCAGCTGCTCATCGGACAGGCGGGCCTCCTGCAGCTGCTGGGCCAGCTGGCCGTACTGCTCCAGCCGGTCGCGTTCGAGCAGGGATACCTGCTGCTGCACGGCAGTGAGCTTTTCTGCCACCGGCGCCAGCGCACGGAGCACACTGCCGTCGTGGTTCCGGGACTCGCCGAGTTCCCGGTTCTGGGCCGCGAGCAGGCGCCTCTCGGCGTCGGCGGCGGCGAACTGGGCGCTGACCTCGGACAGCCGGGCTGACACGCCGTCGAAGTCCTGTTCCACGGCCAGATAGCGCCGGCGCAGCAGGACATAGACGACGGCGGCGCCGGTGACGGCGCCCGTGAGCAGCATGAGCAGGGCGAGAATCAGAGAAAAAGCTTCCATGTCTTCACTGTGACATGCCCCTGTGACAGTTTTGGCTTCGACGCCCGGAACACCCTGGAACACCCTGGAACACTCCGGGATGTACCCGCCGCACCACCCGACAACGCCCCGGGAACACCCCACACCGCCCCGCGCCCGCGCCGGCACCCTGCCGCGCCACAGGCGCAGCCGCAGGCCGCAGCAACGGCCGGCGGCTGGTGCGGGTAGAATATATGCTCGTGGCTCTTACTATTGGCATCGTCGGACTGCCCAACGTCGGCAAATCAACCCTTTTCAACGCACTGACCCGCAACCAGGTCCTCGCGGCGAACTATCCGTTCGCCACGATCGAGCCCAACATCGGCGTCGTGAACCTGCCGGATGCCCGGCTTGAAAAGCTGGCCGGCATCTTCGGCTCCGCGCGCCTGCTGCCCGCCGCCGTGTCCTTCGTGGATATCGCCGGCATCGTCAAGGGCGCCTCCGAGGGCGAGGGCCTCGGCAACCAGTTCCTCGCCAACATCCGTGAGGCCGAGGCCATCGCGCAGGTTGTCCGCGTGTTCGATGACCCGGACGTCATCCACGTCGACGGCAAGGTCGATCCCAGCTCCGACATGGAGACGATCAACACCGAGCTGATCCTGGCCGATCTGCAGACCATCGAAAAGGCCATCCCGCGGATCGAAAAAGAAGTCAAGATCAAGAAGCGGGAGGCCGCCGAACTGGCGGCCATCCTGGCGGCGCAGGCAGTGCTGGAACGCGGCGACACCATCTTCTCGTCCATCAAGAGCGACAAGCTGGAGATGGAGCACCTCAAGGAACTCGGCCTGCTCACGGCCAAACCCTTCATCTATGTCTTCAACTCCGACGAGGGAATCCTCGGCAGTCCGGAGAAGCAGGCGGAACTGCGGGCCCTCGTGGCCCCCGCCGACGCCATCTTCCTGGACGCCAAGCTCGAGTCCGACCTGGTGGAGCTCGACGAGGCAGAAGCCCGCGAGATGCTGGAAATGAACGGCCAGGATGAATCCGGGCTGGACCAGCTGGCCCGCGTCGGCTTCCACACCCTCGGACTGCAGACCTACCTGACGGCCGGCCCCAAGGAAACCCGCGCGTGGACCATCCGCCAGGGCGACACTGCCCCGCAGGCGGCTGGCGTGATCCACTCCGATTTCCAGCGCGGTTTCATCAAGGCCGAGGTCGTCTCCTTCGATGACCTGATCGAGGCCGGTTCCATGGCCGAGGCGAAGGCCCGTGGCAAGGTCCGGATCGAAGGCAAGGAATACATCATGGCCGACGGCGACGTCGTGGAATTTAGATTTAATGTGTAGATTCTTCGCCTGAATCAGTAGAAATGCCGCCCTCCGTGAAACGTACGAGGGCGGCATTTCTTGTAACAGAATTGATAGTCGTAGCGTCGAGGACCTTCGGACGGAGTCCGGGTGCATAGGAAATTTCGGGGTTTTTCCCCGGATACCCAATGACCTGCGACTCCAACGCGAGGCGATGCGGGTCTTTCCCTTACCAGCGCTCACGAGTCATTTCACAGCTAACCCCTTGATGCCGACCGGGGAGGGGGCCATCCCGGTCGTTTCCTTATGGCCCGATTCCGTCGGAGGCAGATCCGGTACGCTCCGTGGACCTGCAGTCCACTCCCGGTCCAGTATTCCGAAGACGAACTCGCTTCCCCACGTACCTTTGAAAAAGACGTTTTCGTGGAAGTGGGCTTCCCTCCGCATTCCCACCCTCTCAAGAAGCCGGGCCGCAGAATCGTTGAGCGCGTCGGTGACAGCTAGTATGCGGTGGAGATGCAACTGCTCGAAGGCGTAGCCGAGGAGCCCCAGAACCGCCTCACGGCCATACCCGTGCCCCTGGTGCTCGGGCGCTAGCGTAAATCCCAATTCCGCCTCGCTCTTTTCAGTGTCGTTCACCTTTAATGCAACATCGCCGATGAGAATGCCGTCGGCACGTCTTTCGAGGGCGAACTGGTACCACTCTCCCGGTATGCCGGGCTGGATGTTTTGCATCGAGTTGATGAGGGTGCGACCTTGTTCAAGGGTGTAATTGCTCCAGCTTTGGTACCGCTCGACCTGGGGCTGGGCGCGATAGGCGGCAAAGGCTTCTGCATCTGCCGGATGGAATGGGCGGGCATGAAGGCGCGGTGTTTCGAAATGGGCGACAGCGGGTCCTGTTTCGGGGCCGTTGAAAGTCGGCATTTAGTTTCTTCTCCTCGTAGGAACTTTGGATTTGTTTCGGGAGTGCTGCGGCCCGTTCGCACGGTGGTGAGGCTTGCTGCGCCGGGTTCACCGGAAGCGTGCCGGGTCGCCGTCCGTGGCGGAGAATCGCGGCGATGACTCCAATCAACAGGCTCTGCCTTCACTATTGGCCGGGGACCTTGCACAGTGAGAAACTGCAATCTAGACGGCTCATTCGGACAGACGCCAACTTACCTCGTCTGCCTCCAAGCGCTGGCGTGCGGTGTTCAGTCCCGCTCCCACTGGTACGTGACCGGTAGCGGCTGCCAGCCCGAAGACCGGCATATCGCTATACACGCTTTCCCTGCCACCGGGCATCGTCTCGTAGGTTTCGTGCCATACGCCGATGTCGCCAGTACCGGCGGATTCGCGCATGAATCGGCGCCAGGGCTCAAGGTGCGGCGCCGACCGGTCGGCCGCGAACCGCTGCAGATGCTCCGGGCTCCTCCAGTAGCTGACCAGGATGGTCGTCCGCCCGAACCATTGCTGGTAGCCCAACAATCCAGCCTCCGGCGTCTTGGCCAGGTGGGCAAGCATCCTGGGCATGGCCGCCCCCACCCTTGCCACTTTCCCGAATTTCCACCACCGGTTGGCGCGCATCCCAATCAGGAAGATTGTCACCGGGCCGCCTCCGGGATCGGCAGTGAAACGTCCTGCGTGCACTTGCTCCGACATGGGCTTCTCCTATTCATAACGCTGTTACAGAACAGTGTTATGCAATACTTGTCCTATGGCAAGACCCATAGTCCACGATGAGACCCTGCGTCGCAGGCTGCTCGACACCGCAGCCTCCCTCATCGCCCGCGACGGCGCCGCCTCCTTATCGCTGCGCAGTATTGCCGCTACCGCTGGGACGTCGACGACGGCGGTGTATTCGCTCTTCGGGGGCAAGGCGGAGCTGTTGACTGCCGTGCTCGACGATGGCTTCGCTTCCTTTGCTGCCTCCCAACAAGAGGTCGCCGCTGCCGGCCTCGAAGCATTGGGCCGGGCTTACCGAACTTGGGCACTGGAGCATCCGATCCTCTACGGCCTGATGTTCGGCGGCTCACTGGCCGGCCAGGTGCCGTGTCGGCCGACGCCGGGTGCCACTGAGCCGTCGATCGCGCCGCTGTTCGCCGCGGTTGCCGCAGCGCTGCCCGGAGCAGCGGATGACGAGATCGCCTCGATGGTCGCCGTCGTGTGGGGCCAAGTCCACGGGCTGGTGTCACTGGAGCTGGCCGGTGCACCGGCTGCTGGCTGGATCTGGGATGTGGCCTATGATGCCGCTATCAGCCAGATTGGCCGCTCGCTGCGACGCTAGGGAACATTAGTCCTCAAGCAGCCGGCGGACCATGGGGTCGCAGTAGCCGTCGAAATCCGGATCTCGTGATGGTCGACCAGTATGTTCGTCAGCGTACCCCCTGTTCTACAACGGGTTGTTTGGTGACGGAACGTGGTGGAGTTCCGCTTTAACGTCTGAGTCAGCTCCGGTACCTCCCGGGAATCCTCGGCCGAAGTGTTGGGGAACTTAACGTTCTTCCGAGACGGTGATTGTTCCCGAGGCGGTGGCGGCTCGGAGTGCGCTAGCCTGAACGGCGTGGACCGCATAGACATGGATGACGCTGCAACGCTCGTGACCCTGCTGCATGATGGGAGGCGCTCCTCGTCGCTCCGTGCGCTGCTGCCGGGGTGGGACATGCTGCAGGCCGACGTCCCTTCCCGGGAACGGGTAGAGACGGCAATAGCGGTCCTGGTCGGTTCCAGCCTTGCTGAGGTCGACTCATCCTGGGGGATGCGGCTCACGGAGCAGGGCGTGCAGCTCAGGCGGTCCGTGAAAGGTGCTCGGGGGATGCGGGAGATCCCGGAGGCAATCAGCGATCTGCTGGTAGGACGCCAGTTGAGCCGTGCAACGCTGAGTCTTCCTCACGAGGTCTTTGATGCGGCGCGCGAGGACTATCTGGACGCGGCCCAACGCAGGGCTGAGCGCCGATCGCGACATCGCTGGTGGTGGCCCGACCCATCCAGGCCCCGTCCAAGGAAGCCGCCATCCTCGACCTCCTGAGAAGCACGAACGGCCACCCGTGACGTTGTTCGACTGCCGAACGTAGTGGAGTTCCGCTTCAACGTCTAGTTTCTGATCTCCCTGAGGCCAAAAGCGATAGCCGCTAAGAACACGTGTTCTTGGCGGCTATCGCTTTTGCGAGCGGGTAAGGGCTTCACGGACAGTTGGCTATGTGGCGGACTCAAGCCAGGAGCTTACGGCGTCGCGTGCGGCGGCGGGCTGCTCGTGGAACAGGAAGTGGCCGGCACCTTCGACGACGGTGAACCGGGCCGTGGGCAGCGCTTCTGCCATTTCTTCGGCAGCGTTCAGAGGGATGAGGCGGTCCTGGGCTCCGTGGATGATCGCTGTCGGGCAGGCGATGGACGGCAGAATCGAGCGAAGATCGGCGCGCTGCACGACTGCCTGCTGCTGTCGGAGGAAGGCTTCTGCACCGACTGGGCTGGTCATGGAGCGCCAAGTGGCTAGGAGTGCATCGTCGGATTCGTTGTCTGCCGCGACGACGCCAGGGAAGGCGGCGTCGACAAGAGCGTCGAAATGCCCGCCTTCAACGAGCGCGGACTGGCGCGCCCGCGCTTGGAGCTGCTCCGCGGTGTCGGCTCGGGCGGACGTGCTTACGAGTGCGAGAGCGGTGACGCGATCGGGCGCCTGGCGGATGACTTCGAGGGCGACGTACCCTCCCATGCTTGTTCCGAGAACAGCAATGTCGCCGACGTTCTCGCGGAGGATCCGTTCGGCCATGGCCGCAATGGTGTCGTCGTGCCGGGTGTCGGCCAAAGTGACTTGCCCGCGCATCCAGACGGTATCGATCACCGGGGCGTAAGCGAGCGGAGAGCAGAGCAGAGGCGGTATCAGGACAATATTCACGTTCTCAGTCTTGCTGCATCTGCCGACAATAAACTATCGACGCAGGCGTTCTGGCTCACGGTAATCATTTCGACCACCAGAGCAGGCCAACCGCGTTGATCCAACACACGAAACCGAATCTGCTATCAACGGGCGATGCTTACGGGCTTTCCGGCCAGGTTGTTAGGATCGGGCCGACCGTACTGACCATGAGCGTTTACGCGAGAGCGAGGATCCGTGAAAGCCGACCATTATGACAGTTTTGCCGAGAGCTACTCGGCGGAAAACGAGTCCAGCCTCCTCAACGCCTACTACGAGCGGCCGGCGATGATTGGCCTCGCCGGCGACGTCGACGGCCACCGGGTCCTGGATGCAGGGTGCGGCTCCGGGCCCCTGTCCGCGGCACTGAGCGCGAAGGGCGCGATCATGACCGGATTCGATTCCAGTCCTGCGATGCTCGAACTGGCAAGACAGCGACTTGGCGGAACCGCGGATCTATACTTGGCCGACCTCAGCAAGCCGCTCCCTTTCGCCGATGGCTCCTTCGACGACGTTGTCTCGTCCCTGGTCCTGCACTACCTGGAGGACTGGTCGGCACCACTTGCCGAACTGCGGCGCGTGCTGAAGCCGGGCGGTCGCCTGATCCTGTCGGTCAACCACCCCACGGTCAGCGTGATCACCCAACCAGCCGAGGACTACTTCGCCATCCGGCAGTACTCGGAGGATTACGAGTTCGATGGCGAGCCTGCGGTTCTGACCTTCTGGCACCGACCACTTCACGCGATGATCAACGCCTTCACATCGGCGGGATACCGCGTCGCCACCGTGAGCGAACCAGGGCCATCTCCAAACACACCGCACGAACTCCTTCCGCCACGCATCCTCACCGGCGAGAAGACAGCGTTCCTGTCCTTCATCTTCTTCGTCCTCGAAGCCGGCTGATGGCAGCTGAGGAACGTGAGGATACGAGCCGCCGCCGTCCCAGTTCACGCCAACGACCTGTCGCGATGGTCAGCCGTGATGAGAAGGAGGCTCTCCGCCGCCCGGCAGCGCGGTAATTCTGCCAAGTAATTAAGGATTAACTGGAGGGGCCCCGATTCTCGGATTGGGGCTTTTCCTGTGTGCGGCGCTTTTATCCTTTTGTTACGCCGCCGTCAACGTTTTGTGGGAAAGCTGGCCCTGTGGAACCTGCCCAATGTTGCAGCTCCATAACGAACTTTACGGTGAGTCAACTTTGGTGGCTCCGGACGGTCTTTGGGGTTACGCTTCATGCCATGTGAGACGGGCCACACTGCCGCTGGGGGAGTGTGGACGTCTGTCTGGCGCCTTCGGCGCCGGGCTCACCCACACCACAGAAACAAGGAGGCGGAATGCGCTTGGGTCGTATTTCCAAAGCAGTGGGCGTGGCGGCAGCAGCTGCCATCGCCCTCAGCGCCTGCGCGGGCAACAGTGGCGGGACAACCCCGACCACTGCGGCGGCAGCAAGCAAGCAAGGCGGATCGGCAACTGTAGTAGAGGTCAACGCGTTTAATACGTTCAACCCGAACACGGCCGATGGAAACACTGACATCAATTCAAAGGTCAGCTACGCCACGCACTCGGGCTTCTTCTACATCGACAACAAGCTCAACGTTGTCCGCAATGAGAAGTTCGGCAAGATGGAAAAGGTCTCTGACGATCCGCTGACGGTGAAGTACACCATCAACGACGGCGTGAAGTGGTCCGACGGCACTCCTGTTACCGCAGCCGACCTTGTGCTGCAGTGGGCCGCCTTCTCCGGTTACTACAACGACGCCGACGCGGAAGGTAAGACCGGAACGTCCTACTTCTCCTACGCCGGTGACCCCACCGGTATCGCCCTCACCGACTTCCCGGAACTCGGTGACGACGGCCGCAGCATGACGCTGAAGTACTCCAAGCCCTTCGCGGACTGGGAAATCGCCATCGGCGGCCCCGGCGTCGACATCCCCGCCCACGTCCTGGCCAAGAAGGCAGGCCTGGCGGACACCAAGGCGTTCATTGACCTGCTGAAGGGCATGCCCCGCGGCGATTCCAAGGCCCCCAAGCCGGCGAACGCCCAGCTCAAGGCTATGGCGGACCTGTGGAACACCGGCTTTGACACCAAGACCCTGCCGGCCGATCCGAGCCTTTACCTCTCCAACGGTCCGTTCATCGTCAAGAGCGTCAACCAGGACCAGTCCCTGACCATGGTCAAGAACAAGGACTACAAGTGGGGACCGGAAGCCAATCTGGACGAAATCACCGTCCGCTACATCGGTGAGGCACCCGCCCAGGTCCAGGCTCTCAAGAACGGCGAGGCCGACATCATCGCCCCGCAGGCATCCGCGGACACCGTGGAGCAGCTCAAGGCACTCGAAAGCCAGGGCGTGACGGTCGACGTCGGCAACCAGCTCGCGTACGACCACATCGACCTGAACTACTCGGGCCCGTTTGCCGACAAGAACGTCCGCGAGGCGTTCATGAAGGCCGTCCCGCGTACGGACATCGTCGACAAGATCGTCAAGAAGCTGGACCCGAAGGCTGCACCGCTTGACTCCCAGCTGTTCGTTCCGGACCAGGCCCCGTACGCCGACTCGGCCAAGAACAATGGTTCCTCCGCCTACCAGGGTGTGGACATCGAGGGTGCCAAGAAGCTCCTCAACGGCGCCACCCCCGAAGTTCGCATCATGTACAACAAGGACAACCCCAACCGTGTTGACGCTTTCTCCCTGATCAGCGAGTCCGCCACCAAGGCCGGCTTCAAGATCGTCGACGGCGGCCTCGGCAAGTCTGACTGGGGCAAGGCCCTCGGTGACGGCAGCTACGATGCCACCATCTTTGGCTGGAGCAACTCGGGTGTCGGCGTGTCCGGCGTTCCGCAGATCTTCAAGTCCGGCAACGACTCCAACTTCAACCAGTTCAGCGACCCCGCAGCCGACAAGCTGATGGACGAACTGATTGTCACCACCGACAAGAGCAAGCAGGACGGCCTCGTTGCGCAGATCGACAAGATGATCTGGGATTCGGCCTACGGCCTGCCGCTGTTCCAGTCGGTTGGCGTGGACGCGTACAGCGACCGCATCACCGGTGTGAAGTACATGCCGAACCAGACCGGCGTTTGGTGGAACTTCTGGGAATGGGCGCAGAAGTAGCCCGCGACCCCAAGTAACACTGCTGGAAAGGCGTCGGGACCACAGCTTCTTCGGTCCCGGCGCCTTTCTGGCGACATCCCTGACGATGCCGTGGTCCCGCCGCCACATCGGCGGGAACCGGCCAAACTCCGCGACCGGTCCGGGCAATCCCTGGGCCCGAATTCCGAGGTTCTATTCCAATGGTGACCTACATCTTCCGGCGGCTCGTGACTGCCGCCCTCATCCTTCTCGGTGCGTCTTACCTCGTATATCTCCTGACAGCGGCGTCCGGCGATCCCCTCGAGGAATTCCGCGCCAACCCCACGCCCCAGAAGCAGCAGCTCATGGACGCGAGGACCGAGCTCTTGCAGCTGGACACCCCGGCCCCGCTGCGGTACTTCAAATGGTTCGGCGGCGCTGTCCAGTGCCTCGTTCCGTTCGCCAACTCCTGTGACCTCGGGAAAAACATCGCCGGTCAGCCCATCACCGAGGCCCTCGGCTTCGCGCTCGTCCAGACCCTGACCCTCGTCACCGCGGCAACGGTGCTCGCCATCCTGATCGGCATCACCCTGGGCATCGTCACCGCCCTGCGGCAGTACAGCACCCTGGATTACGGCGTGACGTTCATGGCCTTCCTGTTCTTCTCACTGCCGATCTTCTGGGTCGCCGTCCTGCTCAAGGAATTCGGCGCCATCGGCTTCAACGACTTCCTGCGGAACCCCGACGTGCCGCTGCCCGCGGCCCTCGGGATCGGCGTCGTCGTCGGCGCAGTGACAGCCGTCGCGGCGGGCGGGACCATGCGGCGCCGGCTGCTGGCCGGCGCCGTCGCCTTCGCCTTCGTCACCGCGGTGCTCATTTACTTCTCCGCCACCGAATGGTTCAAGACCCCGGGCATGGGCCCCGTGGTCATCGCCATCGCCGGTGTCGGCATCGCGTTCGCCGTGACCCTGCTCTCCGCCGGGCTGAAAAACCGCAAGGCCCTGCAATCGGCCCTCATCGCCGTCGGCGTCGGAGTCGTGCTCTACTTCCTCCTTCAGCCGCTGCTCAACGAGGCTACGTTCCTGATGATCGTGCTCCTGGCGGTCGCCTTCGTCCTGATCGGCATGGGCATCGGCTATCTGGTGGGCGGCTACGACCGCGGGCAGTCCATGCGGGCGGCAGCCATCACCTCGTTCCTGGTCGGCTTCCTGATCCTGCTGGACCGGTACATGCAGGCGTGGCCCAGCTACTTCAACAACAGCCGTGTGCGCGGCCGGCCGATCGCCACCATCGGTGCCAGCACGCCGAACATCCAGGGCGACTTCTGGGTCCTGAGCCTTGACTCCTTCACCCACCTGATCCTGCCCACCCTGGCCCTGATCCTCATTTCACTGGCCAGCTACACCCGCTTCACCCGGGCCTCGATGCTCGAGATCATGAACATGGACTACATCCGCACGGCCCGGGCCAAAGGCCTGAGCGAGCGGACCGTCATCATGCGCCACGCCTTCCGCAACGCCCTGATCCCGATCGCCACGATCGTGGCCTTCGACATTGGGGCGCTGATCGGCGGTGCCGTCATCACCGAAACCGTCTTCTCGGTCCGCGGCATGGGCTTCCTGTTCCTGGACGGGATCGCGCACACCGATCCCAACCCGGTCATGGGCGTCTTCATCTGCGTGGCCATCACGGCCATGGTCTTCAACCTCATCGCGGACCTCGCCTACTCCGCACTGGATCCGCGCGTAAGGGTAAAAGCATGAGCCAGCCAAGTCAGCAGGAAGTAATCATGGCCGAAGACGAAGCCTCGCGGATATCAGCCGCGGCCGGCGTTGAGCCGGTCCTTGAGGCCAAGGGTCTCAGCCAGGGCCAGATCGTCCGGAAGCGTTTCCTCGGACACTCCGGCGCCATTATCGGCCTCGTGGTGTTCGCCTTCATTTTCATCCTGGCCTTCACCTCGGTGGGTTACCTGGGAATCCCCGGCTGGTGGAAGTACTCCCACACGCAAGTCTCGCCACTGGTCAACGGCGGCGCACCGACCTCCTCGCTGTGGCCGCTGGCCTGGGGCGAACATCCGTTCGGCCAGGACCGGATCGGCCGCGACCTCTTCGCCATGACCATGCGCGGCGCGCAGCAGTCCATCACCATCATGATCGTGATCGGCCTCATCGCCGGCCTGATCGGCGTCGTGGTCGGTGCCATCTCCGGGTACTTCCGCGGCTGGTCCGAGGCCATCCTGATGCGCCTGACCGACGTCATCATCATCATTCCGGCCCTGTTGCTGGCCGCCGTCATGGCCGCCCTCGCCGGCCGCCGGGACCAGGGGAGCTGGTTCGCCTCCTTCGCCAGCACCAACGGCGTCCTGGCCCTCGGAATCTTCCTGGGCCTGATCAGCTGGGTCGCCCTGGCCCGACTGATGCGCGGCGAATTCCTGTCCCTGCGCGAACGCGAGTTCGTGGATGCGGCCCGGATTTCCGGCGCCAGCAACGCCAGGATCATCTTCAAGCACATCCTGCCCAACGCCGTCGGCGTGCTGATCGTGAACGTGACCCTGACCATGTCCGCCGCGATCCTCACCGAAACGGCGCTGAGCTACCTCGGCGTCGGCGTCAAGGCCCCGGACACGTCGCTGGGCCTGCTCATCTCCCAGAACCAGCAGGCCTTCGCCACACGGCCCTGGCTCTTCTGGTTCCCGGGCATGTTCATCGTGCTCATCTGCCTCAGCATCAACTTCATCGGCGACGGCCTGAGGGACGCCTTTGACCCACGGCAGAAGAAGTTCAATGCCAAGAAGGCGGCCGATCATGGGGGTGCCGCGGTGCAGGCAGGTACCGTCACCGGACTTGGCGCCTCGGCGCCTGAGGATCCCCGCAACGACGGTCCGGCCGACGGAACACGGGGCCAGTAGATGCCGGCCCCCTGCAGGACCGCTCTAACCGGCGGTAATCGCCAGGTAGCTTGCCGCCAGGAGCAGTACGACGGCGCCAATCGCCACCCAGCGGACGGTCACCGTTGCCGCGGTGCTGGCGGCGTCGCCGGCGGCAAGCTGCCCGCCTTCCACGAGGTCATGCCACCGGGCCCGCACCAGCATGGCAGCCTGGCCGGAGTCCGTGGTCTTCAGATCTCCCGGACGGACCGACTTGCCGGGACCGTAGGTGGTTGCCGGCAGGCCGTGGAGGTCCTCCGGGCGGGCATGGCGGCCGCCCCAGATACCGGGGGCCGGCGCGGCCCAGGAGGTGTAGCTCTTCCGGGCGGTGACCAGCGTCAGCGCAAAACGGGTATCGACGTGCACCAGCGCTGCCCACGGCACCTCAATCGAGCGGAACGGATTCTCCAGGGTGACGCCGGCATCGTGGACTACAACGGACGGCATCCAGAACAGTTGCCAGCCCATGAAGGCAATGAAGGCCAGCGGGGCGATGCCGCCCAGCGCCCCCGGACCCGCCATGACGACCGTGACCACGACACCGAACGCGGCCACCGCCCAGGACAGCAACGCGAACCATTTGTTGGTTCGTGCTTTGAAGACTTCAACATTTCCGGCGTGCGGCGTAGAGCTCATGCCCCCAATAATTCAGTATTCCGAGCCGCAGCACTAATCCCCGGTGCACCGGCGGCCCGGGCGGAAGGATAGCCCATCATGACTGACTTCATCACCCTCGATCCGCCGGCGTCACCTGTGCCTGGCAAAGGCGAACCTGTCCTGGAGGTCCGGGATCTCAGCGTGGATTTCGGCGTGGACAAGAAATGGGTCCCGGCAGCGATCGGCCTGAACTACGAGGTCCGGGCCGGCGAAGTGCTCGCCATCGTGGGGGAGTCCGGCTCCGGAAAGAGCGCCAGTTCGATGGCGCTGCTGGGCCTGCTGCCGAGTAACAGCCGTGTGACAGGAAGTGTCAAGCTTGCCGGCCGTGAGCTGCTGGGGAGCAATGAGGCCAATATCCGCGCGGTGCGCGGCAAGGACGTCGCGGTGATCTTCCAGGAGCCGATGACGGCCCTGAACCCGGTGTACACCGTGGGGTCGCAGATCGTCGAAACTGTGCGTCTGCACAATGAAGTTTCCCCGGAAGAAGCCCGGCTCCGGGCCCTGCGCATGCTGGAACTTGTCGAACTGCCCGATCCGGAGAAGGCCTTCCGGTCTTACCCGCACCAGCTTTCCGGCGGCCAGCGCCAGCGCGCCATGATCGCGCAGTCGCTCTCCTGCGACCCGAAGCTGCTCATTGCCGATGAGCCGACCACGGCCCTCGACGTGACCGTCCAGGCCGAAATCCTTGACCTCATGCGCAACCTGCGGAACAAACTGGACAGCGCCATTGTGCTCATCACCCACGACATGGGAGTGGTGGCCGACCTCGCCGACCGGATCGCCGTCATGCGCAAGGGCCTGATCGTGGAGACGGGCACGGCAGCGCAGATCTTCCACAACCCGCAGCACGAGTACACCAAGGCGCTGCTGGCTGCGGTCCCACACCTGGGCCAGGGCGGCGCGGATTCCACGGCGGACGTGGACGTCACCGCTGCCCTCGCCGCCGCGACCCACGTCGAGATCCTCTCCATTCCTGAAGACGAGCTGATCCGGCGCGAGCGCGAAAACGCCGCCGCCCTGGCCGCGGCCGAAGCGGCCAAGCCGAAGGGCGAGCCGGTCCTGGAGCTCACCGATGTCGCCATCGAGTACCCGAAGCAGGGCCGGGTGCCGGCGTTCCGTGCCGTGGAAGGGGCCAACCTGGTCATCTATCCCGGACAGGTGGTCGGTCTCGTCGGCGAGTCCGGCTCCGGAAAGACCACCATCGGCCGGGCCGCCGTCGGCCTGCTGCCGGTGGCGGCAGGCACCATGCGGGTAGTCGGGCAGGACATTTCCGCCGCCAAGAGGAACGGCCGGCAGCTCCACGAGATGCGCCGGCACGTCGGCATGGTGTTCCAGGATCCGTCGTCGTCCCTGAACCCCCGGCTGCCCATCGGGGAAAGCATCGGGGAGCCGATGTTCCTGGCACGGGCCGCGAAGGGCGCCGACCTGCAGCGGCGGATTGAGGCGCTGCTGGACCAGGTCGAGCTGCCGCGCGACTACCGCAACCGCTACCCGCACGAGCTCTCCGGCGGGCAGAAGCAGCGCGTGGGGATCGCGCGGGCCCTCTCGCTCAAGCCCAAGCTGATGGTCGCCGACGAGCCCACCTCCGCCCTCGACGTCTCAGTCCAGGCCAAGGTGCTCGATCTGTTCCAGAACCTGCAGAAGGAACTGGGGTTCGCCTGCCTCTTCGTCACCCATGACCTCGCGGTGGTGGACGTGCTCGCGGACCGGATCTGTGTCATGCAGCGCGGCAGGATCGTGGAGCAGGGGACCCGCGACCAGATCCTCCGCAATCCCCAGGAGCCCTACACCCAGCGGCTTTTGGCGGCGGTTCCGCTGCCGGATCCGGACAAGCAGCGCGAGCGCCGCGAACTGCGCGCGCAGCTGCTGTCAGGGGCCAGCTGAGGCTTGCCTGGAGGGGGTCGGAACAGGGGCGAAAACCGGCAGATTCCAGTTAAGGGCGAGTAACCCAGGTCACACCGCGGGCGAATACTACCAGCCGGTAGCGTGTGACTTGAAATACACTCCGCTTGACGTTACTCGTCATGAGATTGTCGGATCACGGTTTGGCAACAGAGTTCCAACATTTGGACGGTTTAGGGCTAGGCTACTTCCATATGTAGGCCACGTCACAGGGGATACCCCTGTGCCTGCTTACGGGGAAGCATAAGTTTTTCCCTCACGAACTCCCACAACTCATAGGAGGCGGAATGCGTTTTTCGCGCACTTCCAAAGCACTGGGCATGGTGGCTATCGCCGCCCTCGCCCTGACCGGATGCGGTGCCAGCGGCTCCGCAACCGGTAGCGGCAGTACCGGCGGCGACACCAGCAAAGTGATCCTCGCCGACGGCTCCGAACCCCAGCGTCCCCTCATGCCCGCCGACACCAACGAAGTCGGCGGTGGCAAGGTCATCGACATGATCTTCGCGGGTCTGGTCAGCTACGACCCCAGCGGCAAGCCGGTCAACGAACTCGCCGAGTCCATCGAGGGCAAGGACGGCCAGCACTTCACCATCAAGGTCAAGAAGGACCAGAAGTTCACGAACGGCGAGGCCATCACGGCCAAGTCCTTCGTCGATTCCTGGAACTTCGGCGCCGCAGCCAAGAACGCCCAGCTCAGCGGTGGCTTCTTCGAAAGCATCAAGGGCTACGACGAAGCCAGCGCAGAGGGCTCCACGGTTGAGACCATGTCCGGCCTGAAGGTCGTTGACGACCAGACGTTCACCGTCGAACTGAAGCAGCCGGAATCTGACTGGCCGCTTCGCCTTGGCTACACCGCGTTTGTTCCGGTTCCCTCCGGTGCCCTGAAGGACCCGAAGGGCTTCGGCGAGAAGCCGGTCGGCAACGGCCCGTACAAGCTCGCGGACGGCGGCTGGCAGCACAACGTGCAGATCCAGCTCGTTCCGAACCCGGACTACAACGGCCCGCGCAAGGCCAAGAACGCCGGCGTGACGTTCAAGATCTACCAGAACGACGACTCGGCGTACCAGGACCTGATGTCCAACAACCTGGACATCCTGCAGACCATCCCGACCAGCGCGCTGAAGAACTTCAAGTCTGACCTCGGCGACCGCACCATCAACAAGCCGTACGCCGGCAACCAGACCATCGCCATCCCGGAATACCTGCCGGAATGGAGCGGCGAGGCCGGCAAGCTGCGCCGCCAGGCGATCTCCATGGCGATCAACCGCGAAGAGATCACCAAGGTGATCTTCAACGGCGCACGCCAGCCCGCCAAGGACTTCACGGCACCCGTGCTTGACGGCTACAGCGACTCGATCGCCGGAGCCGAGAACCTGACTTTCAACGCCGACAAGGCCAAGGAAGCCTGGGCCAAGGCTGACGCCATCCAGAAGTGGGACGCGAACAAGACGTTCACCATTGCCTACAACGCCGACAAGGGCGGACACAAGGCCTGGGTTGAGGCAGTAGTCAACCAGCTCAAGAACACGCTCGGCATCAAGGTTGAAGGCAAGCCGTACGCCACCTTCAAGGAAGCCCGCAACGACGCCACCGCCAAGACCCTCACCGGCTCCATCCGTGCCGGCTGGCAGGCAGACTACCCGTCGCTGTACAACTTCCTCGGCCCGATCTACAAGACCGGTGCCGGCTCCAACGACGCCAACTACGCCAACCCGACGTTCGACAAGGCCATCTCTGACGGCCTGAACGCCGCGTCGGTCAGCGACGGCAACAAGGCCATGAACAAGGCCCAGGAGATCCTCCTGACGGACCTGCCGGCCATCCCCCTGTGGTACCAGGTTGCCCAGGGCGGCTGGAGCGACAAGGTCACCAACGTCGACTACGGCTGGGACGGCGTCCCGCTGTACTACAACGTAACCGGTAAGTAACAACAAAACGACGGCGGGGGCCGCCCATACTGGGGCCTCCGCCGTCGTCGTGTTTCCCCTCCATTTATTTTCTTGATGCCCGGCTCTTTCGGGCGAACTTTTCGCAGCCCTGCCGCCGTGAGCAAACCGGCGCCGGCCTGCATCCATAGTGAAAAGGTTCTTTGATGAACAACTCCGCCGCATCCCTGGACAGGATGCCTGCCAACGAGGGTGTGACTCGCTGATGTCGACATACATCCTCAAGCGTTTCCTGCAACTGATTCCCGTCTTCCTGGGCGCAACACTGCTGGTCTATTTCCTGGTCTTCAGCCTGCCCGGTGACCCCATCGTGGCCCTGTTCGGCGACAAGCCGGTGAACGAGGCGGTCGCAGCCAAGCTGCGCATGCAGTACCACCTGGACCAGCCGTTCTGGATGCAATACCTGCTTTACCTCAAGAGCATCTTCACGTTCGACCTCGGCCAGGACTTCTCCGGACGCCCCATCGCCGCCGTGCTCGGCGAGGTCTTCCCCGTCACGGCGCGGCTGGCCATCATGGCGCTGATCTTCGAGGCCTTTTTCGGCATCATCTTCGGCCTCATCGCCGGCCTGCGCAAGGGCAAGCTCTTTGACGCCACGGTCCTGATCTTTTCGCTGATCGTAATCGGCATCCCGATCTTCGTCCTCGGCTTCCTGCTGCAGTTCACCATCGGAGTCCAGCTCGGCTGGGCCAAACCGACCGTCAGCTCCGCGGCGACCATCCCGGACCTCATCCTGCCGGCGATCGTGCTGGGACTGGGATCGTTTGCCTATGTCCTGCGCCTGACCCGCACGTCCGTCATCGAAAACATGAACGCCGACTATGTGCGCACCGCCACCGCCAAGGGCCTCTCCCGGTTCCAGGTGGTCCGCGTCCACATCCTGCGCAACTCCCTGATTCCCGTCATTACCTTCCTGGGTGCCGACCTCGGTGCCTTGATGGGCGGGGCGATCGTCACGGAAGGAATCTTCAACGTTCCGGGCGTAGGCAACCGGCTCTACCGGGCCGTGCTGTCCGGCGAAGGGCCCACGGTGGTCTCGATCGTCACCGTCCTGGTGCTGATCTACTGCCTCTCCAACCTGCTCGTTGACCTGCTTTACGGCTGGCTTGACCCGAGGATCCGTTATGACTCCTGATAACACCACCACCACCGCACGGCACGCCGATTCGCGCCGCCCGGCCCGCCGGACCGTGCACTTCGTGGCCGATGTCTCCGAGACTCCGCTCCAGGTAACGGACCGGGTCAAGGACGAAGCCGCACCGCTAAGCCTGTGGGGTGAGGCCTGGAAGAACCTGCGCAAGCAGCCGCTCTTCATCATCTCCGTGTTCCTGATCCTCGTCGTAGTGGCGGTGTCGCTCTTCCCGGGACTCTTCTCGCCGATCGACCCGACCTCGGAGGCCTGCCAGCTGGCCAACTCCGACGCCGGCCCCGCCGCGGGCCACCCGCTGGGCTTCACCCAGTTGGGCTGCGACGTCTACGCCCGTGTCATCTTCGGTACGCGGTCCTCGGTGACCGTGGGCCTGTTGACCACCATCGGCGTGCTGCTGATCGGTGGCATCATGGGTGCCGTCGCCGGCTATTACGGCGGCTGGATCGACTCGGTCCTGGCCCGCATCAATGACATCTTCTTCGCCCTTCCCCTGATCCTGGGCGCGATCGTGCTGATGCAGCTGCCGATGTTCCGGGCTAACAAGACCGTGTGGACGCTGGTGCTCATCCTGATCATCTTCGGCTGGCCGCAGATTGCCCGCATCACCCGCGGCGCCGTCGTTGAGGTCCGGAACGCCGACTTCGTCACGGCCGCCCGCTCGCTGGGCGTCTCGAAGTTCGGCGCCCTCATGCGCCACGTCCTGCCGAACTCGCTGGCCCCGATCATCGTCGTGGCCACCATCTCCCTGGGAACGTTCATCGTGGCCGAGTCCACCCTGTCCTTCCTCGGCATCGGGCTGCCGGCCAGCGTCATGTCCTGGGGCAATGACATCGACGCGGCGAAGGCTTCCCTCCGGTCCAACCCGATGCCACTGATCTACCCGGCCATCGCGCTGTCCATCACCGTCCTGAGCTTCATCATGCTGGGCGATGCCCTGCGTGATGCCCTCGATCCCAAAGCCCGCAAGCGATGAAAGGGGACACTATGAGCGCCTCTGTTGACTTCCAGGAAGCTGAGTACGCCACTGAGCGCCCGCTGCTTGAAATCAAGGACCTGGCCATCGGGTTCACCACCAGCAACGGCGAGGTCAACGCCGTCCGCAACGCCCACCTCACCGTCATGCCGGGCGAAACCGTCGCGATTGTGGGCGAGTCGGGCTCCGGCAAGTCCACCACCGCGCTGGCTGCTATCGGCCTGCTCCCGGGCAACGGGCGGGTCGCGGCAGGCCAGATCCTGTTCGATGGCGAGGACATCTCCAACGCCAGCGAAAAGCGGATGATCGAACTGCGCGGCAACAGCATCGGAATGGTCCCGCAGGACCCGATGTCCAACCTGAACCCGGTGTGGAAGATCGGCGACCAGGTCCGCGAGACGCTGAAGGCCAACGGACTCCCGAGCGGCCCCGACGACGTCGCCAAGGTCCTTTCCCAGGCCGGGCTGCCCGACGCCGGAAGCCGCGCCAAGCAGTACCCCCACGAGTTCTCCGGCGGCATGCGCCAGCGCGCGCTGATCGCGATCGGGCTCGCCTGCCAGCCGCGCCTGCTCATCGCGGACGAGCCGACCTCGGCGCTCGACGTGACCGTGCAGCGCCAGATCCTCGATCACCTGGACAAGATGACCACGGAACTGGGCACCGCGGTGCTGCTGATCACGCACGACCTCGGCCTCGCCGCCGAGCGTGCCGATCAGGTGGTGGTCATGTACCGCGGCCAGGTTGTCGAATCCGGACCCTCGCTGGAGCTGCTGCAAAACCCGCAGCACCCGTACACCCAGCGGCTGGTCGCCTCGGCGCCGTCGCTGGCGTCCCGGCGCATCCAGGCGGCCAAGGAACTCGGCGTGGAAACCGACGACATGCTCGCCCCGAGCGAGACCGGCGTGGTTGAGCCGGCCAAGTCCGACGACGTCCTGCAGATCCAGAACCTCAGGAAGGTCTTCAAGCTGCGTTCGGGCCTGGGCAAGTCCACGGACTTCACCGCCGTCGACGATATCTCCTTCAACGTCAAGCGGGGAACCACGACGGCGATCGTGGGGGAGTCGGGTTCCGGCAAGTCCACGGTGGCGCAGATGGTCCTGAACCTCCTGACGCCGACCTCCGGCAAGATCATCTTCGACGGCGTGGACACCTCCACGCTGAAGAGCAAAGAGCTCTTCGCCTTCAGGCGCCGGGTACAGCCGATCTTCCAGGACCCGTACGGGTCCCTGGACCCGATGTACAACATCTTCCGGACCATCGAGGAACCGCTGCGGACCCACAAGATCGGGGACAAGACCAGCCGCGAGAAGAAGGTCCGGGAATTGCTGGACCAGGTGGCGCTGCCGCAGTCCACCATGCAGCGGTACCCCAACGAGCTCTCCGGCGGCCAGCGCCAGCGGGTCGCGATCGCCCGCGCCCTGGCCCTGGACCCCGAAGTGATCATCTGCGACGAGGCCGTCTCGGCACTGGATGTGCTGGTGCAGGCGCAGGTGCTGAACCTGCTCGCCGAACTGCAGTCCCGGCTCGGCCTGACCTACCTGTTCATCACCCACGACCTCGCGGTGGTCCGGCAGATCGCCGACCGCGTGTGCGTCATGGAGAAGGGCAAGCTGGTGGAAACAGGCTCGACGGACGACGTCTTCGAGTCGCCGCAGCAGGACTACACCCGGGCGCTGCTCAACGCCATCCCCGGCGCCGGCCTCATGCTGCCGCCGGAAATGGACGTGGCCTGAGCGGCCGCTTCCTGAGGGCTTGAAGAAGTCCGCCGCCAGCAGCGCTTAGCGGCTGGCAGTACAGGAGCCGGTGTCCTCCCTTCGGGGCGGACACCGGCTCCTTTGTTGTGCTGTGGCCCGTGCGCCGGCGGTGCCTGCGCCGGTGGCGCGTCCGCTGGCGGTGCCTGCGCCGGTGGCGCGTCCGCTGGCGGTGCCTGCGCCGGTGGGACAAGCCTGCGTTAGTGGGATAAGCCGGCGAGCATGCCGGGGTCGGCGTAGTCAAACCCCAGGGACTGCAGCCGCTGGCCGAAAACGGCGCCCAGGGCCGCGTGGCCCTGCCGGTTCAGGTGGACCCGGTCCGCCATCGAGCCCGTCAGGTTGTACCGGGTGAGCCAGTCGCCTGCGCTGACGAACGACAGCCCGTGATGGTCCGCCACCCGCCCCAAAAGCGCGTCCACCTCGCTCCGGCGCCCTCCGCCGTAGTGGGCGCCGCGCCCGAGTGTGCCGACCATGAGTATCCGGGCAGCGGGGTAACGCTGCTGGATGCTGGCGATCAGCCGTTCCGCGTTGGAGACGATCTGCGCGTCGGAGGCGCCGCGTGCGGCATCGTTCCCGCCGCCTTCGATCACCACGAGGGGAGGAGCGCCGTACGGGAGTTTCCAGTCGCCGCGCTGAAGCGCGTCGATGTAGTTGCCGGTCTTGCCGTTGGACGCCACGAAACCGGTGCCGCCCCGGCCACAGAAGAAGACTTTGTACCCAGCAGCGGCCAGACCCTGCCTGGGCCAGCCGTAGGAAGGTTCCGATTGCGAGTCGCCAATCAGCACGGCGACATTGCTGGTGTCCTTGACGATGATCTCGTTGCGGCCGTTGGCAGGATTGCGGTAGGTCGAGCCGCTCGGCAGTGCGGCGGGGTCGATGGTGGACCCGATGCGCGTCTTGGCCGCGGACCCGGCCGCGACCGGGACTCCGGCGCCAACGGCCGCTCCGGCCCCGCTGCCGGTCAGTGGCGTGCCCACAGCTTCCGACTCTGATGATCCAGCGTCGGAAGAGCCCACTTCGGAAGAGCCCGCGTCGGGCGCAGGTGAATAAGAGGTCTGTCCGCAGCCGCCAAGAACCACGCCGGTGGCGATCATCATTGCGACGAAGCGGGACAGGGCCGAGGCGTTTCGCATGAATGTCTCCGGGCTTGCTTGCTGCTATCAGAGCAATGATGGTGCATGGGCGCTGGAAAATCCAGTGACTTTACTCACACGTAATAGACCACTTCCGTGCGCCCGTCCTGCTCTGGCGACAGCGCGGACGCTGGTCACCGATCCGCATTTTAGGCCAATAAATGACCTAGCGTTTAGAATGGTAGTAGGTGCCCTGTGCCAAAGGGACTTATCTGTCGTGCGTTCCGGTTGGAAATGTCGCGATACCACAGCTGACTTCACCACTGAATCGAGCAATAACGCATGTCTGAAACCACCACCAACACCGCGGTAGCCACTGCATCGCGCAGTGACCTGCGCAACGTCGCGATCGTGGCCCACGTTGACCACGGCAAGACCACGCTGGTCGACGCCATGCTCAAGCAGACCAACTCCTTTGCCGAGCACAACCACCTCGAAGACCGCGTCATGGACTCCGGTGACCTGGAACGCGAAAAGGGCATCACCATCCTGGCCAAGAACACCACGGTGGCCTACAACGGACCGTCCTCCAACGGCGAAACCATCACCATCAACGTCATCGACACCCCCGGTCACGCCGACTTCGGTGGCGAGGTGGAGCGCGGCCTGTCCATGGTCGACGGCGTCGTCCTCCTCGTCGATGCCTCTGAGGGCCCGCTGCCCCAGACCCGCTTCGTGCTGCGTAAGGCCCTCGCCGCGCACCTGCCGGTGATCCTCCTGGTCAACAAGACCGACCGCCCCGACGCGCGGATCGAAGAAGTTGTCCACGAATCCATGGACCTGCTCCTGGGCCTGGCCTCCGACCTCGCCGACGAAGTTCCGGACCTCGACCTGGACAAGATCCTGAACGTGCCGGTTGTTTACGCCGCCGCCAAGGTCGGCCGCGCCTCCCTCGAGCAGCCCGCCGACGGCAGCGCGCCGGAAAACGAAGACCTCGAGCCGCTCTTCCGGGCCATCATCGAGCACATCCCGGCCCCGACCTACAACCCGAACGGTGTCCTGCAGGCACACGTCACCAACCTGGACGCCTCACCGTTCCTGGGCCGCCTGGCGCTGCTGCGCATCTACAACGGCACCCTGCGCAAGGGCCAGACCGTGGCCTGGGCACGCGCCAATGGCGAGCTCAAGAACGTCAAGATCACCGAACTTCTCGCGACCAAGGCACTGGACCGCGTCCCGGCTGAGTCCGCTGGCCCGGGCGAGATCGTCGCCGTCGCCGGCATCGAGGAGATCACCATCGGGGAGACCCTGACCGACGCCGAGAACCCGCAGCCGCTGCCGCTGATCACTGTTGACGACCCGGCCATCTCCATGACCATCGGTATCAACACCTCCCCGCTGGCCGGCAAGGTCAAGGGCGCCAAGGTCACGGCCCGCCAGGTCAAGGACCGCCTCGACAAGGAACTGATCGGTAACGTCTCCATCAAGGTTCTCCCCACCGAGCGTCCCGACGCCTGGGAAGTCCAGGGCCGTGGCGAGCTTGCACTGGCCATCCTGGTCGAGCAGATGCGCCGCGAAGGCTTTGAGCTGACCGTCGGCAAGCCGCAGGTGGTTACCAAGACCGTCGACGGCAAGGTCCACGAGCCGATGGAACACATGACCATCGACGTGCCCGAAGAGTACCTCGGCGCCGTCACGCAGCTGATGGCCGCCCGCAAGGGCCGCATGACCAACATGGCCAACCACGGCACCGGCTGGTGCCGCATGGAGTTCATCGTTCCGGCCCGCGGCCTGATCGGGTTCCGTACCAAGTTCCTCACGGACACCCGCGGCGCCGGCATCGCCGCCTCCATCTCCGAAGGCTACGAGCCGTGGGCCGGCCCCATCGAGTACCGCACCAACGGTTCGATGATCGCCGACCGCGCCGGTGTTGTGACCCCGTTCGCCATGATCAACCTGCAGGAACGCGGATCCTTCTTCGTCAAGCCCACCTCCGAGGTGTACGAGGGCATGATCGTGGGCGAGAACTCCCGCGCCGACGACATGGACGTGAACATCACGAAGGAAAAGAAGCTCACCAACATGCGTGCAGCTTCCTCGGACACCTTCGAGAACCTGACGCCCCCGCGCGACCTGACCCTCGAAGAGTCCCTCGAATTCGCCCGCGAAGACGAGTGCGTTGAGGTTACCCCGGATTCAATCCGTATCCGCAAGGTCATCCTGGACACCAACGAGCGTGCCAAGGCCAACCGCGCCCGCGCCAAGGTCTGATCCCGGTCTCCGGGCTTCAGCCACAACGTGATTAAGAGAGCTGCCGGTACGGCAGGCGGCATTGCCGCCGCCGTGCCGGCAGCTCTTTTTGTTGCCCTGGCCGGCACCGCCCTGCACCGCCACGATCTGGTCCTGGGCGGAGTGGACGTCCCGTGGGGCGCCGTCGCTGCGCTCGTGCTGCTGGGCTCGGTCCAGCTGTGGCTGGGGGCGGCATTCCGTTCTATCGTCCCGACGGCGGCTTGCGGAGTCCTCTGCTACGCGCTGATTGGCTGGTGGTCCACCCTGGAAACGGGCAAGCGCCTGGTCATCGGCGACACCGCGGGCAATATCTGGGTCTTCGGCATCGCAGGCATCACCGTGGCCATGCTCGCCTGGTGCCGGCGCTACAGGAGGCCGACCGGCCAGGACCGGTGACGACGGGCCAGGACCGGACCGCCCTGCCCGGCTCCCCACGGGACATGCCCATTTTTCGGGCGCTCGAGTGGGCACAATGGCATTATGTCCGGCCCCGGGTTGGTGCGCGGGACATGCCCCGCCCTCATGGTCGGACCTGTCCGGCACCGCCCCCATCCGGCCGGTGCAGTTTTCCACATAGTGCGGGATCCGACTTCCAGGGCGCAGAGTGCGGCCCCACCATGGGTGAATGGCCAACGTCATCGAGGTGCTCTCGAATTACGACGGCGTCGCCCGCGCCAAATACATTGCCGCCGCGGGGGTCTCCGATTTTCAGCTCAAGTCCGCGATGGACTCGGGAGCCGTGTCCCGGGTGGCCCGCGGCGTCTATGCGTTGCCCGGTGCAGACGCGCAGCTGATCGCCATACGCTCGCTTCCGGCGGAACCGGCGTGCATCACCGCGGCACACTTCAGCGGGCTGTGGGTCCTTGAAGCCCCGGCCCAGCCGCACGTTGCCCTCACACACAGCAGGAGCTACCAGGGCTTCGTCTGCCACCGGGCGCCCGCGCCGCCGACACTCCTGGACACGGTCATCCAATGCCTGCGCTGCCTACCCGAACCTCACGGGCTGATCATCGCCGAATCCGCCGTCGTGCTGAAGGGACTCCCGCTGGGTTCATTGCGTCAGCGGCTCGATGGCCGGAACGACACCCGGGAGCGCCGGATCGTGTCGGCGATTGTCCCGCAGTCGCAGTCGCTCATTGAGTGCCTGGCCCGGTTCCTGCTGCGGCGGGCCGGCTTCCATGTTGAATCGCAGGTCAACGTTCCAGGGATGGGACACCTGGACCTGATGGTCGACGGCCGTCTCGGCATCGAGACTGACGGGGCGGGATTCCACATGGACAGGGCAAGCTTCGAGGAAGACCGGCGGCGTTGGAACGTCACCACGCGCCGCGGAATCCCGACTCTTGTTGTGACGTACCCGCTGCTGAGGGACCACCCCGAGGATTTCATCGCCATGGTCCGCGAAGCCCTGAACAGGCTATCTGCCGCCGCCTAGAGTCAGACTCCACGTCCGGCTTCGTGTGCCCTTGCGATGCGGTTCGGCGCTCTGATCCTGCACCGCGCCCAGCCACCGCTGAAATTGTCCCGCGCTCTTTCGATGCACCACTGGACATGGCCCTTGTTCTGTTGGTTTACCGCTGGACATGTCCCTGGCTCCGTCGATTCACCACTGGACATGTCCCGCGGTGGCTGGCGGCGATGAGCACGGCGCCGAAATGTCCATCTCCAGCAGCAAGGGGAGGGCATGTCCATTGGTGGCCGGGGGCGGGGTTGGGCATGTGCGTGGTTGGCCAGCAGGGGAGGGCATGTCCAGTGGTCGGGTGGTGCGGAGGGCATGTCCCCTCGGCGCAACCACCACCGACGCGCCCACCCCGGAACCGCCCGTCAGGGCTCCTGCATCCGCGGGGCGCGGCGCGGCGGGGGCGGCGGGACTTCCTTGGCTGCCACGACAAGGGGGAGGGCAATGACGACGTCGGAGCGGCGGGTGCGGACGGTGCATACGCCGTCGGCGCGATCCACGAGCTCGCCGAGGGCATCCGTCAGGCCGCCGTCGATCCTGTACCGGACCACAACGCGGGTGCCGAGCGGGGCGGCGGAGAGAAACTGCTGGGGCAAGGGCAAAGGCGAGCTCATCAGATCATCGTAAGACGCGGAGCATGTGTGACGTCCGGCTAGGTTCGCGGGAACAGGCTGGGAGATAATAGGCTCAGAAGTCAGCAGCCCGGCTCAGGGCCTGGAAATCATCCGGCCGGTCGCCGGAACCAACGTGGAGAGGCCAGGGACGTGACGTACGTAATCGCGCAGCCGTGTGTAGATGTCAAAGACAAGGCATGTATTGAGGAGTGCCCCGTCGATTGCATTTACGAGGGTGAGCGTTCCCTGTACATCCACCCCGACGAGTGCGTGGACTGCGGTGCCTGTGAGCCGGTCTGCCCCGTGGAGGCGATCTACTACGAGGATGACACCCCCGAAGAATGGGCCGACTACTACAAGGCCAACGTCGAGTTCTTCGACGAACTCGGGTCCCCGGGCGGCGCCGCGAAGGTTGGGAACACCCACACCGACCACCCCATGATCGCCGCCCTGCCGCCGCAGAACCAAGAGAACTAGGACGGCGCTACGGTGACATCCGCGGTGCGCACCTTCGGCCTGAGCCTGCCCGATTACCCGTGGGAGGCCATGACGCCGTATCTCGCCACGGCAGCCCGGCACCCGGCAGGAGCCGTCAACCTTTCCATCGGAACCCCGGTGGACGCGACGCCGGCCCTCATCCAGGACGCACTGCGCGCCGCCGCGGACGCCCCCGGCTATCCCACGGTGCACGGGACGCCGGCCCTGCGGGAAGCCATCGCCGGCTGGTTTGCGCGCCGGCGCGGCGTCCCCGGGCTCGACCCGCAGAATGTGATGCCAACGGTGGGTTCCAAGGAACTCGTCGCGTGGCTGCCGTTCCTGCTCGGCCTGAAGCCGGGCGACGTCGTCGTCCGGCCCACGGTTGCGTACCCCACCTATGACATCGGGGCCACCTTCGCCGGTGCGGAGCAGGTCGCCGCGGACGACCTTGACGAGCTCGACGCCGGCACCCGGGCCCGCGTGCGCCTGGTCTGGGTCAATTCGCCGGCCAACCCCACCGGCAGCGTCCGGGACATCGCGTCGCTGCGGCGGATCGTCCGGCAGGCCCGCGAGCTCGGCGCCGTCGTCGCGTCCGATGAGTGCTACGCCGAACTCGGCTGGGGGGAGTGGGACCTCCAGCGTGGCGGCGCCCCGGTCCCGAGCGTCCTGGATCCGCAGGTCGCAGAAGGCTCCCACGATGGCCTGCTCGCCGTCTATTCGCTGAGCAAACAGTCCAACGTGGCCGGTTACCGCGCGGCATTTGTCGCCGGCGATCCGGTGATCATGGCGAACCTGGTCAACAGCCGCAAGCACGCCGGGATGATTGTGCCCTATCCGGTCCAGGAAGCCATGCGCGTGGCCCTCGGCGACGACACCCACGTCCAGGCCCAGAAGGACCTGTACCGGGGCCGTCGGGAACGGATCGTGCCCGCGCTCAAAGGTTTCGGCCTGACAATCCATGAATCGAGGGCAGGCCTTTATCTGTGGGCCACCGCCGGCGAGGCGACGTGGGACACCGTGGGCCGGCTCGCGGACCGCGGAATCGTCGTTGGCCCCGGGGTCTTCTACGGCGACGCCGGCAACGGGTTCATCCGGGTGGCGCTGACCGCCAGCGACGAAAGGATCGACGCCGCCGTCTCGCGGCTGGACCCGGAAGCGTAACAATGCTGTGACGCGTGCCACATGTGGCGTGTTTTTGGCGTTTTGCGGGCCCCCCGGATTAGTGCCACCCGCGAAGTGAAGGTACTTTTTAACTGACGATCAATGGTGGCTTTCCACAAGAAGGCAGCGCAGCCTTTGGAAATCCTGTCCGCACAGGATCCGCGGGCAGCTTCACCAGATGTTGGACCAGCTTTCGACAGAGGCCCCGATGCCTCATGAGGAGACTCCATGACTGAAACCACCAGCGCAACCCTGCGCCATGCCGGCGGCGAACTCGAACTCCCGCGCATCAAGGTTGTAGAAGGGAACGAAGGCTACGACGTTTCCAAGCTGCTGAAGCAGACCGGCGCCGTCGCCTTCGACCCCGGTTTCATGAACACCGCGGCCACCACCTCGGCCATCACCTACATCGATGGTGACGCCGGCATCCTGCGCTACCGCGGCTACCCGATCGAGCAGCTGGCCCAGCACTCGAGCTTCCTGGAAGTCTCCTACCTGCTGATCTACGGCAACCTGCCGACCCCCACCGAGCTGGAGTCCTTCGACCAGCGGATCCGCCACCACACCCTGCTGCACGAAGAGCTCAAGGGCTTCTTCAGCGGCTTCCCCCGTGACGCCCACCCGATGCCGGTGCTGTCCTCGGCCGTGTCGGCGCTGTCGACGTTCTACCAGGACTCGCTGGATCCGTTCAACGCCGAGCAGGTGGAGGTGTCCACCATCCGCCTCATGGCCAAGATGCCGGTCATCGCCGCCTACGCCCACAAGAAGTCGATCGGGCAGCCCATGCTGTACCCGGACAACTCGATGAACCTGGTGGAGAACTTCCTGCGCCTGAGCTTTGGCCTGCCGGCCGAGCAGTACGAGGTGGACCCGGTCATCGCCAAGGCCCTGGATCTGCTCCTGATCCTGCACGCCGACCACGAGCAGAACTGTTCGACGTCGACCGTCCGCCTGGTAGGTTCCTCGAACGCGAACCTGTTCGCCTCCGTCTCCGCGGGCATCAACGCCCTCTTCGGCCCCGCCCACGGCGGTGCCAACGAGGCCGTCCTGAAGATGCTGCGCCAGATCCAGGCCGACGGCATCAAGCCCGAGGACTACATGGAGAAGGTCAAGAACAAGGAAGACGGCGTCCGCCTCATGGGCTTCGGGCACCGCGTCTACAAGAACTACGACCCGCGTGCCAAGATCATCAAGGCCACGGCCCACGAGGTCCTGAGCAAGCTCGGCGGAAACGACGAGCTCCTCGACATCGCCATGCGCCTTGAAGAGAAAGCCCTGGGCGATGACTACTTCATCCAGCGCAAGCTCTACCCCAACGTGGACTTCTACACCGGCCTGATCTACAAGGCCATGGGTTTCCCGGAGAAGATGTTCACCGTGCTGTTCGCCATCGGGCGCCTGCCGGGCTGGATCGCCCAGTGGCGCGAGATGATCAGCGACCCCAATACGAAGATCGGCCGCCCGCGCCAGCTCTACGTCGGCGAACCGGAACGCAACTACCCGTCGCTGTAGCCCGCCCGCCGGCCACGGCGCGCGTGATAGACAGTACGACGCCGGCCGCGCACCTTTTGCTGAGGTGCGCGGCCGGCGTCGTCCTTATGGGGGCACTGTGCCGCTGTGACCCGCGCCACGTCCCCGCCGGGACCGGTGTGGCCCGGGGCGGCCGCAGCACGTACGTGCTAAAAAAGACCAGTGCCTAAATTTGTCGACGCCGTCATCCGGCGCCAGGAAATAGTTGACGCAGTCTTCAGGATCATCGCAACGGATGGCCTCGAGCGGGCCTCGCTGCGGGAAGTTGCTGATGAAGCGCAGCTGGCCGTCGGCTCGGTGCGGCACTATTTCGCCAGCAGCGACGAGCTGTTGACCCACGCGTTCGCCGTGGTGGTGGACCGAATCGTCGGCCGCCTCACCGACGCGGACTCCCGGCTGGGCGATGCGCCGCCGGCGTCGGGGGAGCAGCATGCGGCCGTCCTGGCACTGCTGGGTGAGTTTCTTCCGCTGGACGAGGAACGGGCGGTTGATGCCTGCGTCTGGATGGCCTTCAAGAATGCCGCCCGGACAAGGCCGTTCCTGGCCGCCGAGGCCGACCGCAGCCACCGGGCGGTGGCCGCCGTCGTGGGCGGGCTCATCCTGGGCCTGGCCGAGGCTGAAGGCGTTGACGCCGACCACGCGGCCGGCCTCGACCAGCAGGTGCTCGTCACCGAAGCGGAACTGCTGCTGGCAGTCCTGGACGGTCTGACGATGCACGCCCTCCTGCAGCCCGAGTGGATGACGGCCGTGATGTGCAGGGATGTGCTCGAAGCCCACCTGGCGGGCCTGAACCGACGGCTGGCGGCCGGGCAGCCAGCCGTTAACGCCTCATAACAACAGGAATAGACTGAGATCGTACGTCTTGCCAAGGAGGCAATTGGATGCACCACACCGGCGGACCAGGCTGGCGGATCACGATGGATACTTCTGGTCCCATGCTCATTGCCCTCTACGTTCGTGACGCCGCCGGCTTGGACACCGCGGGACACCCGGCGCTCTGCCATGCGGCACCGAAGATCCGCGCCTCGGACCACTCCCACCTGATCGCCGAGGTTGGCGGCCCGGCTGCGCTCAAGACCGAATGGGAGGCCTGGTGGGAACAGCTGCTGAAAGACCACCCGGAAATGTCCCCCGAGCTCTCCCCTCCGGGCTTCCGTGCGTTCAGCAATTCGCCGGCCCTCCGGCGCGTGCTGCAGGCCCACTTCGGGGCCGCTTTGACGTGGGCCCGGGAACGCCTCGCCGAATACGGAACCCTCGAGGCGGAGCGCGAAGCCAACGGCAACAACGAGCTGCTGGCCGACATGGTGGAGGACCGCCTGCTTGACGTGGGACGGGCTTCAAAGGATTTCGGCCTGACGATCATCGAGCTCCCGCTTGCGGAGCCGCGGGCCTGGTATCTCGAGCCCGACAAGATCATCATGAGCCACGAGCTGTTGTCCCAGCCGGAGCTGTTCCGCAGCTACGTGCAGCCGGTGGTCGATCTCCTCGTCTGAGCCCGCCCGGTGACGGCTGCCCCCGCTGGCAACTGACCCGCTGGCAACTGACCCGGTGGCAACTGAGCCGCTGCCAACTGACCCCCGGTAGCGGTCAGGTGCCGGGGGCGTCTGCGACGGTAACCCTGACTTGGCCGGCCGGGACTTGGGCCGGCTGCCAGCCGTCGCGGGACTGCCGGTTCCAGGCGCGGCCCTCGACCTCCACGCTGGTGATTTCAAGCTCCTTGGCGTTGGCCACGGCCCACTGGCCCACAGCCCAGGCCTGGGTTCCTTCGGCCTCCACGAGCAGGGTCCGGCCGTCGGTGGACGCCGTCACGTCCCCGAGTGCAGCGGTCAGCCCTGCGGTGACGGCGGCAGGATTCCCGGCGGCGTCGGGGGAGCGCAGCGAGCAGTCCAGGCCTGCGGGCGTCTGCCCGCTCAGGGCGGAGGCGAACGCGCGGGCCATCACCTCATGCTGGGCGTAGGCCTCCGGGTACGCCGAGCGCTGGACGCGCTGGGCGGCAACGGTGATATCGAGCGACTCGTACCCGGAAACCTCGACGAGGGCATCGTAGAACGCATTGCTGGCGTGGTACGGGTCCATCACCTGCGCCGTGGTGCCCCAACCCTGGGACGGCCGCTGCTGGAACAGTCCTCGGGAGTCGGGACCGGCCTGGTCGCCATGGCCGATGTTGCGCAGTTTTGATTCCTGCATCGAGGTGGCCAGCGCGATGCTGGCGGCCCGGGCCGGAAGTCCCCGCCGGACCGCGACGGCGGTGATGAGGGAGGCGTTGGCCGCCTGGTCGGTGGAGAGGTCATCGCCGCCGCTTCCCGTGGCCGTGCAGCGTTCGGTGATCAAGGTCTCCGACCGTTGCAGGAACGTCACCGCGGTGTAGATGCCGCCCGCGACCATCGCCAGGGTCAGCAGAAGGACAATCCGGCGCCGCCAGCTCCCTCGTCGTGCCACGAAAATACTCCCTCAGGCCCCTGCGGGCTGCGTCATCGGCTTTTTCGTCGGGGCGGGTCGGCCCCGCCCGCGCGGTCTTCGCCGCCCGCCATACCGTACCAGCCGGTGCGGTCAGTTGGCGTGCAGGGCCTCGTTGAGCTCCACCGTCTGGCCCTTGCGGGGGAGGACCTCAACCTCACCAGTGGTGGAATTGCGGCGGAAGAGCAGGTTCGGAACGCCGGAAAGGTCCACGGCCTTGACGATCCGGCTGGTGTCTTCGCCGTCGGCGTCCTTGGGGCCGATCACGCGCACACGGGTGCCGGCGGTGACGTAGAGGCCTGCCTCCACCACCGAGTCGTCGCCGATGCTGATGCCCACGCCGGAATTGGCGCCGAGGAGGACCCGCTCGCCGAGGGAGATCTTTTCCTTGCCGCCGCCGGAGAGGGTTCCCATGATCGAGGCCCCGCCGCCAACGTCGGACCCGTCGCCGGTGATGACGCCGGCCGAGATCCGGCCCTCGACCATGGAGGTACCCAGGGTTCCGGCATTGAAGTTCACGAAGCCCTCGTGCATGACCGTGGTGCCTTCGGCCAGGTGCGCACCGAGCCGGACCCGGTCGGCGTCGGCGATCCGGACGCCGGAGGGAACGACGTAGTCCACCATGCGCGGGAACTTGTCCACGCCGAACACCGTGACGGCGCCGCGCTTGCGCAGGCGCGCCCGGGTCAGCTCGAAGTCCTCCACGGCTGCGGGGCCGAAGTTGGTCCACACCACGTTGGGAAGCTTGCCGAAGATGCCGTCAAGGTTGATGGTGTTGGGCTGGACGAGCCGGTGGGAGAGCAGGTGCAGGCGAAGGTAGGCGTCCGCCGTGTCCGCGGGTGCCGCATCCAGGTTGATCTGGGCGAAGACAATGATCTGCTCTGTGCCCCGGTCCGGGTCAATGCCGCTGGCGGCGATGTCGATCAGCGACTGGTCCGCGTTCTTCACGTCACGCTGGTGCTCCGCGGCGACTCCGAGCGCCGGCGCCGGAAACCACACGTCCAGCACGGTGGCGTCACCGTTGCGGGTGGACACAGTGGCCACCCCGTAGCCATAGGCAGAGCGAGCGTCGGAGCGGGCGTCGGCGGGCACAGCGGAAGCAGCAGTTTCAGTCATGGCCCAAGTCTAACGAGAGGCCCGTCGGGCGCTGAAACTCATGACAACCCGATTGACACGCTGCAGGGGCCTCTTGACGCATGGAAACGGCCCCTGCAGCGACTCAGGTGGGACGGGGAGGCAACCAGATAAGGTGGAACGGTGACCCCCACGAACCCGCGCACCCCTGCCAGTGCCACCGCCAGCGTCCCTGTCCGCACACCGGTCCATCTGGACCTCCGCCAGGACGTCGCCCTGCTCACGGCCGCCCTGATCGACATCAACAGCGTCTCCGGCAACGAGGGGGTCCTGGCCGACGCCGTGGAACATGCCCTCCGCCAGCTGCCGCAGCTGGAGCTGGTCCGCGACGGCGATTCGATCATCGCCCGCACCAACCTGGGCCGGGCCGAGCGCGTCATCCTGGCCGGCCACCTGGACACCGTGCCGTTGCCCACCACAGAGGGCTCGCTGGGGACCGTGCCGGCGTACTGGCCCTCCGGGGCCCCTGGAGAGGGGATCCTCTACGGCCGCGGCGCCACTGACATGAAGGGCGGCGTCGCCGTGCAGCTGGCGCTGGCGGCCACCATGTTCGACGGCGGGGCGGAACCAGGCAAGGACGTCACGTTCGTCTTCTACGACCACGAGGAGGTCGAGGCCGTGAAGAGCGGCCTGGGCCGTCTGGTGCGCAATCACGGCTCCCTGCTCGGCGGGGACTTCGCGATCCTGCTCGAGCCGACGGACGGGACGGTGGAGGGCGGCTGCAACGGGACCAGCCGCTTCGAAGTGACCACGAACGGCGAGGCTGCCCACTCGGCCCGGGCCTGGATGGGCAGCAATGCCATCCACGCCGCGGCCCCGATCCTGGCCCGGCTGGCGGCGTATGAGCCGCAGACCGTGACGGTTGACGGCCTGGACTACCGCGAAAGCCTCAACGCCGTGAAGATCCACGGCGGCACGGCCGGGAACGTCATTCCGGACAAGTGCGTCGTGGAAATCAACTACCGCTTCGCGCCGGACAAGACCCCGGACGGAGCCGAGGCCGTCGTGCGCGAACTGCTGGACGGATTCGACGTCGTGCGCACCGACAGCGCGGCCGGCGCGCGGCCGGGCCTGCACCACCCCGCGGCGGCGTCATTCGTTGCCGCCGTCGGCGCGGAGCCGAAGCCCAAGTACGGCTGGACCGACGTCGCACGCTTCAGTGAACTGGGCATCCCCGCGGTGAACTTTGGGCCCGGCGATGCTCTGCTGGCGCACAAGGACAACGAACACGTCGAGGCGGACGCCATCCGCGAATGCCTGCGGGCGCTGCGGACCTGGCTGAGCGCCTAGCAAAGCCCAGGAACCAACGCCCAGGACACCACGACCAGGAAACAAGGCAGGAAACAAGGCGCAACGCACAAAGGGTCCGGAACCTCCGTGAGGTTCCGGGCCCTTTGTGGGTGGGACGGCTTACTTGGCGGCCGGAATACCGGCGACCGGCACGTGCGCCACGCCGCCGGCGGCGCGCTTGGAACCGCGGCGTTCGAGCCAGATGGCCAGGCGGGAGACTGCCAGGTCGATCGCGATGTAGATGGCCGCGGCCACGAAGAACACCGGGAACAGGTACTGCGGACCCAGGAAGTCCGCCATGACCTGCACGGCCCGGAGCAGCTCGCCGTAGGCGACGATGTAGCCGAGCGACGTGTCCTTCAGCAGCACCACGAGCTGCGCGACCAGGGACGGCAGCATGCGCCGGATGGCCTGCGGCAGCTCGATGGTCAGCCGGCACTGGAAGCTCGTAAGGCCGATCGCCAGGCCAGCCTCACGCTGGCCCTTGGGCAGCGACTGGACGCCGGCGCGGATGATCTCGGCGAAAATCGCCGAGTTGTAAAGGACAAGGCCGGCCACGACGGCGATGAACGAGCTGGTGGCAAAGACGAGCAGCACGAACAGCATCATGAGCACGACGGGCATGCCGCGCAGGAATTCCAGCACGATCCGGGTGGGCACCCTGATCCAGGCGTTGTCCGAGATGCGCATCAGGCACAGGAGCAGGCCCAGCGGGAAGGCAATCACGGCCGACACGGCCGCGGCGGCCAGCGTGGCGCCGATGCCGGCGGCGATCAGGGCCCAGACGTCGGGAAGCTGGAAGACCGCCCAGCGTTTGGGGTCGAAGATTCCCTGCTGGGCGAGGGTCACGACTGCCAGGACGAGGAGGCCGCCGATCACGATCACGCCGATGATGGAGCCGATCAGCGAGACCCGTCGGGCTTTGGGGCCGGGGACGTCATAGAGAACAGAGCTCATCGTGCGATCGCCACCTTTCGTTCAACGACGCTGGCGAGGAAGCCAAGCGGGATGGTTATCAGCAGGTAGAAGAATGCGATGCCGACCAGGACCCACATGACGGCGTCGCCGTTGGCATTGGCCAGTTGCTTGCCCTGGCCGAAGAGTTCCAGCACATAGAACGCGCCGGCCACAGAAGAGTTCTTGACCAGGGCAATCAGAATGTTGATCAACGGCGGGATCACGGTGCGCAGGGCCTGCGGCAGGATGATCAGCGAGAGCACCTGGGTGAACTGCATGCCGATGCTGCGGGCGGCCTCCGCCTGGCCCACCGGGACGCTGTTGACGCCGGAGCGCACGGCCTCGGCAATGAAGGCCGAGGTGTAGGCGCTCAGGGCGATGATGGCGGCGACCTCGAACTGCTGGAACGTAACGCCGAGGCGGGGCAGAACCACTGCGGCGAAGAAGAACGCGATGGTCAGCGGGGTGTTCCGGACGATCTCGACGTACGTCATGCTGAAGCCACGCAGCGCGGCGACGGGCGAGACACGGGCGGCAGCCAGGATGGTGCCGAAGACCAAGGCGATAATCCCCGAGACCAGGGACAGGAAAAGGGTTCGGAGAAAACCGTCCCAATACTGGGGGAGGTTTTCAATAATGACGTCCATAAGTTCCTTCAGCTGCGTTGAGGGGATTCCAGGCGAAAGACGGGAGTGGCGGCTAGTAGCGGTCGATCGTGGGAAGCGCTGGCGTGGTCTTGATGACGGTGCCGGCAGTGTCTTCCCAGGCCTTCTTGTAGGACCCGTCCTTGTCGGAGGCCTCAAGCTGGTCATTGACCCACGTGCGGAAGGCGGTGTCGTCCTTCTTCAGGCCGATGCCGTAGGGCTCCTTGGTGAAGGTCTGATCCGATGCCAGCTTGAAGGCGTCCGGTTCCTTGGACACGAAACCGGCCAGGATGACGTTGTCGGTGGTGACGGCTTCAACCTGGTGGTTCCGCAGCGGTTCCAGGCAGGCTGAGTAGGTCGCGGCCGGAACCAGGACGGCTCCGTACTTCTCCACGATCGTCGAGGCTGGCGTGGAGCCGGTCACGGAGCAGACGTTCTTGCCCTTGACGTCTTCGGGCTTGGTGATGGAGTTGTTGTCCTTGTTCACCATGAGCGCCTGTCCGGCCTCGTAGTACGGTCCGGCGAAGTCGACTTCGGCCTTGCGCTTGTCATTGATGGTGTAGGTGGCGACGATCATGTCCACCTTGCCCTGCTTGAGGAACTGCTCGCGGTTGGCGGAGACAGTTTCGACCCACTCGATCTTGTCGGCGGGAATGCCCAGCTTGGCAGCCATCAGCTTGCCGATTTCGACGTCGAAGCCGACGGGCTTGCCGTCGAGGCCCTTCTGGCCGAAGAGCGGCTGGTCGAACTTGGTGCCGATGGTGATCTTGCCCGCGGAGGAAAGCTTGGCCATGGTGGAATCGGCGGGAAAGCTCGGCTTCTCGGCTACGGGCGGGTTGGTGGTCGTGGAGGAGCTGCCGCCACAGGCGCTCAGGCTGAGTGCCAGTGCTGCGGAAGCGGCAACCAGAAGGGATTTCCTTCGGGTCAAAAATGCCATCATGACATTCCTTTCATTGGGCGGCCGCCGTCCGGCAGCCAGGGTGCGAAAACGTAGTCGGTCAGTGTGTCAGCAGCTTGGACAGGAAATCCTTGGCCCGGCTGCTCTTGGGGTTGTTGAAGAATTCCTCGGGGGTCGCGTCCTCAACGATCTGGCCGTCGGCCATGAACACGACGCGGTCGGCCGCCTTGCGGGCGAAGCCCATCTCGTGGGTGACCACGATCATGGTCATGCCTTCCTTGGCGAGCTGGACCATGACGTCCAGGACCTCGTTGATCATTTCCGGGTCGAGGGCAGAGGTGGGCTCATCGAAGAGCATCACCTTGGGCTTCATGGCCAGGGCACGGGCGATGGCAACGCGCTGCTGTTGGCCGCCGGAGAGCTGGGCCGGAAGTTTGGGGGCCTGATGCCCGACGCCGACCCGCTCCAGGAGGGCCATGGCGTCCTTGTCGGCTTCGGACTTGGCAACGCCCTTGACCTTGATGGGGCCGAGAGTGACGTTTTCCAGAATGGTCTTGTGGGCGAACAGATTGAACGACTGGAAGACCATGCCGACGTCGGCGCGCAGCTTGGCCAGCTCCTTGCCCTCCTCGGGCAGTTCCTTGCCATCGATCTTGATGTCGCCGTCGTCGATGGTCTCGAGGCGGTTGATGGCGCGGCAGAGCGTCGACTTGCCGGAACCCGAGGGGCCGATGACAACAACAACTTCACCCTTGCGGACGTTCAGGTTGATGTCCTTCAAGACGTGCAGCTGACCGTAATGCTTGTTCACGGCCTTCAGGGAGACGAGGGCATCGCCGGGCACTTGAGTAGTCATAGTACGAATCTAGCGAAGATTGACCAGATATGACGGCAATCACTCATTTTGGTGCAGATCGTGATTCAAGAGATACCTGCACGTCAGGCCCCTTGCTGGACTGCGTCGGGCATTCGCCGTGGACCTCGGCATACGGCCTCGGCAGGCGGCTGCGGCCGTGCGGCGCCGACGCGCCGACGCGGCGGCGGCCGAGTTCCGCGCTAGCCTATGGGCATGAGTACCGATCCGCAGCACGGCCCCAAGCAAAACCCCGAACAGAACCCGGAACAGAATCCCGGCGGAAAGCCGGCAAGGGAGGCCCGGAGCACACCGGCGCCCAACGGGATCCGCCACAAGGGTCCGCTTGAGCTGCGCCGCAAGGCCGCCAAGGTCACGATGTCCGACCAGACCTTGCTGGACACCAAAGGGCCGGGACAGTTCGTCCACACCGACCCCTGGCGCGTGCTGCGGATCCAGAGCGAGTTCGTGGAAGGATTCGGCGCGCTGGCCGATCTCGGTCCGGCAGTCAGCGTCTTCGGTTCCGCCCGCACTGTGCCGGGGAGCCCGAACTACGAGCTCGGCGTCGAGGTCGGACGCCGGCTGGCCGAGGCCGGCCTGGCCGTGATCACGGGCGGCGGCCCCGGCTCGATGGAGGCCGCCAACATGGGCGCCGTGCAGGGTAACGGCGTCTCCGTGGGGCTCGGAATCGAACTGCCCTTCGAACAGGGCATGAACCAGTGGGTGGACCTGGGCATCAACTTCCGGTACTTCTTCGCCCGCAAGACCATGTTCGTCAAGTACGCCCAGGGCTTCATCGTGCTCCCCGGCGGCCTCGGCACCCTGGATGAGCTCTTCGAAGCCATGGTCCTGGTCCAAACCCGCAAGGTCACTTCCTTCCCGATCGTCCTGGTGGGAACCGCTTTCTGGAGCCCCATGCTCGAGTGGGTCCGGGACACGCTCGTCGCGGAGGGAATGGTCTCGGCCGAGGACCTGGACCTCGTGCAGGTGGTGGACGACCCCGCGCGGGCCGTCGAGCTGGTCGTGGAAGGCGCCGCCCGCCACCGGAACCCGAACGGCGGCTCCACCAACGGGACCGGCACGGCAAACATCAAGGGAACGCGGGGCTGATCCGTCCGCCTGAGCGCTCCGGCGTCCGGCTTCTGGCACGATGGTCTAGTGAGTCTCTTCCTGGTTTTCCTGGCCATTGTGCTGATCGGCGTCGCCATCCTCCTGGGCACCGGCCTGGCACCGAAAATCTTCCGTCGCCGCCGGGACGGCGGTGCGGGCGGTTCCTTTGACGACGGTTTCGACGAGCCGGTCGCAGCCCTGCCGCCCGTCCTGTTGCCTGAGCGCGCGGCCGCGGCGGACATTGACCGTCTGCGCTTCGCCGTCGGACTCCGCGGCTACCGGATGGACCAGGTGGATCAGGTTCTGGATGACCTGCGGGAGCAGATCACCGCCAAGGACCAGGAGATCGAGGCACTCGGGGAGGAACTGGAGCGCCTCCGTCCGCCGACCGAACAGCGTCCGTGAGCCGCGTGGAAGACCCGAAGACCGTCGCGGCGCCTGAGGCCTGGAAGCCCCAGGGGTTGAACGCGGCCCTGTGGAGCCGCATCGCCGCCGCGGGCGCCAGGATGGCGCGGTGGCCCTGGTGGGCGCAGGTGGCCGGACTTTACATCGCCGCGAGGCTGGTCAGCACCTGCATCTTCATGGCCGCCGCCCTGCACCAGGGCGTGAATCCGTGGTTTCCCGCCAAGCCCGACTATTGGAACTTCATCAACATCTGGGATGCCCGCTGGTACGCCCAAGCGCTGCAGGCGGGGTATCCGGCGCTTCTGCCGACCGACGACGCCGGCACCGTCCAGGAGAACACGTGGGCCTTCTACCCCCTGTTTCCCGTGCTGGGCCGGGTGGTGTCCGGGCTGACAGGCACGGGCCCGGCGTGGTCCCTGACGGCCATCGCCCTGGTCTCCGGTGTGGGTGCAGCCCTCGTGGCGTACAGAATTTTCCGGCACCGGGCCACGCACCGCACGGCGCTCTGGGGGACGGTGTTCCTGGCGGCTTTCCCGGTGGCGCCGGTGCTGCAGGTGCCCTACGCCGAATCCCTCAACCTGCTGCTCCTCGGCGCCGCGCTGCTGCTTGTCATGGAGCGCCGGTACCTGTGGGCCATGCCCGTTGTGGTCCTGATGTGCCTTTCCCGGCCTACCGGGGTTCCGTTTGCCGCGATGATGGGCCTGTTGCTGCTCTACCGTCTCTGGCAGCGCCTCACTGCGCAAACCCGTACTGCGCAGACCCGCACTGTGCAGCACCCCACGGCACAACAAGCCACGGCACAACACCCCGCGAACCAGAGCCCCGCGACACAGGGCGTCACAGTGCAGCGCCGGGACGGCCTCGCCCTCCCCGGCAAAGCCGAGCTGTGGTCACTGGGCGGGCTCACCGCCGTCAGCGGCATCGGTGCCCTGCTGTGGCCGGCCATCGCCTGGACCGCGACCGGCGATCCGGGCGCGTACACCAAGACCGAAACCGCATGGCGCGGCGATGACCTGGTGCCGTTCAAGCCATGGTTCGACGCCGGCATCATGCTGTTCGGGCCGACCCTCGGCGTCCTGGCTCCCTTCGTGTTCGTTGCCGCGTTCACGCTGCTGATGATGTCCCGGCCGGTCGTCGCCCTGGGCACCGAGCTGAGGCTCTGGTGCTGCTGCTATATGGGCTACCTGCTGGTCTTCCTGCACCCCCAGACCAGCACGTTCAGGATGCTGCTGCCGCTGTTCCCGCTCGCCCTCAGCGCCGCCCTTCTCTCGCGTTCCCGCGCCTACCGCGGCACCGTGGTGGTCATGTTCGTGCTGCTGCAGATCGTCTGGATTGTGTGGCTGTGGGCGTGGGCGCAACTGCCGGGCGGAGGGGACTACCCGCCGTGACGCACAGCACCATTTCGCGGTGCCGGCCCGGCCTGGCGGGACGCGCTGGAAAGTCCAACGATTAGCTACGGGCGCATTGTTACGCGATAATAGAGGATAAGCAAGGACAAGAAGCACACAGTTTGTAAGCGGTTTATTTGTGAGTTTGCCGGTCACGGCAGCCTCCTGGAGCGCTGCCGGACGGCTTGATTGGCCAAGCGGACGCAGCCCGGCCGGGCTGGTATGTCAGGGACTAATGGAGGGGATATTCCTTATGGCGGCAATGAAACCACGCACCGGCGACGGCCCTATGGAAGTGACGAAAGAGGGACGAAGCCTGATCATGCGTGTTCCGCTCGAAGGCGGGGGGCGGCTTGTAGTCGAACTCAATGCCGCTGAGGCGACGAACCTCAAGGAATGCCTCGTCGGCGTCACCGAATAGCGTCACGCCAAGAGCTTTGCAACAGGGCGGGGTCCCGGCCACCAGGCTGCGGACCCCGCCCTTTGCTGTCAGCGCCCGCCCCTGCACCCGGGCTAGTGAATCCTGACTGCTACTTCTTCACCGCGATCAGCAGGCCGTCTCCGGTGGGCAGCATGGCGGAAGCGAGACGGTCGTCGTCGCGGATGGACTTGCCGATCTGGCGCAACACCACGGTGGTGGCCTCCCGGGCGGCCGGGTTCGCGACCCGGTCCTTGTCGAGGGCATCGTTGACGATCAGCAGCCCGCCGGATTTGAGCAGCCGCACGGCCTGTTCGACGTAACTGGGGTAGTTCGGTTTGTCCGCGTCAATGAAGACGAGATCATAGGCGCCGTCCGTAAGCCGGGGCAGGACATCCCCGGCCCGGCCCGAAATGGTGCGGGTGCGGTTGGCGGGGCTGCCGGCCTCCTGGAACGCTTCGCGCGCTGCCTTGAGGTGTTCGACGTCGACGTCGATAGTGGTCAGGACAGCCTGCGGACCCAGCCCGCGCAGGATGCACACGCCGGACACGCCTGCGCCGGTGCCGATCTCCACGGCGGTCTGTGCCTTGGACGCCGCCGCCAGCACCGTCAGCACGGCGCCCACGCCGGGGCCGATCGGGGTCACGCCAAGCTCGAAGGACCGTTCGCGCGCGTGCAACAGGACCTCATCCTCGGCAGGCAGATCTTCTGCATAGGACCAGCTCGTGGACTTATCGGCGCTCATGGGATATCGCTTTCTGGGCGGCAGGGGAGTGTTCCCTACAGCGTACTGTGTCCGGCGGGACGGGACGCGGAAGCGGCAGCACCGTGGCCCCGGCCGGAGGGGGTCGTTCTGCCTTCGGCGGAAGACCGCGGTGGATCAGGAAATTCCCAGCTTATTTTGAAATGATGGGTATCCGCTCATCCGCGTGGTGATCGGCGTCGAATGAAGGGTGCAGGAACCTGTGCAAGCAGGCACAATTCAGGCGTAGGTACCATCCACGAGGGGAGTGGACGATGTCGATTCTGGCACCTGTCCCGGCAACAGAGGCAACAGATTCAACCGGCCAGTCCCGGACCGCGGCGGAAGCCGAATGGGTCCGGCCGACCTGGGAGGAAGTGGTGACGAACCACTCCGCCAAGGTCTACCGCCTTGCGTACCGTCTGACCGGAAACAAGTACGACGCCGAGGACCTCACCCAGGAGGTGTTCGTGCGGGTCTTCCGTTCGCTCGAGAACTTCAAGCCCGGCACGCTTGATGGCTGGCTGCACCGGATCACCACCAACCTGTTCCTGGACCAGGCCCGGCGCAAGAGCCGGATCCGCTTTGATGCGTTGGCCGACGACGCCGAGTCGCGGCTGCCGGGCCGGGAGCCCGGGCCGGAGCAAAGCTTCGAATTCAACAACCTCGACGTCGATGTCCAGGCAGCGCTCGAGGAACTTCCGCCCGACTTCCGCGCCGCCGTCGTGCTGTGCGACCTCGAAGGGCTCTCCTACGACGAAGTCGCCGCCGCGCTGGACATCAAACTCGGGACCGTCCGGTCCCGGATTCACCGCGGCCGGACAATGCTCCGTGAAAAGCTCGCGCACCGCGACCCGCGCCCGGCGCAGCCGGCCAAGCAGTCCCTCAAGCCGCGGCTCAAGATGCCGCGCATCGCCGGCCTCCTCTGAACCGGTCAATGGGTCTGCTGAGACGGCTGCTGGGAGCACCAGGCTGCAGGTTCTGGGGCGGGCCCGGGGCTACCCGGAAATGGGCCGCCGGCCGCCACGACCACGTGGAATCGTGTGCCGAATGCCGCGCCCGGCAACAGCGCGAACGCCAGTACCTCGAGAAGCTCCGCGGCGCCGCCGTGCCCGAGGCCAGTGAGGACCTGACTGCACGGCTCCTGGCACGGACCGGTCAGCTGGCCGCGGAACGGGCGGCGGCTGAACGGACAGCCGAAGCGGAGCGGGAACAAACAGCCCCGGAAGCTACGGTGCCTGCAGCTACAGCTACAGCTACAGCTACAGCTACAGCTCCGGCACCTACGGCTCCTACACCTTCGGCACCTTCAGCTCCGGAACGGGCCATGGCGGAACGCCCCGACCCGGCGGACACAGCGGACGTATTGGATGCAGCGGAACGGCCGGGCGCGGCGGACGCCGCCGGGGCCGGCCATCGTCCGTGGCCCTCGGACCGGTTCCCGGCAGGACACCCCGTGCCGGGTCGGCCAGGGACGGCGGGACCGGTCGCCGGTCGCGCCGCCGCCGCGGGTCCACACGGCGCCCGTCGCCGCGGCCCGCGCCTGCCGGTGCTTGCTGTCGGCGGAGCCGTCGCCGCTTTGGCCCTCATGACCGGCACCGCGTACGTCATGGGAGGCGACGACGCGGTCCCCGCCGAGGGCGCAGGGACTGCCACCCTCGCCCACCCGGATGCCCCCGGGCTGCCCGGCAGCGGTGAGCCGCTCGGTGCAACGGAGCTGTTCGACGCCAGCGGATCCGGCGTCCCCGGCGCTGAGGGAACCGGGCCCCGTGTTGCGTTCGGCCTCGGCGGCGAGCCCGACTTCACCCCTGCCGGGACGCTGAACACCGGTGAGCTTGCTGCGTTCCGCTCGCAGGGGTGGACATGTCCGGAGCTGCGCGAGCTCGGATTCCACCTCATCTGGGCCCGTGCCGGCGTCATCTCCGGGGACGAGGTCCTGGAACTTCGCCTCACGGATGGCCGGCACTTCGCCACGGTCCTTGAGCAGCACGCTTCGATGCGGGCGCCCGCGGCGCCCCCCGCACCCGCACGGGCCGAAGATTCGCCCATCAACGTGCTGACCGGACACGCCGCCGTGGCTGACGGCTTTATCCCGGCCAAGGCCGGCACGCCGTCGGCCGCCCCCGAACCCGGGTATGGCTTTCTTTGGGTCAACCCCGCCCCGCCCTACCGGGCCATCTACCAGACGTCGGCGGCGACATACACGTACATTTCGGACCTGCCGGCCGAGCAGGCGGACGACGGCGTTGCCGCGCTGACCCGGGTCAGCAGTGGCACTCCCGTGCCGGCCTCGCACAATGGAATTCCGGAACGGATCGAACGTGGATTGAGCCGAATCCTGGAGCACCTGGCACCGTGAGGCAGGGACGGGCCGGACATGGCCGGCATACGGACTTCGCGGAATCGTCGCCAGCCCGAGCGAGAGGGTAACCTTCCTAAAGTGCTTGGAATCAATGGACCGGAGTTCTTACTTCTGCTGATCATCGGCCTTCTGGTGATTGGTCCCAGCAGGCTGCCCGAATACACCCAAAAACTTGCCAATATTGTCAAGGAAGTGCGCCGGATGGCGTCCGGTGCGCGGGAACAGATCAAGGAAGAAGTCGGCATCGACATCGATGAGGTCGACTGGAAGAAGTACGATCCGCGCCAGTACGATCCCCGCCGCATCATCAAGGAAGCGCTCCTTGACGATGACACCAAGCCGATGAGCACCGGGGCACCCGCAACGGTCTCCACGGCCGCTGCCGCGACTGCTGTCGCCTCGCACCGCCCCGAGCGGGTGCTCGAGCGGCTGCCCGAGGGTGAACCGGCCCCCTTCGACTCAGAGGCGACCTAGGACTTCCCGCGGCGGGCCTGCCGCAGTGCCTGCGCAGGGATGCGGCCGGGCGCTGTCAGCGGGGCTGCAGACCCAGCGGCATGCCCTTGAGGCCGCGGGGAACCGACGCCAGCCTGCCGGCGATCCCCGCCAAGGCCACGGCCGCAGGCGTCTCCGGACGGCCCAGCACCAGCGGCACTCCGGAATCCCCACCCTCACGCAGCAGGACTTCGAGTGGAATCTGGCCCAACAGCGGCACGTCCTCACCCACGGTGGCCGAGAGGCGCCCGGCGAGCACGGCGCCGCCGCCGCTGCCGAACAGTTCCATCCTGCCGCCGTCGGGCATTTCAAGGTAGGACATGTTTTCCACGACGCCGGCCACGGTCTGGCCCGTCTGGGTGGCGATCGCACCCGCCCGCTCGGCAACATCCGCGGCGGCCGCCTGCGGGGTGGTCACGACGAGGATCTGCGCCTTGGGCAGCAGTTGGGCGACGGAGATCGCGATGTCGCCGGTGCCGGGGGGCAGGTCCAGGAAGAGGGCGTCGAGGTCGCCGAAGTAGACGTCGGTGAGGAACTGCTCCAGCGCCCGGTGCAGCATCGGGCCCCGCCACGCCACGGGCTGGTTCCCGGTGACGAACATGCCGATGGAGATGACCTTGACCCCGTAGGCCACGGGCGGCAGGATCATGTCGTCCACCCGCGTGGGGGCCTGTGTGATGCCCATCAGCGCCGGAACGGAGAAACCGTACACATCCGCGTCCACGATCCCCACACGGAGCCCCTGGGCCGCCAGGGCGCACGCCAGGTTGACAGTGACCGAGGACTTGCCCACGCCGCCCTTCCCGCTGGCGACGGCGTACACCTTGGTCAGCGAGCCCGGCGCGTTGAACGGGATGCCGCGCTGGGCGCCGGCGCCCCGCAACTGCTCCTTGAGGGCGTCGCGCTGGACCTGCGTCATGACTTTGAGGTCCACGTCCACGCCGGTGACGCCCGGGACGGCGGACAGGGCAGCCTCGGTGTCCGCCGTGATGGTTCCGCGCAGCGGGCAGCCCGCGATGGTCAGCAGCACCGCGATCCGCACGCGGCCGCCGTCGCCGATCTCAACGGACTCCACCATGCCGAGCTCGGTGATGGGGCGGCGGAGCTCAGGGTCGATCACGGTGGCAAGTGCGCCGTGCACTGCCTGTTCCAGCGGGGTGCTCATGCGGGCGATGCTCAGCTTTCGGGGATTGTGCGGTGTGCGGGCTGGCGGGTGGGATCGGCCGCGGCCCCGGAGTGGTTCGCCGACGGGTTCGGCAGTTTCCCCGAAGGGTTCCCTGTCGGGTCCTGCGAAGAGCCCTGGGCACGGTCCCTCGCCGGGTCATCGCGCTTGCCGCCGGCTTTTACCCGGGGGATTTGCTGGGTCCGGGGGCTGCGCTGCTTGTCGCGCCGCTCCTTCATCTTTTCCTTGACCTTTTCCCGCGGGGTCTCGTGGGCGCCGGCGGAAGGATCGTGGGTGCGCAGTTCCTCCTGGGCCTCCAGCATGTCCTCCAGCAGGCTGCGGAGCTCGGCGCGGACGTAATCGCGGGTGGCGACCTCGCGCAGCGCGATGCGCAGGGACGCAAGTTCCCGGGTCAGGTATTCAGTGTCGGAGAGATTGCGCTCGGCCCGCTGGCGGTCCTGCTGCAGCGAGACCTTGTCGCGGTCGTCCTGGCGGTTCTGGGCCAGCAGCAGCAGGGGCGCGGCGTAGGAGGCCTGCAGGGACAGCATGAGGGTCAGCAGCGTGAAGCCCAGCGCCCGTGAATCGAACTGCCATTCCTCCGGCGCCCACGTGTTCCAGCCCAGCCAGAACAAGCAGAACACCGTCATGTACATCAGGAACGCGGGGGTGCCCATGAAACGGGCGAAGCCTTCTGTGGCATGGCCGAAGGCGTCCGGGTCGGGACGGAAGTTGGGCAGGATACGCTGCCGGCCGCTTAGTGGCGTGTCAAGGCCGCCGGTGGTCCTGCCGCCAGGGCGGACATTGGAGGTCCGTGGTGCTGTGGGATCAGCCAATGCGGCCTCCAAGCTTTCTTATCGGGGCATCGTCCTCGTGGGCGCGCCAGTCGTCCGGCAACAGATGATCAAGCACGTCGTCAACAGTCACCGCCCCCACAAGCCGTCCGTCATCGTTGACAACTGGAAGCGAGTTGAGGTTGTACGTTGCCAGCGCGCGGGCGACCTCGCTGATGTGGGCCTGGTCGGAGACCGGCTCCAGGCTTTTGTCCACCAGATTGCCCAGCGGCTCCGGCGGCGGAAAGCGCAGGAGCTGCTGGATATGGACGACGCCGAGGAATCGTCCCGTCGGCGTCTCCAACGGGGGCCGGGCGACGAAGATCGACGACGCCAGGGCGGGGGAGAGTTCCTCCCGGCGTACGTGCGCGAGGGCCTCGGCGACGGTTGCTTCCGGGGGCAGGATCACCGGCACGGGCGTCATGAGCCCGCCGGCGGTGTCCTCGTCGTATTCGAGCAGGCGGCGGACGTCTTCGGCGCCTTCGGGTTCCATCAACTGCAGGAGTTCTTCAGCCTGGGCGCTGGGGAGTTCGGCCAAGAGGTCGGCGGCGTCGTCCGGATCCATCTCCTCGAGGACGTCGGCGGCGCGGTTGACGTCCAGGGCGGAGAGGATTTCCACCTGATCACCTTCGCGCATCTCCTGCAGGACGTCCGCGAGCCGTTCGTCCTGGAGTTCGCTCGCAACCTCGAAGCGGCGCTTGTCGCTCATTTCCTGCAGGGCTTCGGCGAAGTCGGCGGGCTTGAGGTCCTCGTGCGTGGCCACGAACTGGGTGGCGGCCTGGGGCTCGGTCTTGGCGCCTTGCCGGGCATCGGCCCAGTCGATGATGAGGGTTTCATTGCGGCGCAGCCGGCTCAGGGGCGAGAGGGAGTGGCCGCGGCGGACGAAGAGCTTGCTGACGAACCAGTCGCCGGAGCGGTGCCGGTCCATGGCGATGTCCTCGATGGTTGCGTCGCCGCTGCCGTCCGCAAGGGTCACCCGGCGGTCGAACATTTCGGCCACCACGAGGGTTTCCGCGCCGCGCTGTTCGAAACGGCGAAGATTGACCAGCCCGGTGCAGATGACCTGGGTCTGGTCTATGGACGTAATCCGGGTCATCGGCACGAAGACGCGCTTCTTGCCGGGGACCTCGACGACGATGCCCACCACGTGCGGGGCGCCCCTGGTTCCGCGGGAGAGCACCACGACGTCGCGCAGCCGACCCAGACGGTCACCCAATGGGTCGAAGACGTCCAGTCCGAGGAGGCGCGCGACAAACACTCGCGAAAGATTCGTGCTCACCCCTACAGGCTACCGAGTCTGCTCTCTTTTAGCTGAATTTCCAGCCGCACACCAGCCCGATGGGTGAGAATGGGCATATGTCAAACATTTTTGGTGCTCCCAGGGCCGGTGCCCCCAACGGCTCGGACGAGGCACGCACCGTCCCGAGAGGCGACGTTGTCGGTTCCTACAACTCCTACCTGGATGCCCAGAAGGCGGTGGACTACCTGGCTGACCAGCAGTTCCCCGTGCAGATGGTGTCGATCGTGGGCAATGACCTGAAGATGGTCGAGCGGGTGACCGGCCGGCTTACCTACCCCCGCGTCGCCCTCTCCGGCGCCCTCAGCGGCATGTGGTTCGGCCTGTTCGTCGGCGTCATGCTGTCGTTCTTCTCCACAACCCCCGGTTATTTCTCGATTGTGACGTCAGTGCTGATGGGTGCAGCGTTCTTCATGCTGTTTGGCATCGTCACGTACGCCATGCAGCGCGGCAAGCGTGACTTCACCTCAACCAGCCAGGTGGTGGCGACCAATTACGACGTCGTGGTCTCCTTCGAGGCCGCCGGCGAAGCGCGGCGCCTGCTCCACCAGCTGCCCATGACGGCGCATGACGCGTCCGGTGCCGCAGCCGGCGGTTTCGCGCAGCAGGACTACCGCCATCAGGCACCGCAGCAGCCGGGCCCGCAGCAGCCGGGACAGCAGAGCCATGCGCCGCAGCGCCCCGCGGGCTGGAACGACCCGTACGGCCAGAGAACGCCGGAGACCGGCGCAGACCCCGCCGGACAGTACCAGGGCGGTGCACCCCAGCAGGAGGGCCCCGCAGGCCCCGCTCCGACGGCACCGGCCCCAGCTGAGGAGGCGGCGGCCCGCCCGGCCGGCCGGGTTTCTGGGGTGAGCTATCCGGATCTCCCGGACGGCCGCCCGCAGTACGGGGTCAGGGTCACGGACAGCGAGAAGCCCGCGGCAGGCCAGGACGGCCAGCAGCACTGATTCAGGCAGGAAACAGCAGCAAATAGCAGCAAATAGCAGCAAATAGCAGCAAGAAGGGAGCGCCCCGGTGCGGGGACGCTCCCTTTCTTGCTGCTATATACTGCCTGGCTGACCTACGGCGTCTGGCCGTCCACTTCCAGGTAGATGCCCGCCATCCAGGACTCGACGTCGTCGGCCTTGCGCGGCAGTGCGGCGCTGAGGTTGACCGGCCCGTCGGCCGTCATGAGAATGTCGTCCTCGATCCGGACGCCGATGCCGCGGTATTCCTCGGGGATGCCGATGTCCTCGTTCTTGAAGTACAGGCCGGGTTCGATCGTGAACACCATGCCGGGCCTGAGCACGCCGTCGAGGTAGAGTTCCCGCTTCGCCTGGGCGCAGTCGTGGACGTCGAGGCCGAGGTGGTGGCTGGTGCCGTGCGGCATCCACCGGCGGTGCTGCTGGCCCTCGGTGCTCACGGCTTCCTCGACGGAGACGGGCAGGAGGCCCCATTCGGCGAGCCGCTCGGCCAGCACCGTGGTGGCTGCGGTGTGGATGTCCCGGAACTTCGTGCCCGGCTGGGCAGCGGCAAAGCCGGCGTCGGCGGCGTCGAGCACTGCCTCGTAGACCTTGCGCTGGACCTCAGAGAACTTGCCGTTGGCCGGCAGGGTGCGGGTGATGTCCGCGGTGTAGAGGGAGTCGGCCTCGACTCCGGCGTCCAGGAGCAGCAGTTCGCCGGCGTTGATCTTGCCGGTGTTCCGGGTCCAGTGCAGCACGGTGGCGTTGTTGCCGGAGGCGGCGATGGTGTCGTAGCCGAGCTCGTTGCCTTCTTCGCGGGCCCGGGCGAAGAACGCCCCTTCCACGACGCGCTCGCCGCGGTGGTGGGTCAGCGCCCGCGGGATCGCCTTGACCACCTCGGTGAAGCCGGCCACGGTGGCGGCGACGGCGATCTTCATCTGTTCGATTTCCCACTCGTCCTTGAGCAGGCGCAGTTCCGAGAGGGCCTCTGTGAGTTTCTCGTCCAGGGCGTCGAGCACACTCAGGTCGAGGTTGTCGGGGTCCTTGGCCGTGTTGTAGCGGGCAGTGTCGACGAGGGCATCAATGTTCTCGTCAACCTTGCGGACCAGCCTGATGGATATTCCGCCGATCTCCGGCGCACCGACATTCTTGGTGATGGCGAGTTCAAGTTCGGCGATGTCGGCCGTGTCCAGTCCCAGCTTGGCCTTGAACTCGGCCAGGGTCGGGCGTGCGCCGATCCAGAACTCCCCGGAGCGGGAATCGGCGTAGAACTGCTCGGTGTCGCGGCCGGCCAACGGGCGGAAGTACAGCGTGGCGTGGTGGTTTCCGCCGTCGTCGCCGGTGCCCTCCGCTACCGGTTCCAGGATCAGGACCGCATCAGGTTCGTGGTCCAGGCCGAGGCCGGTGAGGTGCGCGAAGGCGGAGTGCGGCCGGAAGCGGTAGTCGCAGTCGTTCGAGCGGACCTTCAGCGGGCCGGCGGGGATGACCAGGCGTTCACCTTTGAACTGGCCTGAGATGGAGCGGCGCCGGCCTGCGGCGTGGCCCGCGACGGCATCCCGCTCGGGGAGCTGTTGCGAGGCCGGCGCCCAGTTGCTGGCCATGAAGGCCTTGAAGGCGTCGGAGCTGGGCCGCTGCGAGCGGTTGTTGACGCGCTCTTCGAGGGGCTGGGAAGCGGAGACTAGGGTGTTATCTGCATCGTTCACCGTCCCATAGTCTCACCAGCGCCGCGGCTTAGGCCAACGGCGCGCTCGCGGTGCAGGGCCGCTGCAGGGCCCCGGCACGAAGGGGCCGAGGCTTTGGATCCTGCCATCTACTAGGCTGGTGAGGTGAGGATCGACCTGCATGCGCACTCCAACGTTTCCGACGGCACCCAGGCGCCGGCCGGCGTCATGGAGTCCGCCGCCGCCGCGGGCCTCGACGTCGTCGCCCTGACCGATCACGATTCCACTGCCGGGTGGGCGGAGGCCGCCGTCGCAGCCCGGAAAGCCGGGGTCGCGCTGGTCCCGGGGATGGAGATCTCCTGCCGCACCGCGGAAGGCATCAGCGTTCACCTGCTCAGCTACCTCCACGACCCCGCGCATCCCGGGCTGCTTGAGGAAATCACCAAGTCCAAGGACGCCCGGCACACGAGGGCGCAGAAGATGGTCACCCTTTTGTCGGAGGACTACCCGCTGACATGGGACGACGTGATTCATCACGTCGCGCCGGGTGCCACCCTGGGCCGCCCCCACATCGCCGACGCGCTCGTCGCGGCCGGTGTGGTGGAAGACCGGGCCGAGGCTTTTGGTTCCATCCTCACAGCACGCTCGCGCTACTGGGTCCAGCACTATGCGCCGGAGCCGGCGCTCGCCGTCGAACTGGTCCGTGCAGCCGGGGGCGTCCCGGTGTTCGCCCACCCAGTGGCATCCGCCCGCGGCCGGATCGTGGGGGAGGGGACCTACCGGGAGATGATCGACGCCGGCCTGGCCGGCCTGGAAATCTACCACCGGGACAACCCCGAGGAGGGCCGGACGTTCCTGCGCCGCATCGCCGAACGCTATGGCCTGCTGATCACAGGGTCCTCCGATTACCACGGCGCGGGAAAGCCGAACCTGCTGGGCGAGAATCTGACCTCCGCAGAAGTCTTTGCCCGGATCGAGGAACTGGGCACGGGCTCGTCCGTGGTGCGCTGAGACCCAGTCCGCTGAGACCCTGGACCCGTGTTGAGCTATCACTTAGCGTCCCTATGAGGCCCCCCAGGACCCGAATAGCCGCCACAAGTGTTAGCGCAACGGGCGGGAACGGCGGGGCGTGGTGAGGGCGGCGGGTCAGAGGGTCGGGAAAGACGTGAACTGCGCCTGCGCGGCCAGGCGTTTGGCCATCACGTCGATGGCCGGCTGGTTCTGGTCCACGCACACGAACCTGCGGTCGAGTTTCGCGGCCACGGACCCGAGCGTGCCGGAACCTGCGAAGAAGTCCAGGCACCAGTCGCCCGGCCGGCTCGAGGCCGCAACCACGCGGCGGATCAGCCCCTCCGGCTTCTGCGTCGGGTAGCCGGTTTTCTCCTTGCCGGTCGGCGAAACGATCGTGTGCCACCACACGTCCGTGGGCAGCTTGCCGAGCTCGCGCTTGGCGGGGGTCACCAGTCCGGGCGCCATGTAGGGCTCACGGTCCACCTCGGCGCTGTCGAAGTGGTACTTCGCCGGGTTCTTGACGTAGACGAGGATGTTGTCGTGCTTGGTGGGCCAGCGGTACTTGGCCCGTGCACCGTAGTCGTACGCCCAGATGATCTCGTTCAGGAAGCATTCGCGGCCGAAGATCGCGTCCAGCATGACCTTTGCGTAGTGCACCTCGCGGTAGTCCAGGTGCAGGTACAGGGTGCCGTCGTCGGCCAGGAGCCGCCAGGCCTCCACGAGCCGGGGCTCGAGGAAGGACCAGTAGTCGCTGAACGCGTCGTCGTACTTGTGCAGCGCGCCCTTGATGGTGTCGTAGGACCGGCCCTTGAACCCGACGCGGTCACCCTCGCCGCCGGCGTTGAGCACCATCCTGGTTTCCTGGCGCCGCTGGACCCGGCCGGTGTTGAAGGGCGGGTCCACGTAAATCAGTGTGAAGGCGCCGTCCGGCAGCGTGGGGAGGTATTCCGCGTTGTCCGCGTGAACCACCAGGTTGCTGCCGTCCGGCGCCCAGACGGTGTCAGTCATGGAGGGGATTAGGCCTCGGCGCCGCTCGGCTGTGCGTCGCCGCCGGCCACTACCTCGCCGTTGCGGCGGCGGGTGCGGGTCCGGCGCCGGGCACGGGTCGCCCGGTCCACCTCGGTGGGGGCCTTCGCCGGCGCGGCGGCAGCAGCTTCCGGTCCCTGTCCGTTCGCAGTGGACGCCGTGGCGGCATCGGCCTCGGCGGGACGGCGACGGCGGTCGCCGGAGCGTCCGCCGGCTTCGGTGCCGCTGCGGCGCGAGTCACGTCCGCCGGTCCGGCTGCCCTCGCGGGCACCGTCACGGCTGCTCGTGCGGCTGCCTTCACGGGCGCCGTCACGGCTGCTCGTGCGGCTGCCGTCCTTTGCGCCGTCCTTTGCGCTGGTGCGCGAGTTCTTCTTGCCGGTCTCGCCGAGGTCTTCGAGGACCTCCGCGTCGACCCCGGCCAGCACACGCTTGTCGCGCGGCAGCCGGCCCTTGGTGCCTGCGGGGATGTCGAGTTCCTCGAACAGGTGGGGCGAGGACGAGTAGGTTTCCACGGGCTCGGGGTAGCTCAGGCCGAGGGCCTTGTTGATGAGCCCCCAGCGCGGCATGTCGTCCCAGTCGACAAACGTCACGGCGGTGCCCTTGTTGCCGGCACGGCCGGTGCGGCCCACGCGGTGCAGGTAGATCTTCTCGTCTTCGACGCACTGGTAGTTGATCACGTGGGTGACGTCGTCGACGTCGATGCCGCGGGCGGCGACGTCGGTGGCAACGAGGACGTCCACCTTGTTGTTGCGGAAGGCGCGCAGCGCCTGTTCGCGGGCGCCCTGCCCGAGGTCACCGTGGATGGCGGCCGCAGCAAAACCGCGGTCCACCAGTTCCTCGGCCACCTTCGCGGCGGTGCGCTTGGTCTTGGTGAAGATGATGGTCCGGCCGCGTCCGCGGGCCTGCAGGATGCGGGCCACCACTTCCACCTTGTCCATGCTGTGGGCACGGTAGATCAGCTGGCGGATATCGCGCTTGGTCAGGCCCTCGTCGTCCGGGTCCGCGGCGCGGATGTGTGTCGGCTGGGTCATGTAGCGGCGGGCCATGGCGATGACCGGGCCGGGCATGGTGGCGGAGAACAGGAGCGTCTGGCGGACCGCGGGCGTGCCGGCGATCAGGGTCTCGACGTCCGGCAGGAACCCGAGGTCCAGCATCTCGTCGGCTTCGTCGAGGATAACGATCTTGACGTTCTTCAGGCTCAGGTGCTTCTGCTTGAAGAGGTCGATCAGGCGGCCGGGGGTACCGACGACAACCTCGACGCCGTTCTGCAGCGCCTCGACCTGCGGCTCGTAAGCGCGGCCACCGTAGATGGTGGCGATGCGGGCGTTGCGCTTCTTGGCGGCGTTTTCGAGGTCTTTGGCTACCTGGACGGCCAGCTCGCGGGTGGGCACGATCACCAGGGCCTGCGGGGCGCCGGGAACGGCCAGTTTGTCGAAGCCGGCGTCGTCGCGGCCGACGACGCGCTGCAGCGCCGGGATGCCGAAGCCGAGGGTCTTGCCAGTACCGGTCTTGGCCTGGCCGATGATGTCATGCCCTGCCAGTGCGACCGGCAGGGTCATGGCCTGGATCGGGAAGGGGTGGGTGATGCCGGCGTCGGCCAGGGACTCCACGATGTCGGCACGGACATTGAAGTCGGCAAAGGTCTTCTCGGCAATCTCGTGCGGCTTTTCGTCCGAGATGATGGTCTCTTCGGGCTCGATGGTCTCCGTGCCGGACTCATCGGTCAGAAGCTGGTGCGTGTGCAATTCACTCACAGGGGAGTTTCCTTATTCATTTTGGGCTGCGCTGCTTGCTCAACGGGGCCGGCCGTGGTGGCCGTTCCGGAGCACGCTCAGGCGCGCAAGCAATTCCAGTGGAAGCCGATCGCGGGCTATCTAAATGCTGGCACTGGGGACCAGCGGGTGTATCTCAAGATCGCGTAGGGGCGGGCTTGTTGAATTCGAAAATCATGGAAATCAACGACCGGGCATCCATTTCTACCTCTTCAGTCTAGCTGTACAAGGCGTGGATCCTCGACTGGGCTGGTGATTGCGCCTCGGGAAGTGACCGGGAGGGCGGCCGGGAGCGCTGGCTGGCGACGGCGTGGGGACGGCGTGAGGACGGCCAGCGGGCCGTCAACGGACCGATAGCCGGCCGTCAGCCCACGAGCTCCAACTGGATTTCCCGCGTGACGATGTCCGAGGACACCACCCGGACCCGGACTTTGGTGCCCGGTTCCAGCTCGCCGGGGCAGCGTGCGGTCACGGCGGGCTCGGCGATCTGGACGATCCCGGACGGGCCGTTTCCGTTGCCGTTGGTCTTCCCGCCGTTGCCGTTGCTGGTGCCGTTGGTGCCCTTGGCCGGCTTGGGACCGGAGATGACGACAGCGTCGAATTCCTGGCCGACGTGGTTGACGAGCAGGGCCGCCTCAACGGTGTCCAGCGCCAGCCGCTCCAGTTTTGCCGCCAACTGGTCCGAGGTGCCCATGATGGCGGGGAGGGACGGCAGCGCCTCCCGGGCCCAGGCAGGAACTTCGGTGCCGTTGCTCAGGGCCTCACAGATTACCAGCACGAAGCGGTCGACCAGCCGCCGCAGCGGTGCCGTGGAATGGGCGTACGCGGCGCCGATGGCGGACTGGACGGCGGCGTTGGGCACTGTGCCGTCGAAGGGTGTGTATCCGGCACCGCGGAAGAGCATCCCGGCCGAATGCACAATGGCCAGCTGCCGGGGGTCCGTCGGGTCAAGGGTCCGCAGGTACTCGCCGTAGCGCATTTCCCCGTCCCAGGGCTTGCCGAGGGCGTGGGTCTGCCGGTGGAAGTGGCGCAGTGATGCCTCGTCCGGGGCGGGCATGGTGCGGAGGATGCCGACTTTGCCCTGGAGCATGAGCGCCGCGGCGGCCATCCCGGTCATGAGTGAAATCTGGGCGTTCCAGTCCTCCACCGGCAGCGGCGGGGCCGCTACGATCCGGTAGCCGCCGTCGGGCAGTTGCTGGATCTCCTGTTCCGGCATGTTCAGGCTCGCGCCGCCGCGCAGTCGTTCCAGTTCCACCCGTTTGAGGCCTACTTCTTTCAGCAGCTGCAGCACGGGCGCCGCGGTGCCGGCGTCGAGCTCGGCCTGGACGCCTTTGTAGTTGAGCTTCGCGCGGCTGCGGACCTGTGCCCGGCGCACGAGGACCGAGGCGACCTCTGCCGCGGCGTCGAGCTCGAACTCCCAGACGAACGCCGCGCACAGCTGCCCGGCGAGCAGACTGCCGGCGGCCTCGCTGATAATCTCCGGATGCAGCGGAATCCGGCCGTCCGGGGTGTAGAAGGTCTGGCCGCGGCGCCGGGTCTCGGCGTCCAGCGCCCCGCCCGGGGCGACAAAGGAGGGGACGTCGGCGATGGCGTAGAAGACCTTGTAGCCGCCGTTGCTCCGTTCGATAAACAGGGCCTGGTCCAGGTCGGTGGACGATGCCGGATCGATAGTCACGAACTCGACGTGCGTGAGGTCAAGGTCCGGGAGCTTGTGCTCGGCCACCGCCGCCTCCGCGTCGCGCAGCACATCCTCGGGGAACGGGCCGGGCAGTTCCAGCGTGGTGCGCAACGCCTTGAGTGCCCCGGCAAGCTGGTTCTGCTGCTCGTGGACACTGGGGGTCAGGCGATGATGTGACACGAAAATCAGGGTAGCCCGATTTCCGCTATTAGTCTTGGATGATGAGCGCAACTGCGGACGATCCTGCCCTCTACAACAGCTTCCTTGCCGACCTGCTGGGAGTCTTGGCGTACGGCGAGCTTTCCGCCTTCGAGCGGCTGTCCTCGAGTGCCCGGTATTCGCCCACGCTGCATGACCGTGCGTTGCTGGGCAGGATGGCGGTGGTCGAGTTCCAGCATTACGAACTCGTCCGAATCCGGCTCGAACACATGGGCCTGGATACGGAGGCCACCATGCTGCCGTTCCAGCCCTCGGTGGACCACTTCCACGAACGCACGCGCCCGTCGGACTGGTACGAGGCCCTCATGAAGGCCTACGTGATCGACACGGTCGCCGCGGACTTTTACGGCGTCGTGGGCCGGTACGTCGACGCCGCGACCCGTGAGTTGATCGGGCAGGTCCGCTCCACCGGTGAGTCCACGGCCGTGCTGCAGGCGCGCATCAAGGCGGCCCTGGCCGATGACCCGCGGCTGGCGTCGCGCCTGGCGTTGTGGGCCAGGCGTCTGCTGGGGGAAGTACTGAACCACGCCCAGCGTGTCAGCGCCGAGCACGCGTTCCTCGGCGGACTGTCAGGGCTGGACGACGCCGGCGCCCGGGCGCTGGTCAACGGCCTGGCAGCCGAACTCGCAGCGAATCACGCGCGCCGGATGACGGAGCTGGGTCTCGCCGGATAGATTCAGTGCCGGCCGGCATTACTGGCTGGGGACCTGCTTAGGATGCGGCGGCGTCCAGCGCCGCCAGCAAGGCTCCGGCGGCGTGGGCCGGATCAGTGGCGTCGGTGATCGCCCGGACCACGACGATCCGCCGGGCACCGGCATCGACTACCTGCTCCACGTTACTGAGGTCGATCCCGCCGATCGCGAACCACGGCAGCACGCTTTCGTCGACCTTGCCGGTTCCCTCCGCGTCCGCCCCGCCGATCGCCTGGGCGGCGTAGCGCACCAGATCGAGGCCGACGGCGGCGCGTCCGGGCTTGGTGGGCGTCGCCCACACGGGGCCCACACAGAAATAATCGAGCCCTTTGCGGCCTGGCGCGGCAGCGATGGCGGCGTCCACCTGCTTCGGGCTGTGGGTGGACAGGCCGATCACGGCATCCTTGCCGAGAAAGCCGCGGGCGGCGTCGAGCGAAATGTCCTTCTGGCCGACATGGAACACCGGAGCCCCGGACAGGGAGGCGATGTCCGCCCGGTCATTGACGGCCCACAGCCGCCCGTGGCGCTGCGCTGCGGTGTGCAGGACCTCCAGCAGTTCCAGCTCCTCGGAGGCCTCGAGCGACTTGTCGCGCAACTGGATGATGTCCACGCCGCCGGCGAAGGCGGCGTCCACGAAGTCCTCGAAGTCGCCGCGGTCCCTGCGGGCGTCGGTGCAGAGATAGAGGCGGGCGGTGGTGTGGAGAGGGTCCTGGCTCATGGGACCAGCCTAGTTCCTCTAAACTGGGCGCATACCGCGGGAGCCCGCAGCAGCCATGTCGCCGCTGCCCGGCTGAGAGGGCGTCAGAGCCGACCGCTTGACCTGATCCGGCTAGTACCGGCGTAGGGAAGGAATTTTTCATGGGCACACGAGCAGGCCGTGCAGCCGGAGCCGCAAATGACGCCGCCGCCCAGGTTTGTGACACAGGGACCGGTACCGCAGAGGGAATCATCGCGGGGGATACGACTGCCGACGTGGCCGTGATCGGCGGCGGGGTGATCGGCCATGGCATCGCGTTCGAGGCCATCCGCTCGGGCCGATCCGTGGTCCTGATCGATGATGCTCCCGGCAGCGGAGCCAGCTGGGCCGCGGCCGGCATGCTGGCCCCCGTGAGTGAACTGCACTACCAGGAGGAACAGCTCCTGGAACTGATGCTCGAGGCCTCCCGGTTGTGGCCAGGATTCGCTGCAGCTCTCGACGCCGGTGCCGCCGGCGCGGATTCCCCGGCGGGTACCGGCTACTTAACGACGCCGACCCTGGCGGTGGGGGCCGACGCGGCGGACCGGCGCGCGCTCGCGGACTTGAGGGAAGTCCAGAAGGCATGCGGCCTGGCCGTGGAGCCACTGACAGTGCGCGAGGCGCGCACCCGGGAGCCCCTCCTGAGTCCCGGCATCTCGTGTGCCTTCGACATCCCGGCCGACCACCAGGTGGACCCCCGCCTGCTGATCACCCTGCTCGCCGGCGTGCTCGGTGCGGAAGGCGGCAGCTTCGTCCGGCGGCGCGCGGCAGGCCTGCTGTGGCAGGACGGACAGGTGGCAGGTGTGCGGTTGGCTGGCGGCGGTACCGTGCGGGCTGCCGAGACCGTGGTCGCCAACGGGCTCGGCGCCGCCGCGCTCGAGGAGCTTCCGGCCGGGCTGGCGCTGCCGCTGCGGCCCGTCTACGGCGACATCCTCCGGCTCCGCGTGCCTCCGCATCTGCAGCCGCTGCTCACGGCCACCGTGCGGGGCATGGTGCGCGGCATCCCGGTGTACATCGTCCCCCGCCAGGACGGCACCGTGGTGATCGGGGCCACCCAGCGGGAGGATGGACCGTCGGATCCGCACGCGGTTTCCGCCGGCGGCATTTACCAGCTGCTGCGGGATGCCCAGCAGCTGGTGCCTGCGGTCGCCGAGCTGGAGCTTTTGGAAGCCACGGCGCGGGCGCGGCCCGGAACCCCGGACAATGCCCCGCTGCTGGGGCGGATCGCACAAGCGGACGGCGGCGACGTCCCGGGACTCATCATCGCCACAGGATTCTTCCGGCACGGCGTCCTGCTGACCCCCGCCGCTGCCGCCGTGTGCCGGCAACTCATGGATTTCACGCCGGACCCGCGCTGGGCCGGGTTCCGCCCCGACCGTTTTTCCCGCATCCCGGTTACGTCCGGGGACAGCCCCAAGAAGGAAGCAGCATGAACATCCGACTTAACGGAATGGATCAGAGCGTCGCCGACGGCGCCTCCGTCTCCACACTCGTCAGCCAGCTCACTGGCCGGAGCATCGGCCCCGACGGCCGCGCCGCCGACGGGCGGAAGCTCGGTGTCGCCGTCGCCCGCAACGCCGAAGTGGTGCCGCGCAGCCAGTGGCACGCCACGGCGCTCGCCGACGGCGACGACGTCGAACTTGTCACGGCAGTCCAAGGAGGATGACCAGCATGAACGAGACGACGTTCGCAGGAACACAGGCCGTCCCCATGACCGGTGCGGTGGCCGATCCGTTCGTGGTCGACGGCGTAAGGCTCGGCTCCCGCCTCATCATGGGAACCGGCGGTGCGCCGAGCCTGGACGGGCTCGGGGCGGCGCTGGTGGCGTCCGGGACGGAGCTGACCACGGTGGCGATGCGCCGCTATTCGCCGGCGGAGACGGGCTCGCTGTTCCAGCTGCTCGAGGACCATCAGATCCGGGTACTGCCCAACACGGCAGGCTGCTTCACCGCCAAGGACGCAGTCCTCACCGCCGAGCTGGCGCGGGAGGCCCTGGAAACGGACTGGGTCAAGCTCGAAGTAATTGCCGACGAACACACATTGCTGCCGGACGCCGTCGAACTCGTGGACGCAACCGAACAGCTCGTGGCCCGAGGCTTCAAGGTCTTCGCCTACACGAACGACGACCCCGTGCTTGCCCTCCGGCTCGAAAACCTCGGCGCGACGGCCGTGATGCCGTTGGGCGCCCCGATCGGCACCGGACTGGGCATCCTGAACCCGCACAACATCGAGCTGATCGTCTCGCGCGCGTCCGTGCCCGTGGTGCTGGATGCCGGGATCGGCACGGCCTCGGACGCTGCCCTGGCGATGGAACTCGGCTGCGACGCCGTGCTGTTGGCTACGGCGGTGACCCGTGCGCAGAATCCGGTGCTCATGGGCGAGGCCTTCAAACATGCCGTCATCGCCGGCAGGCTGGCGAAAGCGGCCGGCAGGATCCCGCGGCGGGAACACGCATTGGCGTCCTCGGCAATGGAAGGCCGGGCCGAGTTCCTCTAACGCCCGCTCGGCCGGCGGGGCTGATCTGGTTGCGCCGGCCGGACCTCCTGATCACCCTTGCTCTTGATGACGCGCCGGCGCGATCATCGGTAGGCCCGGCCCGGTCCGGCCCGGCCGGGTCGACGTGCGGCGGGGACGAACCGGGTATGCCGTCGGTCCGCATCCGGATGGTCCACAGTCCTCGTGGATCACGTGGTTGTGCGAGTACGCAGGGTCCCATTAGCGCGCTGGTGAAACTTTCACGAAGAATGGCGTTGCCACTTCTTTGCCTTTCCAGCTGCCCTTTTCGAGGTCAGGTGCCATCCCTTGCAGCCTCCGCATGGGTATACGCTCGCGGGCAACTTGCCCCCAGATGACGAGCCCTGCCGGATGATTTCCTTGAGCGCGCGGTTCGCGTGCCAGGGGGTGGAGTAGGTGATCTTGGTGCAGCTTGCCATCGAGCGAAACCCTTCTTGAAAGAGTACGCGCGTGGCTCATATCCACACTTGAGCGCCACCTAACAGTGGCGTCCCAGGTTCCACATGATTGTGTCGTTCAAGGCACAAACTATCGCAGCCCTAACTGCGTTGCAATCGTGAGTCTTCGGCGCAAGATTCTCTGAGGAATAACCACCGCTCCCAGAGCTCTTATTATCGACCTGTCCCGTTGTCCAGCCCAGTGGTTCCGGCGCGGAACTACTACGTGATTGGGTGGGCTTCGCCCCCGGACGCGGAGAGATTCGGCCGGTGTCCAGGACCTGGCCCTCGCCGCCGAGGACGACGGGGATCATGTCGAAGTCGCAGCCGATATTGCGCGCGGTGGAGGCGGTGACGTGTCGGCGGGACTAGCCGTAAGCGCCGCGGGGCGCTACTGGTGGGCGGAAGTATCTGTTCCACCCGGCCGTCCGGGCCGCTGCCGTTCGACCCCCACGGTGACCCGGCCGTCAGGGCTTCTGTCACGCGGCGGCCACGGGGTCACTCCAGACGGAAGTAGGTGTTCCGGCGGGGTGTCTGGGCGGGGTCGAGGTGGGGTGGCGGGATGAACCAGGGGATGCCGGTGCGCATCTGGATGCTCCAGTGTTCCTTATGGATCACGTGGTGGTGATGGGAGCAGAGCAGGGTGCCGTTGCCGGTTCCGGTGGTTCCGCCGCGGGACCAGTAGGTGATGTGGTGGGCCTCGCACCAGGGGGCCGGGATCGTGCATTGGGGGAAGGCGCAGCCCCGGTCCCGGGCCGTGATGGCCTTGCGGATGTGTGGCGGGAAGATGCGGGAGGCGCGGCCGATGTCCAGGACCTGGCCCTCGCCGCCGAGGACGACCGGGATGATGTCGGCGTCGCAGGCGAGCTTGCGGATGGTGCCTGTGGTGACGGGGCCGGTGAACAGCAGCGTCCCGGTGCCGTGCCT